>DASWCW010000081.1:0-24656 GCA_036395835.1 Xanthobacteraceae bacterium
GATCTCCTCCAACCCCTCATCGGCCATCCGACGGCGTTTCGCGTCGGATGCCGAAATTCATCTTCAACACTGAATTCGTTGCAACTCGCCCAAATGTTACAGAGGGATACTCATTTCGCGCCCATGGAACGGCTTCGCAACGCACAGGTACGGCCGGACGGAGTGCACGCGATGATGCTTATCGGTCTGGCCGGATCGAGGTGCACGTTGCGATCTTCCCCGATGAATGCCCGCGCTGCCGCATCGAGCTGGCTGTCGAGCGTGTCCGGTGCGAAGGCATGACGAGGAAGCCGCGGACAGCTCACGACCATGCAGTTGAGGGCGAAATGGACTCGTTCCTCGCCGAGCGGGCGGATAATCTTGTTCTCGAAATCATAAAGCGAGATGGATTGCCCTCCGATCGTGAAGGTTCGGAAATAGAAGAACGAGAACTTGCGCAATCCGCCGAGGCCATTCGGCACGCCGGCTTCCAGCACCCCGTGCATGGCGAGCGCATTGTAGGCGTTGATGTAATACGCCAAGCGGGATTGCCGGCTGGCGAACCGATCCGGGGCCGATCCGGGATCGATGGCGGCAACGAACGCGACGACCCGATCGAGATCGGAACGATCGGCCCCAAGGCCGGCAAAATCGATCCGACCGCCCTCGTCGACGTGGCGGCTCAGCACCTTCGTCCAAAGCGCTTCCCAATCGCGATTGGTCATTGCCGCCGGCGGATGATCCGTAGCCGGCACGGCGGTGGCCGTCGATAGGAAGGCGATCAGACCCAATGCCAGAAATCCGACGCGATCAAAAAACCGTACCGACGTTGTCGCCATCGATACTCCCGCGGAAGCATACCGGTTCGCAAGCTGCCGCCACAACCCGGGCCGTTGGCGACGCTGCGGAGTTGATCATGCAGAGGCGTCGCCTCGGCAACACAAGCGGTCGCATCGCCGGCTCCAGTACCGGGCGTCGAACAGTCCGTTCACTTGACGGTGATTTCGTAACGCTGCCCGAGAAGGTTACATATCGGCGAGCGGCGGGCGCGCCTCGAGCTCCGCGGCCGCCGACCGAGCGAACATCGGAGACCATCATAATCACGCCGGCGAAATCGGGGGCAGGCGCCGCCATGCCGGTCGTCATCCTGCAGAGTTGGACATGGACCGTCTTTCGGGAATAAAGGCATGCGTGTTCGATGCCTATGGGACGTTGTTTGATTTTGCTGCTGCGGCGAAGGGGTGTCGCGACGTTCTCGGCGACGACATCGACAAGCTCACGGCGATTTGGCGCGACAAGCAGCTGCAGTACACCTGGCTTCGCGCGCTCCAAGGTCGGCATGCGGATTTCTGGCAGGTGACCGGCGACGCGCTCGATTTCGCGCTCGAGACGCTGAACATCGAAAAGCCGGGGCTGCGCGACCGGCTCATGACGCTATATCTGACGCTCGAAACGTTCCCCGAAGTGGCGGCCACATTGCAACGCCTGAAACGCGCCGGCTTGCAGACAGCGATCCTCTCGAACGGGTCGCCGAAGATGCTGGACGCAGCCGTCAACGGCAATGAGCTGCAGGACCTGCTGGATCGCGTGCTGTCGGTCGAGGCGGTGGGGGTCTACAAGCCGCATCCGAAGGTGTATCAACTGGCCGTGGATCGGCTCGGCGTGCCGGCATCGGCAATCTCGTTCCAGTCCTCGAACGCCTGGGACGCCTACGCGGCTGCCGCGTTCGGAATGCGTGTCGTATGGTGCAACCGCTATGGCCAGCGCCGCGAGCGGTTACCGGGCAACCCCGACCGGGAGATTCGCACGCTGAGCGAGCTGCCGGAACTGCTTGGTGTAACATAAGATGCGATCGGCCGTTTCCGCCCGAGGGGCGGTGCGGCGTGATGAGGAGACGCGACATGGCTCCCGCAACCGACAAGACCGCCGCAATCGCGCTCCTTATCCTGCGATTTTTCCTCGGCATCTTCCTGCTGCAGTGGAGCCTCGAAAAGCTGATCGTGCCGAGTGCAACCATTCGGATCGCGCAAAGCTTCTACGGCGTGTCGCTTCCGACCGGGGCGTCGTATGCGCTGGGGATCGCCGAATTGGTCCTCGCGTTGGCACTGTTGCTCGGCGCATTCCGGACCATCAGCTATGGCTTGTCGCTGATCGTGCACACCATCACGGTCATCGTGAGCTGGCGTCAGCTGTTCGACCCGTGGGGGTTCGCGCAGGTCGGCAATCATCTCTGGATTTCCACTTGGCCGACCTGGGGTGCCTTCATGGCGCTTTACCTGCTGCGATTCCGGGACGCGTACTCGGTCGACGGTTGGCGGGAGACGCGTGCTTGAGTCGATCTCATGGTACGCGGGATAGGACCAAGGACGCGGATGGCGTCATGAACGCAGGTGCAGCGGAACGCAGCGTCGACCCCCGCCGCTATTTCGAGGCGGTGGAGCTTGACCGTAGCGAGATTGCCGGCGGCGACCCGGTCTGCCTGTATTTGGAAACCACCAACCGCTGCAACCTGCCGTGCACGACCTGCCCGCGGACGTTCGAGGAGCTCGAGCCAGCGGCCAACATGAGCTGGGACCTGTTCCGGTCGATCGTCGATCAATACCCCAACATCGCCCGCGTGGTGCTCCACGGCGTCGGCGAGCCGCTGATGGTTCCGAATCTTCCGCGCATGATCCGCTATCTCAAGGCGCGCGGGACCTACGTTCTCTTCAACACCAACGGCACCTTGCTCAACGAACGGCGCGGGCGCGATCTCATCGCGAGCGGGCTCGACGAGCTGCGCGTCTCGCTCGACGCCGCCGAGGCGCAGACGTTCAAGGCGGTGCGCGGCAAGGACGTGTTCGACCGCATCGTCGAGAACGTGCGCGAATTCCGCGCGCTGCAGCGTTCGCTCGCCGCCGAGAGGCCGCGGGTATCGTTGTGGCTCACGGGCCTGAAGGAGACCATCGGACAGCTTCCCGCCTTCGTCGAGCTCGCGCATACGATCGACGTGCGCGAAGTGCACCTGCAGCGGCTCGTGTATTTTCCGGACGGCCAGGGCCTCGCGCGCGCGGATCAGGCGCTGTTCGAGCATACCGACGAGCGCGAGGAAGCGCTGATCCGCGAGGCCGAGAGCCGCGCGGCGGAGCACGGCATTCTATTCAATGCCTCCGGCGCCACCGAGCCGGGCACCAGCCTGCGACGCGCGGACGAGGAGCGTCCCTGGTCCCTGTGCACGCGGCCGTGGACGCTGATGTATTTCACCGCCCACGGCCGGGCGCTGCCGTGCTGCATCGCGCCGTTCTCGATGCGCGGCTACGACGCATTCACGCTCGGAGACGCGACGCAGCAGTCGATGCGCGAGATCTGGAACGGGGAATCCTACCGTACGTTTCGCCGCGAACTCCTGAGCGAAACGCCGCCGACGTGCTGCGCCCATTGCGGGCTGCGCTGGAGCCTGTGATCTGGCCACATGAACGCCGGGGTAGCGCTGATCATTCCGGTGCTCGACGAGGCGGAGACGATCGGTGACGTCGTGCGCGCGGTCCCGCGCGACGTCGTCGACGAGGTGATTGTGGCCGATGGCGGCAGCACAGACGACACGCTTGCCCGTGCGCGCGCCGCCGGCGCGCGCGTCGTCCTCGAGCCGCGATCGGGCTACGGTGCCGCGTGCCTTGCTGGCGTCCGAGCGACCGAGCGGCCGGTCCTGGCCTTCATCGATGGCGACGGCAGCGACGATCCCGCCGAGATTCCCCGCCTCGTGGCTCCCATCCTCGCCGGCGAGCAGGATTTCGTGATCGGTTCCCGTGCCCGCGGCGTGCGCGAGAAGGGCAGCATGGGCCTGCACCAGCGCCTCGCCGGCCATGCCGCCGGCCTCATCATGCGCGCGCTCTATGGCGTGCGCTATACCGACATGTGCCCGTTGCGGGCGATCCGGCGCGATGCGCTCGAACGGCTCGGCATGCGGGAGAGGACCTACGGCTGGAATCTGGAAATGCAGATGCGGGCCGCGCGCGCGCGATTGCGGATCCTGGAGCTGCCGGTTCGCCATCGCAATCGCGCCGGCGGCGCATCCAAGGTTGCCGGCAGCCTCACGGGATCGGTCAAGGCGAGCTGGCAGATTGCATCGACGCTCGTTCGCATCGCCAACGAGATGCGATAACACTGGCCTCAGCGCTTCCGCATTCGCCAGGAGCTTTTCCTTGACCGACGCATCGACCCGATTGCGCGAGCTCGAGGTTCGCGCGCCCGCGCCCGAGTGGTTTCGATGGGCCATCTCTCGTCCGAAGCAATCGCGGCGCGTCATCGTAGAGGACTGCCCGGTCCACTATTTGTTCTGGCCGGCCGAGCCGGCGAGTTCCATCGCTCGCGGCCTCCTGTTCGTCCACGGCGGCGGTGCGCACGCCAATTGGTGGAGCTTCATCGCGCCATATTTCACCCGGTATTTCCCAGTGGCGGCGATCGATTTATCGGGCATGGGGGACAGCGGCCGGCGCCAGAGCTACGGCTCCGATATTCGCGCCGCGGAGATGCGCGCGGTGATCGCCGATGCGGCGCTGGGACAACATCCCTTCGTCATCGGCCACAGCTTCGGCGGCTTCATGACGATGAAGCTCGCATCGCAATTCGGCCAGGAGCTCGGTGGCGCCGTCATCGTCGATTCCCCCATCCGTTCGCCGGAGGAGGAGATCAGCCGGCCGCTGTCGCCGCCCAACTGGGGAAACAAGAAGATCTATCCGAGCTTCGAAGCCGCGCTGGCGCGTTTTCGCTTGATGCCGCCGCAGGCCTGCGAGAACGACTTCATCGTCGAGTTCATCGCCCGGCATTCGTTGATGCGGGTCGAAGGCGGCTGGACCTGGAAATTCGACGGTGGGGCGATCGGCGCGCGCCGCTTCGGCGAGCCGTTCCGCGAATATCTGCAGGCGGTGCGCTGTCGCGCCGCCCTGATCTTCGGCGAGCGCAGCGCGCTCGTCTCGCGCAAGACCGCCTCCTACATGTCGCAGCTGATGGGACCGCTGGCGCCGATCGTCGAGGTGCCCGAGGCCCAGCACCACGTCATGCTCGATCAGCCGCTCGCCTTCGTGGCGGCGCTGCGCATGCTGCTGGAGAACTGGATCCGCGCCGAACCCGGTTAATCGGACTTTCCGCGTGGTGTGAACCTGCTTCGGCGGCGAATCCAGTGTAGGATATCGGCGCGAGGTGATCGATGAGGCGGCGGGAATTCATCGCGTTTCTCGGCGGGGCGGCCGTTACAATGTCGGGCCCTGCTTGGCCGCAAGATGCGGGAAGGACCTATCGGCTTGGCGTGTTGGCCAACTCCCCCCGCGATGCTGTCCATTGGCTAGCCTTCTTCGACGAGCTGCGTAGGCACGGTTTCAGCGAGGGGGTCAATCTCACCATCTTGGCCGGATTCAGCGTGCCGGCTGACCGCGCCGATACGGTTGTCGCTACAATCGTGGAGGCACGGCCCGAGGTGATCACCACCGGCGGCGCCGCGCTAACGCGCCTCGTGCAGCGAGCGACGCAGACCATTCCGATTTTGGCGTTCTCGGACGATCTCGTGGCGGAAAAGGCGGTTGCCTCGCTGGCTCATCCCGGCGGCAATACTACCGGGATGAGCATCATGGCCACCGATCTCGACGGCAAGCGGCAGGAGGTCCTACTGGAGGTGGTTCCCGCGGCCAGGCGCATCGCGACTTTGGCGGACCGGGGTGTCACCAGCCCCGAGCAGCTGCAGACGCTGGAGAGCGCCGCACGGGCGCGCGGTGTCGCGCTTGCCGTTCATGCAGTCGACATCGGGGATGGCATTCTGCCGGCAATCGACAGCGCGGTAGCCGGCGGCGCGCAAGCGCTCAACGTTCTCGCCTCATCGCTGCTCAATCGATACCGTGCGCAAATCATCGAACGGGTCGCTGCCAGCCGGCTGCCCGCCATGTACCAATGGCCGGAGACGGCCGAGGAAGGCGGCCTCATCGCTTACGGCCCGCGCTTCGCTTCCATCTATCGTCAATTTGCCTTGCAGGTTAGCAAGGTGCTCAAAGGGGCCAAGCCCGCGGATATCCCCGTCGAGCAACCCACGAAATTCGAGCTGGTGATCAATCTCAAGAGCGCAAGGGCAATCGGTCTCGATGTGCCCCCTACCCTGCTCAACCGCGCCGACCAAGTAATCGAATGAAACCTGGAAGCCCTCTCGGGGCAGGGTTTCTTCAGTGCTGCAGGATCTTCGACAGGAACGTCTGCGCGCGGCGGCTGCGCGGCTTGCCGAAGAATTCGGCCGTGGCCGCGTCCTCGACGATCTCGCCCTGGTCCATGAAGACCACGCGACGGGCGACTTGGCGGGCGAACCCCATCTCGTGGGTGACGACGATCATGGTCATGCCGTCCTGCGCCAGCGCTACCATGACGTCGAGCACCTCCTTGATCATCTCGGGGTCGAGCGCCGAGGTCGGCTCGTCGAACAGCATGGTGATCGGATCCATCGCGAGTGCACGTGCGATCGCCACTCGCTGCTGCTGGCCGCCGGAGAGATGGCCCGGATATTTGTGCGCGTGCTCGCGCAAGCCGACCCGGTCGAGCAGGCGCAGGGCGTTGGCGAGGCTCGCTTCCCGACTGCGGCCGAGCACCTTGATCTGCGCCAGCGTGAGATTGCGGATGACGGTCAGGTGCGGGAACAGTTCGAAATGCTGGAACACCATGCCGATCCGGGCCCTGAGCTTGGGCAAATCGGTTTTCGGGTCGCCGACCGAGATTCCGTCGACGACGATTTCGCCTTTCTCGAACGGCTCGAGGCCGTTGACGCACTTGATCAGCGTCGACTTGCCGGATCCGGAGGGGCCGCACACGACCACGACCTCGCCCTTGGCGACCTCGGTCGAGCAGCCCTTGAGCACCTGGACCGTGCCGTACCACTTGCTCAGATCCCGGATCTTGATCATCGGCGCGAGGCTCAGCGGACGATGGCGACGCGCCGCTGCAGCAGGCGCACGCAATGGGAGGCGAAAAGCGAGATCAGGAAATAGACCAGGGCCGCGAACAGATACATTTCGACCAGGCGCCCGTCGCGCTGCGCGATCTTCGAGGCCGCGCCGAGGAAATCCGTGATGGAGAGCACGTACACGAGCGAAGTGTCCTGGAACAGGATGATGGTCTGGGTGAGCAGCACGGGAACCATGTTGCGGAACGCCTGCGGCAGAACGATGTATAGCATCGTGGCCGGGTAGCGCATGCCGAGCGCCTGTGCCGCCCAGACCTGGCCCCGCGGGATCGATTGGATGCCGGCCCGCATGATCTCGCAGAAATACGCGGCCTCGAACACCATGAAGGTGACGAGCGAGGACAGGAACGGACCGACCCGGATCGGCTGCGATGCGCCGGTCGCCCATTGTCCGAGATACGGCACGAGGAAATAGAACCAGAAGATCATCAGCACCAGCGGCACCGACCGCATCAAATTCACGTAACCGGCGGCCAACACCGACAACGGCGGGATGCCGGAGAGCCGCATGAGCGCCAGCGCCGTGCCGAACACGATGCCGCCAAGCGTGGCGAGCGCAGTCAGCGTGAGCGTGAATGTCATGCCGTCGTAGAACAGGTACGGCAGCGAGCGCAGGATGATCTCGAAATCGAAATTGCTGAACACGCGCGCCTCACTCCGCAGTCGCGGGCGGCGCCATGCCGATATAGCCCGGCACCGCGACCCGGCGCTCGGTGCGGCGCATGGCGAAGGTCACCACGATGTTGATCGCGATGTAGATGACCGTGGCGGCGGTGAAAGCCTCGAACACCTGGAAGGAGAATTCCTGCATCGATCGCGCCCGCGCGGTCAGCTCCATCAGGCCAATGGTGAGCGCGACGGCGCTGTTCTTGATGACGCTGAGGAACTCCGAGGTCAGCGGCGGCAGGATGATGCGGTAGGCCATCGGCAACAGCACGTACCAATAGGCCTGCGGCAGCGTGAGGCCGAGCGCGAGCGAAGCGAGGCGCTGGCCGCTCGGCAGGCTGGTGATGCCGGCGCGCACCTGCTCGGCGACGCGTGCCGAGGTGTAGAAGCCCAGCGCGACGACCGCGGTGTAAAAGGAGGCGTCGGGCAGCTGCTTGAGCCAGGTCCCGATGCCGCGCGGGACGAGCTCCGGCAGCACGAAATACCAGAGGAACATCTGCACCAGCAGCGGAACGTTGCGGAACAGCTCGACATAGGCATTGCCGATGCGCACGAGCCAGGGATGCGGGGTCGTGCGCATCACGCCCACCATCGATCCGAACGTCAGCGCCAGGACCCAGGCGGCGAGCGCGGTTGCCAACGTCCACGCGGTTCCGAGCAAAAGAGTCTGAAGGTAGCTGTGGGATGCGTCGGGAGAAATCTCCCAGAAAATTCCCCAGTTCCAATGGTAGTTCATCGCGGCCCAATACCCCGCGCGCAGCGCAGCATCCGACGTCGCGCTGCTGAACCGGGACCCGTTGCGTCGTCCATGATCATGTTAGGACCCGGATCGGCGTCGCAGCACCAAGGGCGGCGGCGACGCCGGCGAACGCTCAGGTTCGCGCCGGAACTCAATACACCGCCGGATCGCCGCTGTCGGTCGGGCTGGCCACGACCTTCTTGAAAGCAGGGCTCATCGGCACGTTGAGGTTGATACCTCTCGGCGGGATCGGTTTCAGGAACCACTTTTCGTAGATCGCGTTGATCTCGCCGCTCTTGTAGATGCCCACCATGGCGCCATCCACCACTTTCTTGAAGTCGAGGTCCTCGCGGCGCAGCATGATGCCGTAGGGTTCGACCGACAGCGCATCGGCGGAGATCACATAGTCCGGCGGCGACTTCGAGGTCGCGACCAGGCTGAAGAGCAGGATGTCGTCCATCACGAAGGCGGCGGCCCGGTCGGTCTCCACCATCAGGAACGCCTCGGCGTGGTCCTTGGCGGCAAGGATATTGAGGCCGAGATTCTTTTGCGCGCCGATCTCGGTGATCTGCTTGATATTGGTGGTTCCGGAGGTCGATACGATCGTCTTGTCCCTGAGATCGTCCACGACCTTGAGATTGGCAGCCTTCTTCGACACGAAGCGATTGGCCGTCACGAAATGCGTGATGGTGAACGAGACTTGCTTCTGGCGCTCGAGGTTGTTCGTGGTCGAGCCGCATTCGAGGTCGATGGTTCCGTTCGCCATGAGCGGGATGCGAGTGGCCGAGGTGACCGGGTTCAGCTTCACCTCGATGGTGTCCAGCTTCAATTCCTTCTTCACCGCATCCACGATGCGGTAGCAGAGGTCCATGGCGTAGCCGACGACCTGCTGCTTGTCGTCATAATAGGAGAACGGCACCGAGGACTCGCGGTGGCCCAGCGTGATCGCTCCGGTATCCTTGATCTTCTTGAGCGTGCCGGTGAGCTCGGCGGCGAGCGCCGGGGTGACGGCGACACTTGCCGCGGCGAGGACCGACATGATCCATTTCCAGTTCATCGTTGCTCTCCCCTGCTGACAGCCGTGGGTTCTCGCCCATCCCTATGGCGGCGTCCTGAGAGATCATCGCGCAGAACGGGCGCTTCCGTCTACAGTGTGGTCGGACCGAAAGCGACAGGCAGTGTTGCCATGGCCGCCGCATCGGCCCCGTTGCGCACGGGGGTGCAGCCCGCGGGAGCCGCCGCGCTGGAACCCTCTACCGGCCAATCGCCCGGTGTGCCGATCGTTTACCCTGGAAGGAGGCGCGGAGAACGGATAGGGTTGCTCAAGCCCAGCGATCGGGTCAATCTGGCTGCAAAAGCTTAGGGAGGATCTCCATGGCACGTTTCAGTCGGCGCAACTTCCTGAAACTCTCGGGCGGCGGCGCGATTGCGGCAAAGACCGGAGGAATGGCGGCAATTCTCGCTTCGGGCCGGGCGCCGGCCTTTGCCCAGGCGACCAATGTGCATTGGCTACGCTGGAACGATTTCGTGCCGGCCTCCGATGAGGTGCTGCGCAAGCAGATCGCGCCGGAGTGCCAGAAGGCGCTGGGCGTCACTCTGAATATCGAGACCATCAATGGCAACGATATCCAGGCACGCACCACTTCGGCGATCCAGTCGGGCTCGGGCCCGGATGTGATCTGCGGCCTGAACAATTGGCCGCAGCTCTATGCGGAAAGCCTGGTCGACGTCAGCGATCTCGCCGACGAGATCAGCAAGGCCCAGGGCGGCTATTACGAGGAATCGCGCGTCGTCGCCAACGACGGCAAGAAATGGATCGCACTGCCCTGGTGCGTGCTGGGCGCGCAGCTCGCCTACCGCAAATCCTGGTTCGAGGAGATCGGGTATCCGGCCGGCAAATTTCCCCAGACCTGGGAGGAATACCACGACGCCGGCAAGAAGCTGAAGGCGAAGGGCCGCCCGATCGGCCAAACGCTGGGCCACACCTTCGGCGACGCGCCCACCTTCACCTATGCCTACCTGTGGTCCTGGGGCGGCAAGGAAGTGGAGAAGGATGGCAATACCGTCGTGCTCGACGGCAAGGCCGCGGTCGACTCGGTCAAGTTCATGGCCACGTTCTGGAAGGATGCCCACGACGAAGGCGGCCTCGCGTGGGACGATACCAACAACAACCGCGCGTTCCTGTCGGGGACCATCAGCTCCACGTTGAACGGCGCCTCGATCTACATCGAGGCCAAGCGCAAGCCCGACGCCTATCAGACCGAGAAGGGCACTCCGCTCTGGCAAGACATCCTGCACTCGCCGCTACCCAAGGGCCCCGCCGGCCAATTCGGCTATCATCTGCCGATGTCGAACATGCTGATGGGATATTCCAAGAACCAGAAGGCCGCCAAGGACTTCCTGCGCTGGATCACTTCGAAGGACGTCTATCAGAGATGGTTCAACTCCCAACAGGGCTATTCGGTCGGCGCCACGCCGGTCTGGGAGCAGGATCCGCTGTGGGAGAAGGATCCGGTCATGCTGCCGTTCCGGGTAGCGGCGAGCGCAGGACGCTTCCCGGGCTATGCGGGACCGGCCGACCGCAAGGCGGCAGAGGTGCTGAGCAAGTACATCATCACCGACATGTACGCCAAGGCGGTGCAGGGGATGCCGGCCGAGGAGGCGGTGAAATGGGCGCACGAGGAGGTGAAAAAAATTCACACCTGATCGGTGGGGATCCGCTTCGCGCCGGATTGTTGCAATCGCGTTCGTTAGATCGGTCCGAAGACCGACAGGGGAGGAACATACCATGGCTCGCTTCGATCGTCGTTCTTTCTTGAAGCTCACCGGCAGCGGAGCGATCGCTGCCAGCGGGGGAATGGCGGGCGTTCTCGCCTCCGGCCGCGCGCCGGCATTCGCCCAGGCAACGAGCGTCCACTGGCTGCGCTGGAACGACTTCGTTCCCGCGTCCGACCAGCTGCTCAAGGGAGACATCGCGGCCGAATGCGAGAAGGCCCTGGGCGTGAAGCTCACCATCGAGACCATCAACGCCAACGATATCCAGGCCCGCGTGACCTCCGCGATCCAGTCGGGGTCGGGGCCGGATATCGTCTGCGCGCTCAACAACTGGCCGCAGCTTTATGCGGACAGTCTCGCTCCGGTGGACGACGTCGCCGAGGAGCTCGGCAAGGCACAGGGCGGCTTCTACGAAACCTCGCGAGTGGTGGCCAACGACGGCAAGCGATGGATCGCCATGCCCTGGAGCATCGTCGGCCTCCAGATCGCGTATCGCAAATCCTGGTTCGAGGAGGTGGGCTATTCGGGCGGCAAGTTCCCCGAGACGTGGGAAGCCTTGCGTGAAGCGGGCAAGAAGCTCAAGGCGCTCGGGCGACCGGTCGGGCAGACCCTCGGCCACACCTTCGGCGACGCGCCGGCCTTCACCTATCCGTACTTGTGGTCCTGGGGCGGCAAGGAAGTCGAGGCCGATGGCAAGACCGTGGTGCTGGACAGCAAGCAAACCGTCGAATCCGTGAAGTTCCTGGTCGGCTTCTGGAAGGACGCGCTCGACGAGGGCGGCCTCGCTTGGGACGATTCGAGCAACAACCGGGCGTTCCTCTCTGGCACCTGCAGCGCGACGAACAACGGCGCCTCGATCTACATCGAGGCGCTGCGCAAGCCCGACGCCTACAAGACCGAGAAAGGCGCCCCGCTGAAAGAAGACATCCTGCATGCGCCGCTGCCCAAGGGCCCGGCCGGCCAATTCAGCTTCCACGTGCCGTTCTCGAACATGCTGATGGGCTATTCGAAAAATCAGAAGGGCGCCAAGGAATTCCTGCGCTGGATCAGCTCGAAGCCGGTGTTCGACCGATGGTTCACGACGCAAAAGGGCTTTTCGATCGGGCCGACGACGGATTGGGAGAAGCACAAGCTCTGGGGTGACGATCCGGTGATGCTGCCGTTCAAGTCAGCCGCGCGCACGGGACGCTTCGCCGGCTATGCCGGACCTTCGGGCAGGAAATCGGCCGAGGTCCTGACCAAGTACATCCTCACCGACATGTACGCCAAGGCGGTCCAAGGCATGCCGCCGGAGGAGGCGGTGAAACGGGCTCACGCCGAGCTGACCAAGATCTACGGCGCCTGACGCGGCGCCTCTGTTAGGGATTCGACATGGCGCTGGCCTACGCGCAAGCCGCGGCCCCAAAAACCAAGCGCGGAGCAATCACCGCGTTGCTGGAGGACGAGCGGTGGCTCGGAGCCCTGCTGTTGCTCCCGACCGCGGTGCTGCTCGCGTTGTTCATCGCCTACCCGTTCGTCAAGGGCGTGCTGCTCTCCGTGACCGACGCCAGGGTAGGCGTGCCGGGGAGCTTCGTCGGTCTGCAGAATTTCATCGCGCTCGCGCACGACAGCATCTTCCGCGAAGCGGTGTGGAACACGTTCCTCTACACGGCCGTGACCACCGTCTTCAAGCTCGCACTCGGCCTGTGGCTTGCCCTGCTGCTCAACCGGCATTTTCCAGGCAAGGCGCTGACCCGGGCCTTCGTCCTGCTGCCATTCATCATCCCGACGGTGCTCTCGACGTTCGCTTGGAAGTGGATGTTCGACCCGACGTTCAGCGTCATCAACTGGACGCTCTATAAGCTCGCCATCATCGATTCGCGTATCAACTGGCTCGGCGATCCGCAACTCGCCATGATCTCGATCATCATCGTCAACGTCTGGCGCGGGGTCCCGTTCTACGCGATCAGCCTGCTGGCCGGGCTGCAGACCATCAGCCCCGAGCTGCAGGAAGCCGCCGCCATCGACGGCGCTCGGCCGTGGCAGCGCTTCTGGCACGTGACCTGGCCGCTGCTGCTGCCGGTGACCATGGTGGTCGTCCTGTTCTCGGTCATTCAGACCTTCGCCGACTTCCAGCTGGTGTACGTGCTCACCGGCGGCGGACCGGCCAATGCCACGCACCTGTTCGCCACCTATGCCTATCAGATCGGGGTGGGCACCGGGCTTTTGAGCGTGGGAGCCGCAATCTCGCTCGCCATGTTCCCGGCGCTGCTGGTCGTGGTCATCGTCCAGTTGCTCTACATCCGGCGCGTGGAGATCCATTGAGCCATGATCGAGGGCGCAAAATGGAGACGCTGGGTGTATTTCTACGTTCCGCTCGGCGTTTTCGTCTTCCTGCTGCTGTTCCCGTTCTACTGGATGCTGGTGACGACCTTCCGGCCGGATGGCGAGTTGTACCGCCCATGGATGGCGCCGAACTACACGCCGTTCTGGACCGCGAATCCCACCTTGGACCACATCAGGTACCTTTTCACCGAGACGCTGTTCGCCACCTGGATGTTCAACACGCTGTTCATAGCGCTTGCCTCCACCGCGATCTCGCTGTTCTGCGGTCTGCTCGCGGCCTATGCGCTGTCACGCCTGAAATTTCCGTTCGCCGGCAGCCTCGGTACCGGCATCTTCGTCACGTATCTGGTTCCGCAGACGCTGCTGTTCATCCCGCTGGCCGACATCATCCGCAATTATCACCTCGGCGATACGCCGTGGGCGCTCATCCTCACCTATCCGACCTTCCTGATCCCGTTCTGCACCTGGCTGCTGATGGGCTATTTCAAGGCGATTCCGCGCGAGCTCGAAGAATGCGCGCGCATCGACGGCGCCACCCGCTGGAAAGCCATGGTCTACATCATCTTCCCGATCGCCGTGCCGGGCATTCTTTCGGCCGGCATCTTCGCTTTCACGCTGTCCTGGAACGAGTTCATCTACGCGCTGGTGTTCCTGTCGTCGCCGGACGAGAAAACCGTGCCGGTTGGCGTCACTTCGGAGCTGATCCGCGGCGACGTATTCTTCTGGGGACCGCTGATGGCGGGCGCATTGCTGGGCTCGATCCCGGTCGCGATCGTGTACTCGTTCTTCGTGGAGCACTATGTCGCCGGGCTGACCGGATCGGTGAAAGGATAAAGCGTCGGGACGCGGCCGATTCCGCGTTAGGCCTTTGCGCGAGCTGGAGAGTGTAGGATGGCGCAAGTCGTCATCAGGAATCTGAACAAGAAATTCGACGGCGTGCACGCCGTCAACGACGTGAATCTCCAAATTCGCGACAAGGAGTTCATGGTCCTAGTCGGACCGTCTGGCTGCGGCAAGACCACCACGCTGCGCATGGTCGCGGGCCTCGAAAGCATCACCAGCGGAGATGTTCTGATCGGGGAAAAGGTGGTCAACGACCTCGCCCCGATGGATCGGGACATCGCGATGGTGTTCCAGAATTACGCGCTCTATCCGCACATGAGCGTGTACGACAACATGGCGTTCGGGCTGAAAATGCGAAAATTCGCCAAGCCCGATATCGCCAAGCGAGTGCAGGAGGCGGCGGAGATTCTCGGCATCCAGGGCCTGCTCGCGCGCAAACCGCGACAGCTCTCCGGCGGTCAGCGCCAGCGCGTCGCGCTCGGACGCGCGATCGTGCGCCATCCGCAAGTATTTCTGTTCGACGAGCCGCTCTCCAATCTCGACGCCAAGCTGCGGGTGCAGATGCGCGTCGAGCTGAAGAAGCTGCACCTGCGGCTCGGCACCACGGCCATTTACGTCACCCACGACCAGGTCGAGGCCATGACGCTCGGCGATCGGGTCGTGGTCATGAAGGATGGCTGGGTCCAGCAGGTCGGCGAGCCGCTCGAGCTCTACAACAATCCGGTCAACAAGTTCGTGGCCGGCTTTCTCGGCTCGCCTGCCATGAATTTCATGAGCGTCACGGTCGCGGAGACCAACGGGGCGCTGTGGGCGACGAACCCGGGGTTTCGGCTGAAAGTGCCCGAGCTCAGCGCCGGCAGGTTGCGCGCCCATGTCGGCAAGGAGCTGTGGCTCGGGATTCGGCCGGAGGATCTGCGGGTCGGCTCCGGTGCCGACGGGAACCCGATGAGTTTCAACGTGGTCATCGAAGTCGTGGAACGGCTCGGCTCGGAAACCCTGCTCGACGTGAAGGCCGGCCCCTGCGCCATGGTGGCGGCGGTCGAGGCCGATATCCACGCCAAGATTCGCGACACGCTGCGGCTCGCTCCAAATCCCGAGCGGCTGCATTTCTTCGATTCCAAGACCGAGGCGGCAATCTGAGCGTGGCCATGCCTCCTTGGCGCGGCTGGCCCCGGAAGCGATGGCGTCTGCTCGTGCTTCGTCGCGAAATCC
Organism: Xanthobacteraceae bacterium; assembly: GCA_036395835.1. Lineage (GTDB taxonomy): Bacteria > Pseudomonadota > Alphaproteobacteria > Rhizobiales > Xanthobacteraceae > AP-16. The sequence goes on from DASWCW010000081.1 coordinate 15,513, forward strand.
TGCGGATTGTAGCCGGTGCATCGAGGACGTATCATGGCGCCGACACCAGGCAGCCGGCATCGTGAGGTGGGGGCTTGCGGGGACCATCCTGGGGGTCGGCCGGCGCTCAACGGAGGATTCATCATGGCGATTGCCCCGACGCTCCAACAATATCTGGCAGACTGCCGGATCGAATACGACGTGATGGCGCATGAAACGACCATGTCGTCGACACGCACCGCCCAAGCCTGCCACGTTTCCGGGAATTGTCTGGCCAAAGCGATCGTGCTGCGGACCGGGAACGGCTATATGCTCGCGGTGCTGCCGGCATCACGCCACATCCGCCTATCGGATCTCAAAACTGAGATCGGCGAGGATGTCGATCTGGCCAGTGAGGATGAGATCCAGCGCTTGTTCCCGGATTGCGATCGCGGCGCAGTGCCGGCTCTCGGCCAGTGCTACGGGCTCGATGTCATGGTCGACGACAGCATCGATGAGCCGCCGGAAGTTTATCTCGAGGGCGGCGATCACGCGACGCTGATCCACATGAGCCATGCGCAGTTCGCGAAGCTCATGGCGCAGAAGCGACACGCGCGCTTCAGCAGCGACGGTTAAGGTCGCTATCCGCATCGTCGCGGCGCTGTGCCGCCTTTGGCCATTGCGCGCTCACGATGGTTGCAATGCGTCGGGAGCGGGCGATGGGCCGTTACGATGGGCGCTCGAGATCCGTCTTGAGCGTCATCAGGAAGCGCGCCGCCTCTCCGCCCGTCACCACGCGGTGATCGAAAGTGAGTGAGAGCGGCAGCGCGCGACGCACGGCTGGCTTTCCCTCGTGCACCATCACCCGCTGCTCGATGCGGCCGGCGCCGATGATCGCCACTTGCGGCGGGACGATGACCAGATTGGCAAAGCGTCCGCCGATCATGCCGAAGTTCGACAGCGTGATGGTCGCGCCGCGCAGTTCCTCCGGCGGGATCGACCGCGCCTCGGCATCGGCCCGCATCCGATCGAGCCCCGCGCGCAAGTCCCTCAAATCGCGCTCGCCGACGTTGCGCATCACCGGCACGATCAAACCGCCCCCGGTATCGACCGCAATGCCGACGTCGATGCGGGGGACGAGGCGCCGTTCGCCGGCCTGCGAATTGTACCAGGCGTTGAGCGACGGCTCGACCTTCGCGGCCGCCGCGATGGCGCGGAGGAGCCTTGCGCTGACGTCGGTGCCCCGGGGCCAGTCGCCGATGTCGGCTTCCTCGGTGACGTTCGCCGGGGCGACCTCCGCGTGCGATGCGGCCATCCGCTGCGCCATGGCGCGGCGCATGCCGCGCAGGCTCTCGGCCGGGCCCGCCTCGGCCAGGCTCTTGGCGGCGCGCTCGACGTCCGCCCGCGTGATGGTGCCGCCAGGACCGCTCGCCTGCACCAGATTGAGATCGACATCGAGCTTGCGCGCCAGCGCGCGGATCGCGGGAAGCACCTGAACGGTTCCGGCGCGACCGGGCTCGCCGCGCGTCTCGCCGCGAGGCTTGGCTTCGGCCCGAGCGAGCTCGCCCACGACCGTGCCGGTTTCCTCCCCCTGCCCTTCGGCAAATTCGACGAGGGTGGCCCCAACCTTGACCAGATCGCCCTTGGCGCCGAACACGCGGGCGATGCGGCCGCTCCAGGGCGACGGCACCTCGACCACGGCCTTGTCGGTCTCGACGGAAACCAGCGGCTGATCGGTCACGACGTGGTCGCCCTCGTTGACGTGCCAAGCGACGATCTCGGCCTCCTCGAGCCCCTCCCCCAGATCCGGCAGTGTGAACTTGCGCATGAGAGCTTGTTGTTTGTTCAGCCGAACCGAACGACCTTGCGGGCCGCCGCCGTGACGCGGTCGACCGACGGCAGATAATGCTGCTCGAGCCGAGGCAACGGCACGATGGTGTCGTAGCCGGTGACGCGCTCGATCGGCGCCAAGAGCGACAGGAGTCCGCGCTCGGCGATCAGGGCGGCAATTTCCGCGCCGAACCCGGCGGTTCGCGCCGCCTCGTGCACGATGACGCAGCGTCCGGTCTTCGCCACCGAGGCCAAGATCGTCTCCTCATCGTAGGGCTTGAGCGTGGCGAGATCGATCACCTCCGCGGCGATGCCCTCGTCTGCGAGCGCGTCGGCGGCCGCGAGCGTCTCCTTGAGCATCGCGCCCCAGGCGATCAATGTCACGTCACGGCCTTCCCGAAGCACGAAGGCGACGTCGAGCGGCAAAGCCTCGCCGTCGTCCTCGACCTCGCCTTTCACGGCCCGATAGATCCGGGTCGGCTCGAGAAACACCACCGGATCGGGATCGCGGATCGCGGCAAGCAGCAGGCCGTAGGCGCGCTCGGGCGAAGACGGCACCACCACGCGCAACCCAGGGATATGCGCGAGCATGACTTCGGTGCTTTCCGAATGGTGCTCGGGCGCGCGAATCCCGGCGCCGTAGGGCGTGCGCAGGACCATCGGACACGCGAGGCGTCCCTGGGTGCGATGACGCAGCCGCGAAGCGTGGTTCACCAGCTGATCGATGCACGGATACAGGAAACCCATGAACTGGATCTCGCCGATCGGCCTGAGGCCTTGCGCCGCCATGCCGACGCACAAGCCGCTGATCAGCAGCTCGGCGAGCGGCGTGTCGAGCACGCGCTCGGATCCGAAACGTTGCTGCAGCCCGGCGGTCGCGCGAAACACCCCGCCGTTGACCCCGACGTCCTCGCCGAGCACCACGACGTTGTCGTCCTCGTCCATGGCTCGCGCGAGCGCCAGGTTGACGGCTTCGACCAGGGTGAGCTCAGGCATCGGGGCCTGGCTCCAACGCTCGGCGCTGGCCCGCATAAGCGGCCGGCAGTTCCGCATAAAGGTGGTCGAACATGGTCTGCGGCTCGCGCGGGACGGTCGCGAGATAACGCTCCACCGCAGCCTCCACGCGCTCCTGGCACTCGGCGACGAGCTGCTCCTCCTCCGCCTTGGCCCACGCCTTGCGGCCGACCAGATACGAGCGCAATCGCGCGATCGGCTCCTCCTTCCAGCGCGCCTGAACTTCCTCGGGGGGCCGATAGCGTGCGGCGTCGTCGGCCGTGGTATGGTCGCCGAGCCGATAGGTGACGGCCTCGATCAAACGTGGCCCGCCGCCCGCTCGGGCAGCCGCGATCGCCTCCTCGGCGGCGGCCCGCACGGCAATCACGTCGTTGCCGTCCACCTGCTCGCCCTCAAACCCGGCGGCGATCGCCTTCTGGGCCAGGGTCGCGGACGCGGTCTGCAGCTTCAGCGGCACGCTGATGGCCCATTGATTGTTGTTGGCGACGAAGACGAGCGGCAGCTTCCAAACGCCGGCGAAATTCATCGCCTCCCAGACGTCGCCCTTCGAAGTGGCGCCGTCGCCGAAGAAGCACACCGCGACGCGGGGCTGCTTGCGGAGCCGGAACGCATAGGCGACGCCGGCGGCATGCGGCGCCTGTGATCCGACCGGGACGCAGAACGGAAAATCCTGCGGCGGACCGGAAGAGCGATTGCCGCGCTCATCGCCGCCCCAGTACAGCAGGATCTCCTCCATCTTGACGCCGCGCCAGAGCAGCGCGGCGTTGTCCCGGTAGGACGGCAACAGCACGTCCTCCTCGCGCATGGCGCTGGCGACCCCGATCGACACCGCTTCCTGCCCCAATGAAACCGCGTAGGTGCCGAGCCTCCCGGTGCGTTGCAGCGCCACGGCTTTGAGGTCGAACGTGCGGGTGAGCACCATGCCGCGATAGAGCGCGAGCAGCAGGTCCGTGTCGGAAGCGAAGCTCGGCAGCGGCCGCAAAGGCTTGCCGTCCGGCGCGAGATAGCTGCGGCGGCGCACTTCGAAGCGGGCGATTACAGGAAAATCCTGGTCCGCGGTCGGCCTGTCGTCCATGCCCCGCTCCTTCAAGCCCCCGCGCTCAGCGAACCGCGACCCGATCCGAGAATGATGGCGCGCCGCGTCACGATAACACGCCGCGCGACAGGTTTTCGATGCGTTCGCCAGGATTTATCCAGGAAGAGCATCGGCGGCTCGATTCGGCATCAACCCCGCCGGGGCCGACAACCACGGGCCCGGCGCCGAGGTTCCCGATGCGCGATTGCTGTGGAGGAATGGGTGAGATCGCCGGCCCGCGCAATATCTCCAAGAAATCGTCCAAGTTTCGTCACAAGCGGCCGGCATAGCCTGCCGCGGCGCCGCGTGCGGGAACACGCCGCGGGAGAGCCGACCCGGCACGCAGGCGGAAAATGGCATCGTCCATCGCTTCACTGCTTATCCCCGCTGCCTTGTTTCTGGGAGGCCCAGCGGCTCCGCATGCGACCTATGAGCAAGGTCTGTTCTGCGACAGCGTCGAGTTCGTCGCGTCCATCGTGCAAATCGCCGATCGCGGCGGTGATCCCTACAAAGCCGTAAGCGATCTCAATCGTACGCTGGACCGCAAGGCCTGCTTCTACACCAACAATGTCGACGTGCTCATGGCAGTCGGACGTTTTCAACGGGCGATTGCCGCCAACAGCACGACCTATGGAATTTATGAAGTGTACATTTCGGCGGTCGGTCATCAGACGACCGAGATCGGCAGCCTGGCGTGGAAATTCTCACGTCCTATGGTGATGTACACGCTGCGCGAGGCTCCCGCCCGCGACTCGGCGGAGATAGGCAAGCCGAGCCACTGAAGACCAACCTCTAACCGCCATCGGCGCCGCTTCCCGGTGATTTCCGGGTCGCGTTGCGTGCCGCCCTCCGGAATTTCCCGGTCGCGAGCGCGGGCCGCTAGCATCTCGCCCTCTCCTGTGCAGCACGGTCCAGAACATTCGGTTATGCTTGGCTCGCAATTCCGCACCCATACAGGGGAAGGAGCCGTCCATGACCGACCGCTACGCCCAATATCAGCGGCTTGAGTTCGATCGCCCGCACCCGCGCGTCCTGCGCATCACCATGCACAATCCGGGCCGGCTCAACTCCGCGGATGCGACCATGCATCGCGAGCTCGTCGAAATCTGGCGCGACATCGACGCCGACGCCGGGGTCTCCGCCGCCATCCTGACCGGGGCCGGCAAGGCGTTCTCGGCCGGCGGTGACTTCGACATGATCGGCAATATCATCAACGACTTTTCCACGCGCGCCGGCGCCTGGAAAGAAGCGCGCGATCTCGTCTACAACCTGGTCAATTGCTCGAAGCCCGTGGTCAGCGCCATGCGCGGTCCCGCGGTCGGAGCGGGCCTGGTCTGCGGACTGCTGGCCGATATCTCGATCGCCAGCAAGGACGCTCGCATCATCGACGGTCATACCAGGCTCGGCGTCGCCGCCGGGGACCATGCCGCGATCGTCTGGCCGCTGCTGTGCGGCATGGCGAAGGCCAAGTACCACTTGCTGCTGTGCGAGCCGTTGTCGGGAACCGAAGCCGAGCGCATCGGGCTGATTTCGCTCGCGGTGGACGATGCGGAACTCGACGGCAAGGCCCTCGAGATCGCGACCCGACTCGCCGAGGGCGCTCCCAACGCCATCCGCTGGACCAAATACGCGCTCAACAATTGGCTACGAGCCGCCGGGCCCATCTTCGACACCTCGCTGGCGCTGGAGTTTCTCGGATTCTCGAGCCCCGACGTCACGGAAGGCCTCGCTTCGCATCGCGAGAAGCGCAAGCCCCGTTTCCGGCCGGACAGCCCGCTCTAGGGTCGACCGGCGGGGAACAGCCGCGCGACTGGCGCATTCGCCGCACATCCTGTTAACTCCGGCGCGGCCTTCCGCGGGGGGCGCAGTGCGCCGGCAATTCAGTTGCAATTCAGTGTGTGCGATCGACGCAGCAAGCTGAGGTCGAATGCCCATGATTGAGCTCACTCGATATTTGCGTACGACCCGCGTTGCGTATTTCTCAATGGAAATCGGCATTCGTCCCGAGATCCATACCTATTCCGGCGGGTTGGGGGTCCTTGCCGGTGACGCGGCGCGGTCGGCTGCGGATCTCGATCTTCCGATCGTCTTCGTCACGCTCGTCAGCCGCGAGGGCTATCTGCGCCAGGAGATCGACCCGGAAGGCAATCAGATCGACTGCCCGGATCCCTGGAAGCCCGAGGATTACACGCGGCCGGTCGGGGCCATGGTCGCAGTGGCGATCGAAGGCCGCGCGGTGTGGATCCGGCCTTGGCTCTACGAGCTGCAATCGCCGCTCGGACGGCAAGTCCCGATCATTCTTCTGGATACCAACGTCGCCGAAAACGATCCGCAGGACCGCGCCATCACCAACCGGCTCTACGGGGGAAACGAGATCGACCGGATCAAACAGGAGATCGTCCTGGGCATCGGCGGCGAGCGAATGCTGCGCGCGCTCGGCTTCGCGGTCAGGACCTATCACCTGAATGAAGGCCATGCCGCGTTCCTGGCGCTGTCGCTGCTGCTCCGGCACCGCCAGAACGCGACCGACATCGCTGGCCCGCTGAGCTACGACATCGATCGGGTCCGACAACAATGCGTGTTCACCACCCATACTCCCGTCGAGGCCGGGCACGATCGCTTCAAGTACGATGAGGTTCGCCGGGTGCTCGGAGACGTCATCGAGCTCGATCAACTCAAGCTGCTGGCGGGCACCGATCATCTGAACATGACCCGCCTGGCATTGACTTTGAGCGCCTACGTGAACGGCGTGGCGCGCAGGCATGCAGAGACCGCCCAAAACATGTTTCCCGAGCATCACGTCCGTGCCGTCACCAATGGAGCGCATGTTCCGACTTGGATGCACCCGCGGATCGCGGCGCTGTTCGAGCGCGTGGCGCCTCACTGGGCCAGTGAGCCGGTCAGCTTGGTCAAGGCCGACGAGATCCCTGACGAGGCGCTGTGGTCCGCGCATCAGCAGGCCAAAAGCGAGCTGATCGCCGAGATCGCTCGGGTCACCGGCGTCGCGATGAGGCCGGACGTGCCGCTGCTCGGCTTCGCCAGGCGGATGACCGGGTACAAGCGACCGGATCTGCTGTTCAGCGATATCGAGCTCCTGCGCGTCATCCACAAGCGGCATCCGTTTCAGATCGTGATGGCGGGCAAAGCCCACCCACGCGACCAGGAGGGCAAGGTGCTGATCCGCGCCGTTCATGCACATATGCGCGAGCTCAAGGAGATTTCGGTCGCGTTCCTGCCCAATTACAACATGGGTCTGGCCGCCAAGCTCATCTCGGGAACCGACGTGTGGCTGAACACGCCGCTGCCGCCCTTCGAAGCCTCCGGGACCAGCGGCATGAAGGCCGCCTTCAACGGCGTGCTGAACTTCAGCGCGCTCGACGGATGGTGGCTCGAGGGTTGGGACGAAGGCGTGACCGGGTGGGCCATTGGGGCCGACTGGAGTGTCGCTGCCGCCCACGCTGCGGACTTCTATCAAAAGCTCGGCGATACCGTGCTGCCGCTCTACTATGGGAACCGCTCTCACTGGATCTGGATGATGAAGCAATCGATCGCCAAGATCGGCTCGGTATTCAACAGTCAGCGGATGATGCGCCGCTACGCTACGGAGGCCTACGTACGCTCCTGACGGGGTCGCCAGCCCTGCCTGCCTCAACGGCACGGAGAGGATCGGCCGGTCCAGAGCCCCCCGCTACCCCCCGCCGCCGGGGCGCAGCCGCGGCGGTCCCATGACGCGTGGGCCGGCTCCTGCGGCTGGGCCCAAACAGGCTGGCGATTCATGCTAATTAGGGGTCCCGGACGGCAGGCCCTCTCCCGGCAAACCGGAAGGGGCTAGGATGACGGCATGAGGGACCCCGACAGCAGGCCGCAAGGCTCGCCCCCCGATCCGGCGCCCAAGGTTCGCGGAAGCTGTTCCGCCTTTCTTCATTGATTTAATTTGGTTTTTCACTTAACCGCCCCGGCAACCCATGTTGCGACCCCAACGAGGCCCTGCCACTGCCCATGCCGACACGAAAGATACCCCAAGACCGCGCCCTTCGGCTAAGTCTCAAGGGGCGAATTGATCTCGCCAAGAAGCACATGGAATCCGTTGTCGCCCATGTGATTGAAGTGATTGAGCTCAACGAGGCCAATCGGATTGTTTTCTACTCACCGGCACTGGCGGGGCAAATTCCCACGTCGTTCGCGGCAAATGCCTTCCATCAATTCAGCGAAGCGCTGTATCGCTACGAAATCGTCAGGTTGTGCGCCCTTTGGGATGGCTTCGACCTGCAGAAAAGAAATTTGCCTACGGTCGCGGCCCTAGTAAACGACACGGCAATCATTGACGAGCTCGTGGAGGAAACGCGTCGTCACTGGATCACAACCGGCACTCACGTCATGAACACATCAGAGGATCGGATTGAACGCGAGGCTGTTCGACAAGCTGTGGAAGCAAGCGAGCGCGACTTTGCTGATGAGCAAGGTGCCAAAGCCCGCAGGGACCTGCTCCAGACCATCGCCCGGACAGAGGAAACATTTAAGAGCCCTCTCCATGCAGCCATCGCCAACACCAGGGACAAACACCTAGCCCACGCCCTCGTAACAACCCGGCGCGAACGAAGTGGCGTGATACCAAGGATGTTGCCCGGACACGAGGGTGCCCTTCTCCAAACGACCATGGAAATTGCAGAGCGGTTTTTCTGTTGGATAAACGGCAAGAGCTTCAGTTTCGAAAATTCCCGCTCGATCGCGCGCAAGAACGCTGAGGCTTTGTGGTGGGGCTGCAGGTTCCAGGTGCTAAGGTAGAACAGCGCCTTCAGGAGATGATCCTACTCGCTGGCACGACCGAGAAGGCGACACGTTCAGATGCTCGTGGCACTCGGTCACGAGAATTGATGGAAATCATCCCGATAAACTTTCTTGGCCACATGCAATGTCAATCTTTTTTTGCATAATTGCTAAGTTTTGCAAGCCGCCCCGTCTTGTCACGGCTGCTCGGTTCCGGTGGAAGCGAGGTCATGTTTTGCGATTGCTGACGATCAAGGGAGTGCGGCAGCGGTTTGCCAATTCGGTTTAGCCCGCAAGTTGCGCGAGCGGTTGGGCGAAACGTGCGCAGATCCCGACGCGCCCGGCCCAGATGACCGGGGGTATGCCATGCCGGCCCCCGAGAAGCGTTTTGCCGCTGATACCGTACTATCGCTGGCGCAATCGCGGCCCGTTTTCGGGGATTTGGTTGCATCTGTTGTTTGTCACAACCGATGTATGTTCTGCTTTATCATCGTCGAGGA
>DASWCW010000082.1:0-19253 GCA_036395835.1 Xanthobacteraceae bacterium
CGTCAACGTCGTCGACCTGATGGTACTCGAGCCGCCGAGCGAACATCCGCATGGAATGGAGGACCGCGATTTCGACGAGCTGTTCACCCGCGATCGACCGGTGATCTTCGCCTATCACGGCTACCCCACCATGATCCACAAGCTGACCTATCGCCGGAAGAACCACGACAACATCCACGTGCGCGGCTATCGCGAGGAGGGGACCACGACCACGCCGTTCGACATGGTGGTGCTCAACAATCTCGACCGCTATCAGCTCGCGCTCGATGCGATCCGTCGGATTCCACGGCTGGCGGGCGAGGTCGGGAAGGCGGCGGAGCGTTACTGGACCACGATGGAACGCCACAAGCTCTACGTCAGCGAGCACGGCGAGGACATGCCGGAGGTGCGGAATTGGAAATGGGCAGCGTAGGGTGGGTCAAGCGAAGCGCGACCCACCATTACGGGCATTTGGTGGGTTTCGCTGCGCTCAACCCACCCTACAGCCTTGACCAGCACTACATTCCGTCGATGTATCCCCCGCATGTGGCTCCTCTTCGCCTTTTCCGGACCGGTGCTGTGGGCGGTCTCCATTCATCTGGATAAATACCTGGTCGGCCGCTATTTCGCGCAATCGAGCGTGGCCGTGCTGCTGGTGTTCACGGCGCTGTTCGGGTTGCTGTTGCTGCCGCCGATCTGGTTCCTTCGGCCCGCGGTGACCGAGTTGCCGCTCGGCGGCATGGCACTGCTCGCACTATCCGGACTGCTCTATATGACGGCGATCTTCTTCTATCTGCAGGCGCTGCAGTCGGAGGAAGCTTCGGTAGTGGCGCCGTTCTTCCAGGCCGCGCCGCTGTTCGGCTATGTGCTGGCTTATATCGTGCTGGGCGAGCGCCTCTCCGCCATGCAGATGCTCGGCGGCGGCCTGATCGTTGCCGGCGGCGCGTTGCTCTCAGTCGGGCCTGACGGTCGGCGCTCCTTCAAGGGCCGTCTGGTGATGCTCATGCTCGCGTGCGCCTTTGCGCTCGCCTTGACCGGCCTGATCTTCAAGATCTACGCGGTCCGCGATGAATTCTGGACGGCGACCTTTTGGGCCTTCGTCGGCCAGGCACTGTTCGGCGGGATTCTGCTTGCGATCGCGCGATACCGGCGCCAGCTCGCGGCGTTGCTGCGCGCCAATCCCGCTCCGGTGCTGGCCATCAGCGGTGCGAACGAGCTGATCAATCTTGGCGGCATCCTCGGCGCACGCTATGCGCTGCTGTTTGCTCCGCTGAGCCTCGTCCAGGCGATCGGCAGCACGACCTCGCTGTTCGTGTTCGCGATCGGGGCAGCCCTCTCCGTGTCCTACCCCGCGCTCGGCCGGGAAGACCTGTCGGCCGGGAATTTGGCGCAAAAGGCGGTCTCCGCGCTCCTCGTCGCCGCGGGCGCAATCCTGATCAATTGGTGATATGAATTCGGCTGGAGAATCACCGATTGGGCTCCGGGGGAACGACCGACATGTCCGAGGAACACAAGAGATATCTGGCCGAGCTGATCGGCACTGCCGTCCTCGTGCTCGTCGGCTGCGGCGCGGCGGCGATCGGCACTCATGCGACGGGGGCCACCGCCGTCAACGTCATCGGCATCGCCTCTGCGTTCGGGCTCACGGTGACCGGCATGGCTTACGCGATCGGGCCGGTGTCGGGCGCCCACATCAATCCGGCCGTCACCGTGGCGATGCTCGCCGCCGGCCGGGTGTCGGTGCGGGATGCGATTTGCTACATCATCGCGCAGCTGATCGGCGGCATCGTCGGGGCCGGCCTGTTGGTGCTGGTCGTGAAAGGCAAGATCGGTGGCTACGATCTTGCCGCCTTGGGGCTCGGCCAGAACGGCTGGGGCGAAGGCTATCTCGGTCAATATGGGCTCGGCGCCGCGATCCTCACCGAGTTCCTCGCCACCTTCATCTTCACCACGGTCATCCTCGGCGCCACCAATCCGACCGCGGACCTCGAAGTCGGGGGGCTGGTCATCGGGCTCACGCTGTTCGCGCTGCATTTCCCGTTCATCAACGTGACGGGACTTTCGGTCAACCCGGCCCGCAGCCTCGGTCCCGCGGTTTTCGTCGCCGGCAAGGCGCTGGCGCAGGTCTGGCTGTTCCTGGTGGTCCCGAGCCTCGCCGGGGCGGCCGCGGGCTGGCTGTTCCGCAAGTCCGCGCTGTGAGAGCGGCGGCCGGCTCGCACGCAATCGCGAACCGGACGGCATTTGCCGCCGTTGCACCCCGGGGCGGTCGAGCGGGCTTGCCATGACACGCGGCATTCTGGTGCTCAATGCCGGATCCTCGAGCATCAAGTTCGCGCTTTATCCGGCAGTTCCGGCACCGGCCGAGGACGCGGTCGCTTGCCATGGCGAAATCCAAGGAATCGGTCACACCCTGCATTTGCGCGCGCGCGACGCGCAGCGAAAGTCCGTGGCGGATCGGGCGGTGGATGGGCCGGCAACGCACCAGCAGGGACTTTCCGCGTTGCTGGAATGGTTTTCCGCGCATTCCGAGCGCATGGATCTCGCCGCCGTCGGCCACCGTGTGGTGCACGGCGGAAACACCTATGCGCAGCCCGTCCGCATCACGCCGGCCGTGCTGCGCGATCTCGAGCAGTTGGTTCCGCTCGCGCCGCTGCATCAGCCGCACAATCTGGAAGCGATCCGCGCGCTCGCCGAGCTTCACCCCGGCATCGCGCAAGTCGCCTGCTTCGACACCGCGTTCCATGCGAGCCAGCCGAGCGTTGCCGCGGCGTTCGCGCTGCCCCGCGCCCTGACCGAAAAGGGCGTGAGGCGCTACGGATTTCACGGCCTCTCCTACGAATACATCGCCTCGATCCTTCCCGCCCACCTCGGCCCGGGCGCGGACGGAAAAGTCGTCATTGCGCATCTCGGCAACGGCGCCAGTATGTGCGCCATGCGAAACCGGTGCAGCGTCGCCACTACGATGGGACTGAGCGCGCTGGACGGATTGGTGATGGGCCGCCGCTGCGGGGCGCTCGATCCAGGAGTGGTGCTTTATCTCATCGACTGCGAGCGCATGAACTCGGCAGAGATCGCGCATCTGCTCTACGAGGAATCCGGATTGCTCGGCGTGTCCGGGATCAGCGACGATATGCGGGACCTGCTCGAAAGCGAGGATCCGCGGGCGCGGGAGGCCGTCGGGCTGTTCGTCTATCGCATCCTTCGCGAGCTCGGCTCGCTCACCGCCGCGCTCGGCGGGCTCGATGCGCTCATCTTCACCGGCGGCATCGGCGAGCGCTCGCCCGAGATCCGAGCGCGGGTGTGCGAGCAGGCGGCGTGGCTCGGGCTCGCGCTCGATGCTTCCGCCAATGCCGCCGGCGGTCCCCGCATCAGCCGGGACGACAGCCGGGTGTCGATCTGGACGTTCCCCACCGACGAGGAACTCGTGGTCGCGCGACACACGCGCGCGCTGCTATGATGCGGACGCCAGCAAAGCATCGGTCATGGGCTTCTATCGAAACCGGATCCTGCCGAGACTGATCCACCTAGCGATGGGGCAGGAGGATCTGAAGGCCTATCGCGGCCGGGTAGTCTCCGCCGCCGCGGGCCGGGTGCTCGAGATCGGCATCGGCTCCGGGCTCAACATGCCGTTCTACGGCGCCGGCGTGACGGAACTGATCGGGCTCGATCCGTCGGCTCAGCTGCTGGCCATGGCGCAAAAGGCCGCTCACCCGCGACTGCCGATCGAGTTCATCGAAGGGAGCGCGGAGGCGATCCCGCTGGACACCGCGAGCGTCGATGCGGTGCTGACCACCTGGACATTGTGCAGCATCCCCGATGCGACGCGAGCCTTGCGCGAGATGCGGCGGGTGCTGAAGGTCGGCGGCATGCTTTTGTTCGCCGAGCACGGGCGCGCGCCTGAGGTGCGCGTGCGCTGGTGGCAGGATCGGCTCACGCCGATCTGGAAACGGCTCGGCGGCGGATGTCACCTCAACCGTCCGATCGGCGATCTGATCGCATCGGCCGGGTTTCGCATCGAGCGCCTGGAGAACAGCTATATGCGCGGCCCGCGGCCCTTGACCTATATGTACGAGGGCGCCGCGCGCCCGCGGTGAGAAATGCCGACCGATCGTTGCTGTCCGCGCGGATATTGATGGAAAAATTCGAGAGCGGCGATGCTGCCATATGAAATCCCGATCCGGCTCGCGGCATTCGCCGGCGTTCTTGTGTTGATGGCCGCCTGGGAGCTGCTGGCGCCGCGCCGGCATCAGGCGGCCGAGCGGCCGCTGCGCTGGTCGAGCAACCTCGGGATCGTCGTGCTCGACACGGTGCTGGTTCGTATTCTGGTGCCGGCGACCGGCGTCGGCATTGCATTCCTCGCCGAGGCGCGCGGCTGGGGCTTGTTCCATGCGTTCGCGGCCCCCGCCTGGCTGGCCGTCATCGTTTCGGTGATCGCTCTCGATCTCGCGATCTATCTCCAGCACGTGCTGTTTCATGCGGTGCCGGCGCTGTGGCGGCTGCACCGGATGCATCACGCCGACCTCGCTTTCGATGTGACCACCGGGGTGCGCTTCCATCCGATCGAGATCCTGCTTTCGATGCTGATCAAGCTCGCCGTCGTGGCGGCGCTCGGCGCGCCGGCGCTTGCCGTCGTGCTGTTCGAGGTCGTGCTCAACGCCACCTCGATGTTCAATCACGGCAACGTGCGCATCCCCGAGCGGCTCGACCGGATGCTGCGCTGGATCGTGGTCACGCCCGACATGCATCGCGTGCACCATTCCGTGGAGGCGCACGAGACCAACAGCAATTTCGGCTTCAATCTGCCCTGGTGGGACCGCATGTTTGGCACCTATCGCTCCCAACCGGCGGCCGGCCATGATGCTATGAGGATCGGCATCGAGCAGTTTCGCGACCGCTCCGAGCTGCGCCTCGATCGCATGCTGCTGCAGCCGTTCCGCGAAGGGGTAGGACCTTATCCGATCGGCCGTCGCGAGAAAGCCGAGCCGTGATGTGCAACCCGCCTCCACGTCCGGCGCTCGTTGTCCTCGAGCACCTAAGCGTTCCGAGTGCGCTGGGATAACATGGGTCGTGCCCCCGGCCGCCGCGCCGATGGACTTCAGGTCCCCCAAATGAGCAACTCTCCGCCGATCCTGTCGCACAAGCATTACGCGGCGTCCTCTGCATTCGCGCCTGAAAACCTTTTGCGCGAAGCCCGTCGCCAAAAAGGCCTTCCCGAGCAGCGTGTGCCGGAACTCTGCGTCCTCGATCCGGACGACGATATCGTCCGACGTCTGAAGCGGGAAAGTCGGGCACAGCTCGATCCAGCGTGGGCCTGCTATCACACCGAGCTTCATCGATTCCGTGAGGACGGAATCGAGTTCGGCATCGTGGGCTGCGCCGTGGGCGCTTCTTTTGCCGTGCTGATCGCGGAACAGCTGTTCGCCTCGGGCTGCCGCTTGCTCATCAGCGTCACTTCAGCCGGGCAGCTCGCAGGATTGCGGCCGCCGCCGTTCTTTATTCTCATCGACCGGGCGTTGCGAGACGAAGGAACGAGCTACCATTACCTGCCCCCCGCCGAGTTCAGCCACGGGGACGAAGAACTGCTGAACGCCATGTCGGGCGCATTCCCCGCTCTGCGGGTGCCCGTCGAGCGGGGTGCCACCTGGACCACCGACGCGCCATTCCGGGAGACCGCGGCGGCGATCGCCGCCATGCAGGAGAAGAACCTGGTCGCCGTCGAAATGGAGGCGGCCGCCCTCTATGCCCTTGCCGAGGCGCGAGGCAAGTCCATCCTGTGCTTTGCCCACGTCACCAATCAGATGGGCCGCATCGACGGCGATTTCGAGAAGGGAGAAGCCGACGGCACCATCGATGCGCTGGCCCTGATCCGCGCCGCCGCCGCTGCCTGGATGCGCGACCGCTCGATCCTCAAGAAGCCGCCAAGCCCACCCGTGCAGGCCGACCCGGTGCGGTCGTGACGCACCGATCCGCGACCCGCCCGGCTCCGGCCGAATCTCCTAAACAGGATATTAAGCATTTCCCCCACAATTAGAGGGAGCAGGCACCGGCGGCCGCGCTCGGCGGCCGCGCTACGGCAGCGGACCCATGCGTTTCAATCTCCCTTCCAATTTCGAGCCACGGCTGAAGCTCTATACGCTCGATGAGTCCGCCTGTGCGGGGCTGCGCCGGCTTTGGCCTGTGGTCGAGCCCGCACTGGCGCAAGGCATCGACGCCTTCATCGAAGCGGAAAAACAGATGCCGTCGGTTGCGCCGATGTTCCAGGCCCATGGCGAGCTGATCCGCAGGATCGAGCAGCAGCATTTCTCGCTGCTGCTCACGGGGCAATTCGACGAGCACTACATCGAATCCTGCCGCTCGCTGAGCGAGCAGGAATACAAGATCGGGATTACGCCTCGCACCCGCATGATTGCCGGCAACATGGTGCTTCGCGCCGCCATCGACGCTCTGGCCCGGACCGCTCGCTTCTCGCCCAAGCGGGTGGCCGCCGGGGCCAAGCTCATCTCGCAGGCCATCGGCTTCGACATCGCCACCTCGATGACGCTGCATCAGGACGCTGCGATCAACGCATCCGAGTCTCGACGCCAGGCGCTGGATTCGGCGATCACCGCCTTCGAGCTGACCATCAACGAAGTCGTTGCCGGCGTGAAGGAGGTCTCCGAGTCGCTCAGCGCCGGATCCAACGCGATGCGCCGCGCCGCGGACGAGATTTCCACTCGAATGAAATCGGCCGCGCACGCTTCGAGCACCACGACGGAAAGCGTCGAGACGACGGCGGCGGCCACCGAAGAGCTGTCGAAGTCGATCGGCGAGATCGGCAACCAGAGCGCGGGCAGCCTCGATCTCGCGAACCATGCCGCGCGCGACGCCGAAGTCTCGATGAAGACGCTGGGGCAACTCGCCGATGCCGTAGGCCAGATCGGCTCGGTCGTGGATCTGATCTCGAAGATCGCCGGCCAGACCAATTTGCTGGCCCTCAACGCCACGATCGAGGCGGCGCGCGCCGGAGACGCCGGACGCGGCTTTGCCGTGGTCGCTTCCGAAGTCAAGGCGCTGGCGAACCAGACCGAGAAGGCGACCAACGAGATCTCCCGGCAGATCGCTGCGGTCCAGAACGCCACGAGCCAGTCGGTCGAGCAGATCGGTGCGGTGGCCAAGGCCGTGACCAACATGGCTTCGGTGGCTTCCGCGATCGCCACTTCGGTGGTGCAGCAATCGGCCGCTGCCAACCAGATTTCGGAGGCGGTTCAGGCGGCCGCGAGCAATACCAAGCGGGCGACCGAGGATGTCCAAGCTGTGGAGCACTCGACCAGCGACAGCCTGGCGGTGGTACGCGACATCTTCACGCTGACCGAGCGGTTGTCCTCGGCCGCCGCCGATCTCGAAGGCCGCGTTGGGGAGTTCTTCTCCCGCGTACGCGCCGCCTAGCTGCGGTCCCGAATTCCGAGCGATGGTTCCGGAACGCGGGTCCAAGCCCGCCGGTCCGAACCCATGAACGTCGGCGGGGCTTGCGCGAACCGTAATGCCGGATGCCCGGGCGGAATGGCCGAGTTGCACGACCGATAGGGCCCGGGTCCGATCGAATATTGCCGCGCAAATATGTCGCGCTTTTATCCGCTGCCCCGGAAACGGATTGATTCAGGGCAGGGATTTTGAGAGTCTCGTGGGCAAATTGGCTGGAACCTTGCGACCGCACCATGCCAGACCAGCCGTTCCCTTCCATTGCTTTCCTGTGGCCGGCGCTCGCCGCGGCTTCGACCAGCGGCATGATGTCGGCGTTGGCGGGTCAGCTCGCGCAGTTCGGCGCAGCTGTTGCGGAAACGCAATCGCGGAGAGCGAAATGGTCCACGGCGAACCGCGTTGCCCTCGAGCTGCCGTGCATGCACTTGCGCGAGTTTTGTGCCGACGACAGCGCGATGCCGACGCTCATCTGCGCGCCATTCGCGCTGCACCGGGCGACGATCGCGGATTTCGCGCCGGGGCACAGTCTGGTCCGGGCGCTGCGCGGCGCCGGGCTGTCGCGCATCTGCGTCACCGATTGGCTGAGCGCCGGTCCGGAGATGCGTTACTTGTCGATCGACAATTATCTGGCCGATCTCGACGTGGCGGTGGACGAGCTCGGTGGAAAGGTCGATCTCATCGGGTTGTGTCAAGGCGGCTGGTTGGCACTGCTGTTTGCGGCACGGTTTCCGCAGAAAGTCCGCAAGCTGGTGTTGGCCGGCGCTCCCGTCGATATTCGCGCCGGCGAATCGCCGCTGTCGCGGATGGCGGCACAAACGCCGCTCGCCGTGTTCGAGCAGCTCGTCGAGCTCGGCGGCGGGCGGATTCTGGGCGACCGGGTGCTGGGGCTTTGGGGTCCGCGAGCATTCGACAGCCAATCGGTGCGCGAATTGCTGCAGCTCCCGCAACGGCTTCGCGGGCCGGCATTGCGACTCGAAGCGGAATTTCGGGAATGGCATGCCGCGACGGTGGATTTGCCCGGCACCTATTATCTCGAAGTCGTGGAATGGCTGTACAAGCAGAATCGGCTCGCCGAGGGCAGGCTCGTCGCGCTCGGCCGTCGCATCGATCTGGCCCGCGTCCGCGTTCCGTTGTTCCTGCTGGCCGCGCGCGATGATGATGTCGTGGCGCCCGAGCAGGTGCTGGCCACCGAGGCGCGCGTCGGCACCGCCGCGACCGAGATCGAAACGGCGATCGCGCCGTGCCGGCATCTCGGCTTGTTCATGGGTGCGCGAACGCTGCGAACGGTCTGGCCGAACATCGCGCGCTGGATGATCGCAACGCCCGCCGTCCCGCGACGCTCACCGCGTTCCGCGGCGCCGAATTGAAGCCGCCGGCGACCGTTGCGGCCCGCGGCCGTGCGGTTTGCGGATGGCTGGATGTCGACAGCAATTCCATTGCGCTGGAGTGAAAGCGATGCCGAACCGCGGGCACGTGACGAACATGGTGACCGCCGCTTTCGCGGCGCTGGCGATGTGCTTGTTTGCCGGCACCGCCCTGGCCGAGGCGATTGGCGTGCAACGGGGGAAAGAATTCGCCCGCGTGAATTGCGCGCGTTGCCATTCGATCGAGCGAACCGGCGAAAGCCCGTCCAAGCCCGCCCCGCCGTTCCGCACGCTGCATCAACGCTATCCGGTCGAATACCTCGAGGAGGCGCTCGCCGAGGGAATCGTAACCGGCCATTCGGACATGCCGGAGTTCCGGCTGGAACCCGACCAGATCGCGGACTTCATCGATTTCCTGAAGACGCTGGAAGAGTAAAGGCCGCAGCCCGGCTCGCGGAGCGGGCGCGCGACATCGACCGACTTCAGCGCGCCCGCGCGAGAAAATATGCGAGATCGAGGATATCGGCATCCGGGATCGGCTGGGTCACCTCCGCCATCGAGGCGTCATAGCCGGGCCGCGTGTTGGCCCTGTACTCGCGCATGGCCTTGACGAGGTAGTCCTCGCGTTGCGCCGCGAGACGGGGGACGTGGTCGTGTCCGGAGAAATCCGGGTTATGACAGAAACCGCAGCGGTACTTCTGGACGAGGTCCCAGCCGCGCTCCATGCGCGTCCGATCGGGACTGTCTTGGGGCGGTTTGGGAGCCGGCAAATTTGCGATGAAGTCGGAGAACCGGCGCAGATCGTCGTCCGTCAGATCCTTGGCGGCACCGGTCATCGGCTCGACGCGCCGCTGTTTCTCCCGGAACAGATAGAGCTGGACCAGCACGAAGGGCGCCGGCTCGGCGCCGAGCGAAGGAACTTCGGCGGTTTCCGACTGGCCGGTCTCGCCGTGGCAGGTAAGACACGGTCCTAGGCGCTCCTGGAAGGGTTCCGCCGCGAAGCAAGGAACTGCGGTCACATATCCAAGCGCCAAGGCGATCAGCAACACGCGCATGTGTCGTTCAGATGTTCCGGTCCCGGCTGAGCTCGGATCGGGAGCAAACCGAGGGCGGCGGCTGCCGCCCTCGGTCAGCAATTGGTATCGAGCTCAACGTCCCACGACGCCAGAGGCATTATAAGTGACCCGATACACTGCGCCGTTGAAATCGTCCGAGATCAGCATCGAGCCATCTTTGAGGAACATCAGGTCGGCCGGACGCCCGACATAATTGTTGTTATCGAGGAATCCGGTGATGAACGGCTCGATCGACTTTACGCTGCCGTCCTCATTGAGCTTTGCCACGACGATGTCGCCGCCGATCTTCTTGGTCCGGTTCCAGGAACCGTGTCGTGCGATGAAGATCGAATTGCGATACTCGGACGGGAACGTGGTCCCGGTGTAGAACCGCATGCCGAGCGGGGCCGAATGCGGGCCCAGCAAGGCGGCCGGCTTGGTGAACTCGTCGCACGAATGGCCCCACCCGAATTCCTGATCCAGGATATTGCCCTGATGGCAATACGGGTAGCCGAAATTGTCCTTGCCGGGCTGGGCGAGCCGGTTGAGCTTGTCCTCAGGGATATCTTCCGACAGCCAGTCGCGGCTGTTTTCCGTGAAGTAAAGCTGCTTGGTGACCGGATTGAAGTCCATTCCGACGATTTGGCGAATACCGCGTGCAACGACTTCCACGCCGGTGCCGTCGAGGTTGATGCGGCGGATCTGGGCGTGGGCGGGTGACGGCATGCAGATGTTGCACGGCGCGCCGACCTGGAAATACAGCTTGTCGTCGGGCCCGATGATGAGGAACTTCCAACCGTGGGGCTCATCCTTCGGCAGGTCGTCGTAAATGACGGCGAGCTTCGGCGGATTGTCGAGATTGTCCTCGATGTTTTCGGCTTTGGAGATTTTGGAGAGCTCGGCGAGATATAGCGTGCCGTCCTTGAAGGCGAGGCCGTTCGGCCGATGCAGCCCCGAGTAGATGGTCTTGACCTCGCGCTTTTCGCCCTTTTCGACGATGGCATAGACCTTGTCGAGGAGCCGGGTGCTGACGAAAACCGTGCCCTTGTCGCTTTGCCGCAGCGTGCGTGCATTGCCGACACCTGCCGCATAGAGCTCGATCTTGAAGCCTTTGGGGGCCGTCAGCTTGTCGAGCGGCAGCTTATCGGCGGGCGTTGGAATCGGCGGCGGCGCGACCGGCGCGAGCTTGGCGTCGATCGCCGCATCGGGCCGCCCTTGAGCCCAGGTCGGAGGCGGCGTAGGCGCGGCCGCCGCAGGGGCGGCGGGTTGAGGAGTTGTCGGCTGCTGTGCGACCGCGGGCCAGGCAGCCATCGCCACGATGACGGTACCGGCGAGCAGCAGGCCTCGCCGCCTTGAAGCGTATCCGGTCATATGATCCTCCCTCGCGCGGGGCCCGCCTTCGTTGCGTGGTGGCCTGCCAAAGAGCAGGCCACCCGACGGCGAGCGAGCGCCCGTCCGCGATAGTGTCGACATCTTCCCTATTCTGCGCAATCACTTCTTGCGTCGCTCCAGATGGGGAAACGGAATGGCCGGAACCGGTGATACGACGGGGAAACCCGGAGCGACTGCGGAATTGCCGCTCAGACCCTGCTGCCAAGCGGGCCGTACCTCTGCGGGGGCTTAGCTTCCGGCGCTCGCCTGTTTGAGCGGGTCCTCGAGCGGGACGCTCATCTCGCTACCGCGTCCGAAGTTCGCGGTTTTGCCGTCGACCGACTCCTGCTTGGCTTGCTGGCGCCCGAGCGCAACGATGGTCGGGATGTCGGCTTCGCCGAGCGGCGCCATCCGCGGCTTGCGCCGGAGCGCCGCTTCGATGAAGGGGGCAAGTTCCGCCTGTTTCCTCGCGGCGCGTTCGGCGTGACGCCGCTTGAAGCCCGGCAGCACGGATTTGGCGAACAGCGCCATGGATTCGCAGATATCCTCGTGCCGGTTCCTGCCGCCCTGCTGCACGAAAATCATCTGATCGACGCCCGCGTCCTCGAACCGGCGCAAATGGCTCTCGATTTCTTCGGGCGAGCCGATGGCGCCGGCGCCGCCGCGAGCGATCGGGAGCAGATCGCGGGCCTGCTCGTAGTTCGCCCAGATGTTGGTGCGCCCCGGCAGGTGCTCGCCGAAGATATAATGGTGGCCGAGCGCATAGCCGAAGAAGCGGAACCCGTCGAGGCCGCGGCGTCGCGCCTCCTCGGCGTCCGCATGACAGGAGAACCCGCCCACCATGGCGATGTTGGCGTTCACGCTGTGACCGATCGGGACGCACGCCTCGGATTTGATGATGTCGTAATATTCGCCCACCCATTTGATGGCTTCGGCGGGATCGATGAACGCGAAGGTAAGCGCCCCGACGCCGTCGCGCGCCGCCTCGTGAATGGTCTCGCGCCGGGAGGCGGCGACCCAGATCGGGGGGTGCGGCTTTTGCACGGGCTTCGGCACCACGTTGCGGCACGGCATCGAAAAATATTTGCCCTGATAGCCGGGATAGGGATCCATCACCATCATGTTGGCGGCTTCGCGGGTCGCTTCCTGCCACATCGGCTGCTTGTCCTGGACCGAGATGCCGAAGCCGCCGAGCTCGGCGAGCGAGGCGCTCTCTCCGGTGCCCCATTCGACGCGACCGGCGGAAACGAGATCGAGCGTGGCGATGCGCTCCGCGACGCGCGCGGGGTGATTGTACGGCGGCGGCATCAGCACGATGCCGTGGCCGAGCCGGATGCGCTTGGTGCGTTGCGAGCAGGCCGCGAGAAACACTTCGGGTGCCGAGGAATGCGCATATTCCTCGAGGAAATGATGCTCGACTTCCCAGGCGTAATCGATGCCGAGCTTGTCGGCGAGCTCGACCTGATCGAGCGCATCCTGGAATAGTTTGAGCTCGGCTCCTTCGACCCACGGGCGGGGCAACTGATGCTCATAGAAAATGCCGAATTGCATCGGATGTCCTCAACATGATTTGTCGGCGGTCGCCGGCGTGTTTCCGGCCGACGCCTCGCGGCCGGCCGGCTTTGCGGCTCTCTTTGAGGCTCTCGGCCGGCGGCTACGCGCGCACGCCGGAAAAGGGCCAGCTCCCCAGCGCGCCCGCGCTCATCGTTCCGGACATTTTGTCGCCATCGACGGTGCCGGTGAACTGCAGGGTCAACGGCATCGGATTGGTGATCGATATCTTCCAGGATACGTCGTTGCCGCTCGCCGTGCCGTCGAAAATGTCGGTGGTGCCGCCGTCGCCCGACTGCTTGCCGGTGAGCGTGCCGCCCTGCGAGGTCGCCACGAAGGTTGCTCTGCGCTCGCCCATCGGCGTCTGCATGATCAAATTCCAGGTGCCGTCCACGGCCATGATTCCATCCTCCTTGACCCGGTGAAATCTTTCGAGAGCCCCATTCGCCGGGCAGTCTAGTGGGGCTTGCTCGCCGCAACAAGCGGTCGCCGAAGGCGACCGTCCCCGCGAAAGCGGGGACCTCGATCAGCAATGCTCGGCCTATTCCGGCATTCTGCTGCGATTCCGCGGTATCTCTCTGTTTCATTTCTCCGTTTCGAACAAGCCCGCGACGAACTGCTTCTGCATCACCGCGACCACGATCAGCGGCGGCAGCAAGGCGAGGATCACGGTCGCCATGACCAGGTGCCATTGCGGCTCGAAATCCGACGCGCGTGCCATGCGCTGGATGCCCATGATCACCGTGTAGTAGTCCGTGTCCTTGGTGATGAGCAGGGGCCACAGATATTGATTCCAGCCGTACACGAACGTGACCACGAACAGCGCCGCGATGTTGCTGCGCGACATCGGGATCAGGATCGACCACAGGAACCGCAGCGGGCCGGCGCCGTCGACGCGAGCCGCCTCCATGAGCTCATTCGGGATCGTCATGAACACCTGGCGGAACAGGAACGTCGCGGTGGCGCTGGCGATCAGCGGCACGGTAAGTCCGGTATAGGAGTTCAACAGGCCGAGATTTGCCGCGACCTCGTAGGTGGGCAGGATACGCACCTCGACCGGCAGCATCAGGGTGGCGAAAATGATCCAGAACGCCAGCATCCGGAACGGAAAGCGAAAAAACACGACCGCGAACGCCGACAGGATGGAGACCGCGATCTTGCCGAAGGTGATGACGAGCGCCACCACGACGCTGTTGACGAGCATCGGCCAGATCGGCGGCAGGCCGTAGTTGCGCAGGCCTTCGCTGAGCACCTGCCGGTAATTGTCGATCAGGCGATCTCCCGGAAGGAGCGGCAGGCCTGTCAGCGTCTGGGTCAAGGTGTGGGTCGAAGCGACGAACGCCATGTAGATCGGGAAGGTCATCAGCGCCGCGCCGAGGATCAGGACCGCGTGCGCCAGCAGGTCGCTGCTCGTCTTGTTCGTCCACCGTGCCGATATCGGCCTCGGCTTGACCGTAGTCGCTATGCCTCCCCCGGGAGGGGGGAGGTCGGCGAGCCTCGCAAGAGGCGAGCCGGGCGGGGGTGAAACGGCGTCACCCCACCCCGCTGCCTCGCTGCGCTCGGCAGCGACCCTCCCCCGCCAGGGCAGGGTGGGGAGTTGCCATTTCGAGGTCATCCAAATTTCTCCTAACGAGTACAGCGCTCAGTAATGAATCTTGCGCTCGATGTAGCGAAACTGCGCGATCGTGAGCGTGCCGACGATCAGCATCAGCACCACGGATTGCGCGGCCGAGCCGCCGAGATCGAGGCTCTCGAAGCCGTCACGGAACACCTTGTAGACCAGCGTCGTCGTCGCGGTGCCGGGCCCGCCGGCGCTGGTGGCGTGAATGACCGCGAACGTATCGCAGAAGGCGTAGACCAGGTTGACGACGGCGAGAAAGAAGGTGGTGGGCATGAGCAGCGGCAGCACGATCGCGCGAAAGCGCGCGAAGGCGCCGGCGCCGTCGATCTCGGCCGCCTCGAGCAGCGATGGCGGGATCGTCTGCAGCCCCGCCAGAAAGAACAGAAAATTGTAGCTCACCTGCTTCCAGGCCGATGCGATGATGACCAGCAGCAATGCCTGATTGCCGTTGAGAAAATGGTTCCAGACGATGCCCAGCGGCGCCAAGAGGCGCGGCAGCACGCCGATCGTCGGGTTGAACAGGAACCACCACAGTACGCCGGCAATCGCCGGGGCGATCGCATAGGGCCAGACGATCAACGCCTTGTAGAGCGCCGAACCGCGGACCGCGCGGTCGGCCACCACCGCAAGGGCGAGCGCCACGCTCATGGCGAGCGCAGTCGTTGCGAACGCGAACACCAGCGTGACGCCGACCGAGGATAGATAGCCGGGATCCGAGAGGATGCGCGCGAAATTGCCGAACCCGACGAAGCGCTGGGAAAGGCCGAACGCGTCCTGCTCGAACAGCGATCCCTGCAGCGACAGGACGCTCGGCCAGACGAAGAACGCAAACGTGATCGCCAGCTGCGGAACGAGGAGGGCGAGCGGGACCAGGACGCCCGGGAAGATGACGCGCTTTTCCTGCATGGGTCGGGTGTCAGTGGTCGGATATCAATGGTCGGAAGTCAGAAACCGGCTTTGTGCTCGAATTCCCGATCCCTGACCACCGACTTCCGACCCCTGGAACTCACATGTTGGCCCGCTCGAATTGCCGCAGCAGCTCGTTGCCACGAGCGACCGCGCTGTCGAGCGCCTCCTGGGCGGTTTTCTTGCCCTGCAACGCCGACTCGATCTCTTCCTCGATCACGTTGCGGATCTGCACGAAGTTCCCCAGTCTGAGTCCTTTCGAGTTCTCCGTGGGCGGGTGCAACGTCATCTGCTTGATGGCGACGTCGGCGCCCGGATTCTTGTCGTAATAGCCCTGCTGCCGCGACAGCTCATAGGCGGCCTGCGTGATCGGCAGATACCCGGTCTGCTGGTGCCACCACGCCTGCACCTCCGGCTTCGACAGATAGCTGAAGAATTTCGCGACGCCTTTGTAATCTTCGGACTTTTGTCCCTTCAGCACCCACAGGGTCGCGCCGCCGATGATGGAATTCTGCGGCGCGCCTTGGACCTCGGGCCAGTACGGCAGCATCGCCGTGCCGGCCTCGGCCTTCAAATTGGTGATGATGCCGAGTCGGGTGGCCGAGGAGGCGAACTCCATCCCGCACTCCTGCGAGATGAATTTCGGATTGGCCGAAGCGGCGCGTCCTCCATAGTCGAACAGCTTGCTCTTCTGCCATTCGGCGAGCTGGCCGAGGTGTTTGACCTGCAGCGGTCCGTTGATCTTGAGTTCGGTGCCGAGCCCGCCGAAACCATTTGCCTGCGTGGCGATCGGCGCATTGTGCCACGCCGAAAGGTTCTCGATCTGCGCCCAGGACGGCCACTCGCTGGTGAACCCGCAGGACACGCCTGCGGCCAGCAGCTTCGCGGCAGCGGTCCCGACCTCCGGCCAGGTCTTGGGCGGCGCGTTCGGATCGAGGCCCGCCTTCTTGAACAGGTCCTTGTTGTAATAGAACACCGTGGTGGAGGAATTGAACGGGAAGGAGAGCATATTGCCCTGGGTGTCGGTGTAATAGCCGACCACCGCCGGCAGGTACGCCTTCGGATCGAACGGCTCGTCGGCATCCTTCATCAATTCATAGACCGGATAGACCGCGCCTCTGGCCGCCATCATCGTGGCGGTGCCGACCTCGAACACCTGGATGATGTGCGGCGGCTGCTTGGCGCGGAACGCCGCGATGGCGCCGGTCATCACCTCGGGGTAGGTGCCCTTGTAGACCGGAACGACCCTGAAGTCCTTCTGCGAGTTGTTGAAATCGGTGGCGAGCTTCTCGATTTTCTGGCCGAGCTCGCCGGCCATGGCGTGCCACCATTGCAACTCGGTCTGCGCCGCGGCCGGCGCCGCACAACCGATTGCGGCAAGCGCCGCGAGCGCTGCGAACGGCTTGTGCATGTGAGGTCCTCCCGATCGCTTGGTTCGTCGTAGCGCCATCCTATACGATGATCGGATGACGGTAGAAGGACGATCCTGGTGCAAACCAAGCCTCCTCGCGCCGAGCCTTGGGACCGGCACGGACCACCGGACCTGGGCCGGTATGCTAGGCTGACCGCCTCGGCTTTGCTGTCGGGCGGTTCGGTTCGGGGGTATCGGACCCGCGTCCTGACGGATTGGAGGAGAAACGATGGCGGGCGTGAAGGAGATGATGGCTGCCGCCAATGCGGTGGTGCCGCGGCTCGATGCCGCCCGGGTTCGCGAGATGGCGAACCGCGACGATGTGCTCATTCTCGATGTTCGCGGCACGAGCGAAGTCGATGCGAGCGGTAAGATCAAGGGCGCGGTCCATGTGCCGCGCGGCATGCTCGAGTTCCGGGCAGATCCGGAAAGCCCCTCGCATAATCCGGCACTGCAGCGGAATCTGACGGTGCTGGTGTATTGCGGTTCCGGGGGGCGGGCGGCGCTGAGCGGCAAGACCTTGAAGGAGCTCGGCTATCGGTCCGTCTACAATGCCGGCGGATTCAAGGAACTGGCGGAATCCGGGCTGGAGATCGAACCGGGAGGGTGAGGGGCGTCCGCGGCGCCGGCCATCGGATCCCATCCCGCGGATTCTCGCAAAAACCTGGAAAAACTGCGCTAAATACCCGGCTAAATGCGGCGCGCAGCCTAAATCGGGCTTAAAAGTTTAGGGCTCAGATCGGCATCGGTTCGCTTCCACGCGGATGGGTCCGATGCTTGAGATCATCTTCAGCGCCTCCCTTCGTCTGACCGCCCGGTTTTTGCGGCAGTGCCGCGGATCGGCGGTACCGACCTTTGCGATCGCATTGGTTCCCATGGTGGCGCTGGTCGGCGCTGCCGCCGATTATTCGCGCGCCAACAACGTCCGCTCGCAAATGCAGGGCGCGCTCGATGCCGCGGTGCTGGCCGGCGCCCGAGACGACACCGCCAGTTGGACTGAAACCGCGAAAAATACCTTCAGCGCGCTGTTCCAGCCGAAAGGCATCTCGGCCCCGACGCCGAGCTTCATACTGAACGGCGACGGCAGCTTCACCGGAAACGTCAACGCCACGGTTCCCATGGATTTCCTCGGCTCCTTCGGGATTTCCACGGTCACCGTCAAGACAACCGCGACCGCCATGCTCGCGCCGACCTCTCCGGAGAGTGAATATTGCCTGCTGGCGCTCAACCTCACGGCTGCGCAATCGATGAAAATCGCCGGGAACGGCGATATCACCATCACGGCGCCGAGCTGCGTGATGCAGGTCAATTCCAACGACAGCGATGCGGTGAATCTCAGCGGCAATGCTCAGGTCAGCACGACCGACAACTGCTTCGTCGGCGGCCTGCGCACGGTGGATCATTCCAGCCTCTCGCCGCCGCCCGATGCCGTGTGCAAGACGCTTCCGGATCCGTTCGCCAATTATCTGAAGCCGAGCGTCCCGCCGTGCTCCTATGGCGGCACCAGCGGGCTGCCGAGCTACACCTATTCGGATGCGGATCCCCCTCTTCCCGGAAAAACCTATTGCGGCGGTATGAAGTTTTCCGGCAACGTCAACGTCACCTTCCCGGCCGGCACGTACTTCGTCAAAGACGGACCGATCAAAGAGAGCGGCGGAACGTTCAGAGGCGACGGGGTGACGTTCTTCCTCACCGGGGATAAAGCCGCGGTTGAGATGAGCGGCCAGGCCAATTGGCATCTGGTTGCGCCGGTGTCGGGACCGATGGCCGGATTCGCGATCTTCCTCGATCCCAACGGGCCGAGCGGCGCCCCCGCGGAGTCCAGCCAATTGTCCGGACAGTCCGAGCTCTATTTCGAAGGCGTCGTTTACCTGCCGAAGCAGCTCGTGACCGTCACCGGGACGGCGGAGGCCTTTGCTCCTTCGCCCTGGACCGCGTTTATCGCCGACACATTCCAGATCACCGGGAACGGCAGCATCGTGATCCACAACGACATATCGCTTACGCCCGTACCGATCCCCACGGGCCTCAAGATGCGGACCGGCGGCCGGCTGTGGCTGACCCAGTAGCCACCTAAGCTACTGAATAGCAAAGATAATTTCCCATTTGAGGGACCCTCGGCGGGCGATCTCCCTGCATCCCGGGTAGATTTTGGCGAAACTGTGATCTGGGTCACAGGTATCGTGGTAGCGCCCATGCATATTGGTAACAGGGAGAGAAGCCCGACGGTCTTCGAATCGGGCTCTGCCACCGGGGGCGCATCATGACTTCTTCGCTGATAGGCGCCGACAAAGCCACCCACGGCAAGATCGTGGGGACGGCGCTGGCTGCCGTGCTGATGTTCGTTGCCGTGGGGTTCTGGGCGCACCTGGCCGACGACGCCAATTCCGGCAGGCCCGCCGTGGTCAAGGCCTCGACGCCCACCGCCTACACCAGCCACGATGGCGTGATGGTCCGCTGAACAGGGTACCAAGTCCGGCTGATGAGGCTCGTGCTCTACGGCAGCTTTCCGGCTTCGGAAGCCGGCCGCATCGCCC
>DASWCW010000083.1:0-2339 GCA_036395835.1 Xanthobacteraceae bacterium
CTGGGGCACAAGGCCGAGATCCGCGAGGCCGGTCCGCTCCCCGGCGGAATGATGCATTTCGGCATTCCCGCGTATCGCATGCCGCGCGCCGAGCTGATGAAGGAGGTCAAGCGGATCGAGGAGATGGGGGTCAGAATCGTCGTCAATCACAAGGTCGAGGACCTCATCGCCGCAATGACCGAAGGTGCGTTCGATGCGGCGTTCGCCGCGATCGGGGCGCATGTCTCGAAGCACGTCGACATCCCGGCACGCGACGCCGCCCGCATCCTTGATGCAGTGAGCCTCCTCCGCGGCGTTAGCACGGGCGAGGCGCCGCACCTCGGCCGGCGCGTCATCATCTATGGCGGTGGCAACACGGCGATGGATGCCGCGCGAACAGCCCGGCGCCTCGGCGCCGAGGAGGCGCTGATCGTCTACCACCGCGATCGCGCCCACATGCCAGCACACGCCTTCGAGGCCGACGAGGCGATCGAGGAGGGCGTCAAGATCAAGTGGTTGACGAGCATCAAAGAGATCGTCGGACCGTCGCTGACCGTCGAGATCATGGAGCTCGACGCAAACGGCCGTCCGCGGTCGACGGGACGGTTCGAGAAGCTCGAAGCCGACGCGGTCGTGCTGGCACTCGGCCAGCACACCGACAGCACCTTCCTAAAGCGCGTGCCCGGCGTCGAACTCAAGCCGGACGGAACCGTGATCGTCGGTCCCGGCATGATGACCGGACATCCCGGCATTTTCGCTGGCGGCGACATGGTCCCCGGCGAGCGGACCGTGACGGCCGCGGTCGGTCACGGCAAGAAGGCGGCCCGCCACATCGATGCGTGGCTCCGGGGCGCCGAATACCCTCCGTTGCCGAAACACCCGATCGTCGAATTCGACATGCTGCATCTGCCGATTTACAGCGACGCCGAGCGCTCCGTGCAGCCGCGGCTGCCGGCGGCAGCGCGAGCCGGTGGCTTCGCCGAGGTGATGGCGGGACTGAGCGAAACTGAGGCGCTCTACGAGGCGAAGCGCTGCCTCTCCTGCGGCAACTGTTTCGAGTGCGACCAGTGCTTCGCGGCATGTCCCGAGGACGCCATCGAGAAGCTCGGCCCTGGCCGGCGCTACCGCTACCTCTACGACCGCTGCACCGGCTGCGCCGTCTGCTTCGACACGTGCCCCTGCCATGCCATCGACATGATTCCCGAACCGGCTTGAGACAAGAGGCAAGCGATGCAGCCCGAAACCGACACGATCGACGGCAACACCGCGGTCGCACACGTCGCCTACCGGGTCAATGAGGTGTGCGCGATATACCCGATCACCCCGTCCTCGACCATGGCCGAACTCGCCGATGAGTGGTCGGCGGCGGGTGTCAAGAACATCTGGGGGAATGTCCCTGTCGTCCAGGAAATGCAGAGCGAAGGCGGCGCCGCCGGCGCAGTGCATGGCGCCCTGCAGTCGGGCGCGCTGACGACGACCTTCACGGCCTCGCAGGGGCTGATGCTGATGCTGCCGAACATGTTCAAGATCGCCGGCGAACTGACTTCGACCGTCTTTCACGTGGCGGCGCGGGCGCTCGCGACCCAGGCGCTCTCGATCTTCGGCGATCATTCCGACGTGATGACGGCGCGAACGACGGGGTTCGCGCTCCTCTCGTCAGGTTCGGTACAGGAGGCGCACGACGCGGCGCTGATCGCGCAGGCCGCCACGCTCGAATCGCGCATCCCGTTTCTGCATTTCTTCGACGGCTTCCGAACCTCGCATGAGATCAACAAGGTCACGCTCCTCTCCGACGACCAGATTCGGGCAATGATTAGCCAGGACCTGGTGCGCGCTCATCGCGGGCGCTCGCTCACGCCCGAGGCGCCGGTCGTCCGCGGGACAGCGCACAACCCGGATACGTTCTTCCAGGCGCGCGAGACGTCGAACCCATACTACACGCACGTGCCGGCGATCATGCAATCCGCCATGGACCACTTCGCCGCGCTCACCGGCCGAGCCTACCGGCTATTCGAGTACGATGGGCCAGCCGACGCCGATCGGGTGATCGTGCTGATGGGCTCCGGTGCCGAGACGGCTCGCGAGGCCGCGGCCTTCCTGCGGAAGGACAGGGAACTGGTCGGCGTGTTGCAGGTTCGCCTGTATCGCCCGTTTTCGGCCGAGCATTTCCTCGCCGCCCTGCCGGAGTCCTGCCGGGCGGTCGCGGTCCTGGAGCAGGCCAAGGAGGCAGGGGCGCCGGGCGAGCCGCTCTATGTCGACGTGGTGACCACGCTGGCTCAGGCGGTTGGCGCCGGCAAGCGCCGTACGATGCCGCGCGTGATCGGCGGGCGCTACGGTCTCGGATCAAAGAACTTCAACCC
>DASWCW010000084.1:0-12975 GCA_036395835.1 Xanthobacteraceae bacterium
GCTGGTCTCCATCATGCTCGCAAACAACGAGAGCGGGGTCGTCCAATCGATTCAAAACGTTTCCGAAATGATCCATGCCGCGGGCGGGCTGCTGCACGTTGACGCGGTCCAGGCCGCGGGCCGCATTGCTGTCGCGATCGAGGTCTTGGGCGCCGATCTTCTCAGCATCTCGAGCCACAAGCTCGGCGGCCCCAAGGGTGCCGGTGCGCTCGTCATCCGGACCGAGGCCCTGCATCTGGCCGATCCATTGATCCGCGGCGGCGGACAGGAGCGCGGATCGCGGGCCGGTACCGAGAACGTCGCGGCCATTGCCGGCTTCGGGGCGGCGGCGGCGACCGCACGGGAGGCCCTTGCGGAGGAGCACCGGCAGGTATTGCTGCTGCGGGATCGTTTCGAACGCGAATTGAAGCGGACGTCGCCAGATGCGGTCATTTTCGGGGCCGACGCCAACCGGCTGCCCAATACCACCCTGTTCGCGGTGCCGGGGGTGAAGGCCGATACGGCCGTGATCGCGCTGGATCTCGAGGGGGTTGCGGTCTCGTCCGGGGCGGCCTGCTCCTCGGGCAAGGTCCAGCCTTCTCACGTGCTGGCGGCCATGGGATTGGGCCCGGAGCTGGCCAAAAGCGCCATTCGCGTCAGTTTGGGGTATTCCACGACGGAATCCGAGGTTGATCGGGGCCTCGACGCGTGGAAAAAGGTGTATCGTACCCTACATAAGGGCTCAGAGGGCATCGCCGCCTGAAGGCCAAGCGAGGTTGAAGCGCAGCTGCAACGACCATAACCCGAGCAATCCGACCCGCGGCCCTTGAAGCCGCAGTGGAGGGAACAATGCCGGCCGTGCAAGAGACCGTCGAGCAGGTCCGCCGCATCGACGTCGACCAGTACAAGTACGGGTTCGTCACCGATCTCGAATCCGACAAGGCTCCCAAAGGCCTTTCCGAAGACACCGTTCGCTTCATTTCGGCCAAGAAGGACGAGCCGGAATGGATGCTGAATTGGCGGCTCGATGCCTATCGGCGCTGGCTGACCATGCGCGAGCCGCGCTGGGCGCGGGTCGATTACCCGCTGATCGATTACCAGGACATGTATTACTACGCGGCGCCCAAGCGCAAAGTCGGGCCGAAGTCGCTCGACGAGATCGATCCGGAGATCCTCAAGACCTACGCGAAGCTCGGCATTCCGCTGCGCGAGCAGGAAATCCTCGCCGGCGTTCAGCGCGAGGGCACCTATTCGCGGGTCGCCGTCGACGCGGTGTTCGATTCGGTCTCGGTCGCGACCACCTTCAAGGAGGAGCTCAAGAAGGCCGGCGTGGTCTTTCTGCCGATCTCGCAGGCGATCCAGCAGCACCCGGAACTGGTGCGCAAATATCTCGGGTCGGTCGTGCCGGTCACCGACAATTTCTTCGCCACGCTGAATTCGGCGGTGTTCTCCGACGGCTCCTTCGTCTACGTGCCCGAAGGTGTGCGCTGCCCGATGGAGCTTTCGACCTATTTCCGCATCAACGAGCAGAACACCGGCCAGTTCGAGCGCACGCTCATCATCGCCGACAAGGGCTCCTACGTGAGCTATCTCGAAGGCTGCACCGCGCCGATGCGCGACGAGAACCAGCTGCACGCCGCGGTGGTCGAGCTGATCGCGCTCGACGACGCCGAGATCAAGTACTCGACCGTGCAGAACTGGTACCCGGGCGACGCGGAGGGCCGCGGCGGCATCTACAATTTCGTGACCAAGCGCGGCGATTGCCGCGGCCGCAACTCGAAGATCTCCTGGACCCAGGTCGAGACCGGCTCCGCCATTACCTGGAAATATCCGAGCTGCATCCTGCGCGGCGACAATTCGCGCGGGGAGTTCTATTCGATCGCGATCTCGAACGGGCGCCAGCAGGTCGATTCCGGCACCAAGATGCTCCACCTCGGCAAGAACTCCTCGAGCCGGATCATCTCCAAGGGCATCGCAGCGGGCAAATCCAACAACACCTATCGGGGCCTGGTGAGCGCCCACCGCAAGGCGACCGGGGCCCGCAATTTCACCAATTGCGACTCGCTCCTGATCGGCGATCACTGCGGCGCCCATACCGTGCCCTACATCGAGGCCAAGAATTCGTCCGCCGTGTTCGAGCACGAGGCGACCACCTCGAAGATCTCCGACGCGCAGCTGTTCTATTGCCGGCAGCGCGGGCTTTCCGCGGAAGAGGCGGTGGCGCTGATCGTCAACGGCTTCGTCAAGGACGTGCTGCAGCACCTCCCGATGGAGTTCGCGGTCGAGGCGCAGAAGCTGATCTCGATCAGCCTGGAGGGGAGCGTCGGCTAGCCGTCGTCCCGAGGTGCTTGGTTCGAGGGCGACCGTCTCCTGCCGTGGCCGCGTGCGGCGCAGCCCTCGAAGGACGGCCGCCCTCACTCACTACAAACGCAAGGAATTGTCGGAATGCCCATGCTGGAAGTCGAGAACCTGCACGTCGAGATCGAGGGCAGAAAAATCCTCGACGGACTGAACCTCGCGGTCGACGCCGGCGAGGTCCACGCCATCATGGGGCCGAACGGATCGGGCAAATCGACGCTCGCCTACGTGCTCGCCGGCAAGCAGGAATACGAGGTCACGCAGGGCCGCGTGCTATTCGAAGGCG
Source organism: Xanthobacteraceae bacterium (assembly GCA_036395835.1). Classification (GTDB taxonomy): domain Bacteria; phylum Pseudomonadota; class Alphaproteobacteria; order Rhizobiales; family Xanthobacteraceae; genus AP-16. The sequence continues at coordinate 2,624 of DASWCW010000084.1, forward strand.
AGGACATGCTGGCGATGGAGCCCGATGAGCGCGCCGCCAAGGGACTGTTCCTGGCGTTCCAATATCCGCTGGAGATCCCCGGCGTCACCAGCATGACGTTCCTGCGCACCGCGATCAACGCGCAGCGCAAGAAGCGCGGGGAAGCGGAGCTTTCGACGCCCGAGTTCATGAAGCGGGTGAGGGAAGTCGCCGGCAGGCTCGGGATCGAGACGGAAATGCTGCGCCGGGCGGTCAACGTCGGCTTTTCCGGCGGCGAGAAGAAGCGCAACGAGATCCTGCAGATGGCGCTGCTCGAGCCCAGGCTGTGCGTGCTCGACGAGACCGATTCCGGGCTCGATATCGACGCGCTGAAGATCGTCGCCGACGGCGTCAACCGGCTGCGCTCGCCGGACCGCGCCAGCATCGTGATCACGCACTACCAGCGCCTGCTCAACTACATCGTGCCCGACGTGGTGCACGTGCTCTCCAAGGGCCGCATCGTGAAGACCGGCGGCAAGGACCTGGCGTTGGAGCTGGAGGCGCGCGGCTACACCGAATACCAGACCGAAGCGGCGTGAGACCGCGGATTTGTCGTGATGCGCGCCGAGATCAAACCCATGAAGACCGCGGCCGAGACGGCCCTCGCCGAGGCCTTTGCCGCGGTGCACTCGAAGCTTCCGGGTGACCGTCGCATCGCCGAGCGGCGCGCGGCGGCATTCCAAAGCTTCGATGCGCGGGGGCTGCCGCATCGACGCGTCGAGGAATGGAAATACACCGATTTGCGCGCGCTGATCCGCGAGGCAAAGCCGCTCGCCGCCGCACCGGACGCGCAAGCGAAGCAGCGGGGCAAAGGCGCCGGAAAACTGTTTGCCGACATCGGCGCACGCCGCATCACCTTCGTCGACGGCGCCTTCGTGGCCGAGCTCTCCGACCTCGCCGCGCTGGAGCCCGGCCTGACGATCGCCCCCATGGCCAAGGCGCTGGCCGAAGGCAATCCGCAGATCGCGAGCCGGCTCGGTACGGCCGTGCCGACCGACGACGTCGCGGTCGCGCTCAACACCGCGTTCATGGGCGACGGCGCGCTCTTGCACATCGCCCGCGACACCAAGCTCGACCGGCCGATCCACCTCGTCTTTGCCTTCGGGTCGGATACGGCGGCCGCCTCGTTCACCCGCTCGCTGGTCGTGGCCGAGGAGGGCGCGCGCGCGACCCTGATCGAGAGCCACGAGGGGCCGGACGGCATCGACTATCAGGTCAACACCGCGCTCGAGCTCCTGGTCGGCGATCGCGCCCATGTCGATCACGTGAAGATCGGCACCGAAGGCGCTCAGGCGATTCATGTTTCGACCTTGATGGCGTTGCTCGGCAGCGAGGCGCGCCTGCACGGCCTCGTCTATACGACCGGCGGCGCCGTGGTGCGCAACCAGCTGTTCGTGCGCTTTGCCGGCGAGGGCGCCAATCTCGCTCTCAACGGCGCAAGTCTCATCAAGGGCCGCCAGCATGTCGACAACACGCTGGTGGTCGACCACGCCGTGCCGGGCGGATTCAGCCGCGAGCTCAACAAATCGGTCCTGGACGGCGAGAGTCGCAGCGTGTTCCAGGGCAAGATCATCGTGCGGCCGGGCGCGCAGAAGACCGACGGCAAGATGATGACGCAGGCGCTGCTGCTCTCCGAGAACGCCGAAGCCGACAACAAGCCGGAGCTCGAGATCTTTGCCGACGACGTGCAATGCGGCCACGGGGCGACCGCCGGGGCGCTGGACCCGAATATGTTGTTCTATCTGAAGGCGCGCGGCATTCCGCAGGCCGAAGCCGAGGCGCTGCTGATCCAGGCCTTCGTCGGCGAGGCGATCGAGACGATCGCGCACGAGGGCGTGAAGGACGCGCTGATGGGCGCGGCGGCCGAATGGCTGCGCGCGAGAAAGAAGCAAGCGTGATGCACCCCGCGGTCAAGAACGGCGGCTACGATGTGGACCGGATCCGCGAGGATTTTCCGGCGCTGGCGCTCGAGGTTTACGGCAAGCCGCTGGTCTATCTCGACAATGCCGCCTCGGCGCAGAAGCCGCGCGCCGTGCTCGACCGGCTCGAACACGCCTACACGGCCGAGTATTCCAACGTGCATCGCGGCCTGCATTATCTCGCCAATGCGGCGACCGAGGCTTACGAGGGCGCGCGCGAGAAGGTCCGCGCCTTCCTCAATGCGGAAAAGCCGCAGGAGATCATCTTCACCCGCAACGCCACCGAGGCGATCAATCTCGTCGCCTATACGTTCGGCGTCGAGCAGGTGCGGGCGGGCGACGAGATCGTGCTCTCGATCATGGAGCACCATTCCAACGTCGTGCCCTGGCATTTCCTGCGCGAGCGCCAGGGTGCGGTCATCAAATGGGCGCCGATCGACGACAGCGGGAATTTCCTGCTCGATGCCTTCGAGGAGCTGCTTACCGATCGCACGCGGCTCGTGGCGATCACGCACATGTCGAACGTCACCGGCACCATCGTGCCGGTCAAGGAAGTGGTTCGCCTCGCGCATGCCCGCGGCATTCCGGTGCTGCTCGACGGTAGCCAGGCCGCCGTGCACCTCGACGTCGACGTGCGCGACATCGGCTGCGATTTCTATGTCTTCACCGGCCACAAGGTTTACGGGCCGACCGGCGCCGGCGTGCTCTACGGCCGCTACGACCACCTCGCCGCCATGCGGCCGTTCAACGGCGGCGGCGAGATGATCCGCGAGGTCTACGAGGATCGCGTGACCTACGGCGATCCGCCGCACAAGTTCGAGGCCGGCACGCCGGCGATCGTGCAGGCGATCGGGCTCGGCGCCGCCATCGACTATGTCAACTCGATCGGGAAGGCGCGCATCCGGGCGCATGAGGCGGGGCTGGTGAAATACGCCCACGAGCGCCTGCGCGAGATGAACCGCGTGCGCATTTTCGGCACGACGCGCGAAAAGGGGCCGATCGTGGCCTTCGACATGCAGGGTGCGCACCCGCACGACGTTGCGACCATCATCGACCGGTCCGGGGTGGCGGTGCGGGCCGGCACCCATTGCACCATGCCGCTGTTGGCGCGATATGGCGTGTCCGCGACCTGCCGGGCCTCGTTCGGCCTCTACAATACCGCCGCGGAGGTCGACAGCCTTGCGCAGGCGTTGATGAAAGCCCAGGATTTCTTCGCATGAGAGTGGACGAGATGAGCGAGGCGCAGGCGAGGGCGGCCGAGGCTCCCACGGGCGAGCAGACCGCGGACCGGCAGGGCTCCGCCTTGCCGGCCGAGGAGATCGATCGGCTCACCGCCGAGATCGTCGCCGCGCTCAAGACCGTCTATGACCCGGAGATCCCGGCGGACATCTACGAGCTCGGCCTGATCTACAAGGTCGACATCGCCGACGACCGCAAGGTCGTGGTCGACATGACGCTCACGACGCCGAACTGCCCTTCGGCGGCCGAGCTCCCCGCCATGGTCGAGAACGCGGTCGCGAGCGTACCGGGCGTCGGCGAGGTCAAGGTCAATGTCATCTGGGATCCGCCCTGGGATCCGAGCCGGATGTCGGACGAGGCGCGCGTCGCCCTCAATATGTGGTAGGAAGTTGCACCAAAGCGGGCTTACCCCCACATAAGGATGGATCGAGGAGAGCAAACGATGGCCACGATGCGGCCCAAGCCCCAGGTGATGCGGCTCAGCGATGCCGCTGCCGCGCGCATCAAGGAGCTTCTCGCCAAGTCGGAGAAGCCGATCGCCGGCGTTCGCGTAGGCGTCAAGAACGGCGGCTGCGCCGGGATGGCCTACACGATGGAATATGCCGAACGCGTCGGCCCGACCGACGAGGTCGTCGAGGACAAGGGCGTGCGCATCCTGATCGATCCCAAGGCGGTGCTGTTCCTGCTCGGCACCGAGATGGACTTCAGGGTCGACAAGCTCTCGGCGCAATTCGTGTTCAACAACCCGAACCAGGTTTCCGCCTGCGGCTGCGGCGAATCGGTCGAACTCGCCCCCGCGAACGAAGCCGCCCAGTAGAACATCACCACGTCATTCCGGCCGAGCGCACCAGCGCTCGAGCCGGAATCCATGAACGCGGTGTTCGTGGATCCCGGCTCGCGGCGCCGTCGGCGCCTTGGCCGGGACGACGCCCGGAGTTTGTGGAGCGGAAAACCTGCCGTGGACCCCGATTCCATTCAGGAGCTGTTCGCCGCGTTCGGCCGGGTGCATGTGCGCAACATGTTCGGCGGCGCCGGCATCTATGCTGACGGCGTGATGTTCGGCCTCATCGTCGACGATATGATCTATCTCAAGACCGACGCGCACACCGCGGCGCGGTTCGAACGGGAGGGTTGCGCCCCCTTCACCTACGACACCAAGCGGGGCGAGCGTGCGCTGAAATCCTATTGGCGCATGCCGGATCGGCTCTATGACGAGCCCGACGAGCTGGCCGATTGGGCCAAAGCCGCGCTCGATGCGGCCCGGCGCGCCGCCGCACCGCCGCGCCGGCGGGGCGCACAGGGCTCGAGGCGTTGAGTGCATGATCGCCCTTTGTTCAAGCCAAACGAGAGGAGGCTGACATGGCCTATGTCGACGGTTTCGTGCTCGCCGTGCCGAAACAAAACATCGAGGCCTACAAGGCGATGGCGCGCAAAGTCGGCGAAATCTGGAAGGCGCACGGAGCGCTCGCCTACGTGGAGTGCATCGGCGACGACGTGCCCTACGGCAACCTCACCTCGTTCCCACGCGCCGTGCAGGCGAAGGAGGACGAGATCGTCGCCTTTTCCTGGATCGTTTGCGCGTCCCGCGAGCAGCGCGACTTGATCAACGCCAAGGTGATGGCGGACCCGCGACTCAAGGGCGCGATGTCGAGCCTGCCGTTCGACGGCAAGCGCTTGATCTACGGCGGGTTCGAGACGTTCTTGCAGCTATAGCCGCCGTGCAGGACGTTTCGACCACGACTTTTTCTCACTGATTGGACCAGCGGATCGGGGCGTAATGCCCGTTCTTGCCGGAATTGTCCCAGCGCATGCCGTGATCGCTGAACGTGCTCCCCGCCGCGCCCACCGCAAGTGCCAGCTTGTCTGGGCTGATCGGATGGCCGGAGTTCACCCACATCTCGCCGCTGGGATGTGCGGTGGGCAGCGGATCGACCGACATGTTGAGGACGCCGGGGATTTCCGCCGATCGCTTCTTGCCCTGGACGCGATACATGATCGGGACCTTCTTCGCCCCGAGGTTCTTGGCGATCAGCGGCGCGAAAGCCGCCATCGGTCCGCCGGCGGCACCGGTGAAGATCGCGCCGAGCGCCTCGGTCTGCTTGTCGTCGGCGCGCTGATCGATGTAGGCGCCGACCGTCCAATTGCCGTCTGCCATCGGCCCCGGGGTGTGTATCGCCAGCGCGACGTTGAGGCCGTCGAGCGTCACGTCGCCGTAGCTGCCCTTCTCGATGTGGAAAATCGCCGGGACGTCACAGACCCCCTCGGTCGGCCGCGAGGTCAGCGGCGCTGCCTTCGAGATGAGACACGGACATACCACGCTGCAATTGCAGTTCTCGAAATAATCTCCCGAGAGGTGCCATTGAACTTGTGCTGCCATCGCTTGCCTCCTCGCTTGGACGTTGGATTTACTACAGCATTCCAATGAGGTTGAGATCCCTCAGTTCGGCGCCAGCGTCAGCACCGCCTGCTCGTAGCGCGCCGACGGCATCTCGCGATCGCCGAAGATCTGGTGCCTGGCGATCCAGTCGAACGATTGCTCGAACGCCTCCTTGGTATAGGGCTCGAACACGATGCGCTCGCCCGGTCCCCAGCGTCGGGTGTCCATCATGGCGTGGAAATGCTCGGGAAACTCCTTGACGTAATAGTGCGTGTAGAGTTCGGGCCGCAAGTCGATGTCGCGCTGAGCTCGCTTCAGGGCCCGGAAATATTTCCGCAGGTCTTCCGGGTCCGGATTGCCGTTGATCATCGCCGCGATCATGAACGTGTTGTCGATGATCTTCCGGAAGCCGAGCTGCTCGGCGAAATAATAGGGTCCGCTGAACAGCGCCACCGCAGGTGCCTGGCCGTCGATCAAGAGCTCCATCCGCCGGAACAGCATGCCCTCCTTGAACGATAGATTGATCTTGTCGGGCGTCAGGTACTGCTCGAGCGCCTGAATGGTCGAATAATGGCTCCCGGACTGGAACCCGACCGAGATCGGCACGCCGGCGAGATCGGCGGGAGTCGAGATCCCGGAATCGCCGGGCACGAAAATGCCGGAGGGCGCCACCGAATAGGCGTCGGCATAGAGCTTGGCATGGCCGGACGCGGCGGCGACATTCACCGTCCAATGACAGGCGCAGCTCACATCGGCGGCGCGGCCCTTCTCGATGCTCTGGTAGGCGCCGTATTTGTCGCCCCGGTCGTGATGCTTGCCCGCGGTCGAGCGAATGAGCTCCTGGAATTCGTATTCCAGCCCTTCCGCGCGGAAATAATCCTTCTCCTCGGCGACCCATTCTTGCAGCCGAAAATGCGGCTCGATGAGGAATTTGGCCATGATTTCCTCTCCTGTGCGGCCCTGTGAGGCGCGGCCGGATTCTAAGGAAGCCTGGCCGCCGATCCTACATTGGCTCGCAGGATCGGCAAACCGGACAGGGCGCGACCGATGTGCCCGGCCGGTGCTCGGCCGATGAAGTCCGCGTACGATACCGCCGTCGTTGCGAAGCCATGAAAAGGCGCGCGCCCGAGGAATTCATCGAGCGCGCATTCCACGCCGCGGGCCTCAAGCTGATCGGGCCGAGGCAATCGACCGACGCCGAGGCGCTGCTCGGCGCGATGAAAGGCTTCAGCTGGGAAAGTCCACGCGGTCCGATCTCGATCGATCCCGAGACCCAAGGACCGCGGGGCGAAACCGCGAAACCGTAAGCGCGACGGGCTTAGGCCTTGGCCCGGATCGGGCGCAGCAGGAAGGCGGGGAGGTGGTGGGCGCTGCCCTCGGGCTCGGCCCGATGCTGCGGACGTGCCGGCCTTGCCTCGTCGAGACGCGTGACTTTGGCGGGCGCGTGCCGGCGCCGGTGCTGTGGCGCGGAGGCCGCGCGCGGCTCGACCTGGGATTTTTCGAATGCGCGCACCGGCTCGGCGCGGCGCTGTTGCCTCTCGGCGCCGCCGACCGGCGCGGCCATCGCGGCGATCTTCTGGCCGATCAGCTTCTCGATCGCGGCGACCGCGTTGTGATCGCTCGGCGCCACAATCGTGATCGCGGTGCCGGATTTTCCGGCGCGGCCGGTGCGGCCGATACGGTGCACGTAATCGTCGGGATGATGCGGCACGTCGAAATTGAACACGTGGCTCACGTCGGGGATGTCGAGCCCGCGGGCGGCGACATCGGAAGCGATCAGCAGCGGGGTCTCGCCGCGGCGGAACTGGTCGAGCGCCGCCATGCGGGCGGGCTGGTCGAGATCGCCATGCAGCGCGACCGCGGAGAAGCCGTGGCGCAGCAGCGAGCGGTGCAGCACCGCGACCTCGCGCTTGCGGTTGCAGAACACGATGGCGTTCTTGAAGCCTTCGGCGCGGATCAGCCGGCGTAGCGTTTCGCGCTTGTCCGCGGCGTCCCGCCCGCTCGGCGCCAGCCATTGCGCGGTGGTCGCGACCGTGGTGGCGGGCCGCGTCACTTCCACCTTGACCGGATTGTGCAGGAAGGTGTCGACGATGCGCCGGATCTCCGGCGGCATGGTCGCGGTGAAGAACAAGGTCTGGCGCGTGAACGGCACCAGCTTGCAGATGCGCTCGATGTCGGGGATGAAGCCCATGTCGAGCATGCGGTCGGCTTCGTCGATGACCAGGAGCTCGACCCCGGAGAGCAGCAGCCGGCCGCGCTCGAAATGATCGAGCAGGCGTCCCGGCGTGGCGATCAGCACGTCGACGCCGCGGCTCAGCTTGGTGTCCTGGTTGTCGAACGACATGCCGCCGATCAGCAGCGCGACGTTGAGCTTGTGATTGACCCCGTATTTGGCAAAGTGATCCTCGACCTGCGCGGCGAGCTCGCGCGTCGGCTCGAGGATCAGCGTGCGCGGCATGCGCGCCCGCCCGCGCCCGTGCTCGAGCGCGGTGAGCATCGGCAGCACGAAGGCGGCGGTCTTTCCGGTGCCGGTCTGGGCGATGCCGAGCACGTCGCGGCGCGCCAGCACGTGCGGGATCGCCTGTTCCTGGATGGGGGTGGGGGTGGTGTATCCGGCGGCGGCAACCGCCGAGAGAACCTTGTCGGACAAGCCGAGATGGGAAAAGGGCATGCAACCTCAAAAGTCGTTGTCGTCCCGGCTCGAAGTCTCGCCGGAAAGTCGAACGACGGACATGCACGGAAACCGATCGAATCTGACGGTTTCGATCTGCGCGGAACATAGGGAGAAGCGGCCGAAAGTCAACCCTCTCGGCCGCCGCGGCCGGCCGTAAACCGAAAGAACTATTAATCTTTTTTGTGATCGATCCTGATCTGGCGGTCGTTCCGGGCCGGCCCGGAGCGTGGGGCGGGGTGCGTGAAGCAAGGCGGAGCGGAACCCTTCGGGCAGGGCCCAGCGCTCATGCATTCAGCCCCCTATGGCCGGCTCGCCTGTCATTCTCTGCTTCAAAAGCCCACGGACTAGGGAATCGCGTTTGCCTGCTTCGGAAACGCGGCGAACACCGCTTCCGGCACGCGGAAATTGGTCGCCAGCAATTCCGGCGGATTGCCTGCCATCCACGCGGTAAGCGAAATCGATTCGTAGGTTCCATTGTTGAGCGCGAGCAGCACCTCGAGATCATCGGAGCCGATCGATTCGATGTAATGGCCGTAGCCCTGGGGCACGTATCCCACGTCGCCCGGGTCGAACTCATCGGTGCGCGCGCGACCATGCGACCCGAACACGGTCATGCGGGCGCGGCCCTTGATGTAGTACTGCCACTCGTCCGCGTTCGGATGCCAATGCAGCTCGCGCAGGCTGCCCGGCTTGATCCGCATGAGAGCACCCGTCATGGTCGACGAAATAGGAAATTCGCGTTCGGATACGAGGCGCAAGGTGCCGCCGGTGAAAGCAACGGGCTTTCCCGCCAGCAGCCGATACCGATGCGTGAGCGCGCCCGAATTCAGCGACCCTGCGGCCGGATCGGTCGGCAGCGGCGGCGGCACGGGACCCTTGGCGATGTAAACCTCGCGCTGGGGGAAATTCGCGAAGGTCTGCGCCGGCACTCCGAAATTTTTCTGTAGCACGTCGCGCGGCGTGCGGCTGACCCAATCGGTGATGCTGAACGTGCCGAACTCGGAGAAATACCCGTTGTCGAACACGAGGACGAACAAGCAGTTTTCCGGGCCGAGTCCCTGGATCGAGTGCCCGTGGCCGCGTGGAAAATACCAGACGTCGCCGGGGTTGAAGTCGGCGATTTCGGAATGCCCCTGCGGATCGATCGTAGTGACCCTGCAGCGCCCGTTGAGCACATAGGCCCACTCGGCGGCATTGGCGTGCCAATGGAGCTCGCGCAATCCGCCGGGCGCGAGCTGCATCAGGACACCCGCGAGCTTTTGCGACACCGGAAATTCCGCGACGGTCGCCTCCTTGGCCGAGCCGCCGTCGAACGTTTTCGACGCTTGCGCGCCGAGCGCGAAACGAAACGACGGCAGCTCAGCGCCCGCGAGCGGCGCCGCCGTGGGGCCGAATGGCGGCTGCTGCGTTTCGCCAAGTGCGCTGGCCGACTCCGCTGCCGCAACGAAGCCGCCCACGGCTGCCGCCGAGCCGATCAGGTCGCGCCGAGAAATTTGCGTCATTGGTTCCTCCCTTCGGGACATCAGTTGCGGTTGCCGCGATTTTCGCGGTCAGGTCGCCCAGTGTCCACTTTTGGCCGCAAGAAACCTGGCTTCCGCCCATGTCGCGGAGCCCGGCGACTGCTCGAAGGGTATTTTTACGGGATCTCGTAGACCATGAACTCGTCGGCGATGCCGCGCAGCGAGGCGCGCTGCGGCAGCGGCGTGAGCCCGGAAGTCTGAAGGATCGACGAGGATTGCGGGTGCCCGACCACCGTCTCGGTCGCGAAGATCGAGCGCGACGCGGCGAGCCCCTGCACGCGCGCGGCGATGTTCACGGTCTGCCCGAAATAATCCTGGCGGTCGTTGAGCGTGACGGCGAGGCAGGGTCCCTCGTGAATGCCGATCTTCAGCAGCAGGTCGCGGTCGCCCTGCTTGATGCCGAGCATCGCCTCGCGCATGCGCAGCGCCGCCGCGACCGCCCGGTCCGGCGTCGGGAACGTCGCCATCACCGCGTCGCCGATGGTCTTGACCACCGCGCCGGCCTCCGCGGCGATGATCTCGTTGAGCACGCGGAAATGCGCGCGCACCAGGTCGTAGGCGACGAGATCGCCGACGCGCTCGTAGAGCTCGGTCGAGCCTTTGAG
>DASWCW010000085.1:0-1887 GCA_036395835.1 Xanthobacteraceae bacterium
ACCCATTACGACCTCCTACACTCGGGGGCGTTGCGCCCGATATTTGCTAGTGCCGATCACACCTTTCCAGGTGCCGTCGCGGAGTTGTCCGCCTTCAATCGCGGCGAGGCTTGCCGAGAATGCGCCGATCAGCATCGCAGCGGTGAGCCACAGCGATAGTTTCGCGGCGGCGCGGCGCGCCTCATCAGCGGCGGATCTCGCCTGCTCGATCACCTCGGAAACCCGCTTCTCGGCATCCGGCTGGCTCATCCCGGTTCGCGTGTTCACCACCTGCGCCAAATAGGTGCGGTCCGCCGCCGGAAGTTCGCCACCTTCGCGCAAGCCGCGCACGAGAATGCGCGTAATCTCGCCGCGCACAGCTGCCGCATCGGCGGCTTGCGACGACTGGCCAGCGGCGGCGCCTTGGCCGCCCGGCTGCGGACGCAGCAGCATATCGACGAAATACTCATTCGGCGCTCCGCCGCCTGCTGCCGATTGCGCCGCCGCCTGGCCGGCGCCTTGGGTCGCTCCGGCCGTGGCCCCTCCAGCGATGAACGTCGCCGCAGAAGCCAGCGCTGCAGCCCCGAACACGGTGGCAGAGGCCCAGGCCAGGAAACCATGTGCGGTGTCCCGGAACAGGACTTCCTCGCTGTGGAGGCCGGTCCACTTGGTACGCAGCCGCCCGGCGATGTAACCGCCGATGGTGGAAGACAACATGGCTACAACGATCAGGTAAATGCCGGCCGCGATTTTGAAGGTGGTGGCCGATATGCCGGAACTGGGCCACGGCGAGACAGCCGAAAAGCCCATGCCGGCGCCGAACGCCAGCAGCACCAATGTCAAGGCCGCCGCGGTCACCCCGCCGGCGAGAACCGCCGCCCAGGAAACTGCGGATTGATCTTTCGCTGTAGTGCTTGAGGCGATTTCAGTCCTCGATACATCAGTCATGCTGGCCGCTCCGGCATCCGGCGAGCCAACCGCGGGGGCTGGGGAAAGTTCCTGTTCAGACCAAGCGGGGGGAGACTCCGACCACGAGAAGAAAGCGACGCAGCCGAACGCCGGTAAAAAAGTAGGGCGTCGGTCCTAGCGCCGACGTGTTCAGCACTTTGCCGACGGATGGGTGGGACATTGGCGCCCGGCGTGCGTCGGCGCCCCAGGAACATAGATTCGGATCCAGCGTTTGTTTCCCGTTGGGAGCCGTTTGCGCGTAAATTGTATGGGCCCAGGCGGGAACCGGGCCCCCGCCCAGTAACGCCGCTGGCAAAAAGGACGGGCGACCGCGGGTCACCTGGTCGAATCCACGTGGTCTTTGTTGACAGGTGCGTTTTCCAGGAGGTCCTCATGGGTCTGTTCTCGAAAGACATCCGCTCGATGGACGATCTGTTCGTGCATGGTTTGCAGGACATCTATTACGCGGAAAATCAAATTCTGAACTCGCTACCGAATATGATCGACAAGGCCGCGAGCCGTGAACTCAAGAAGGGCCTCCAAACCCATCTCGGCGAGACGCGAAAGCAGGTGCAGCGCCTGGAGCAAGTGTTTCGCATGCACGGCCAGGAGGCGCAGGGCGCCAGCTGCCCGGCGATCGACGGCATCCTCGAAGAGGCCGACGACATCATGGGCGAGGTGGAGGATCAGAACGTGCTCGATGCTGCCATGATTGCCGCCGCGCAAGCGGTGGAGCATTACGAGATCACACGCTATGGCGCGCTGATCGCGTGGGCGAGGGAGCTTGGACGCGGGGACTGCGCCGCGGTGCTGCGGCAGAATCTCGCCGAGGAGAAGGCTACGGACAAAAAGCTCACCGTCATGGCCAAGAAGCGCGTCAACCCGGCCGCCGAACGGCGAACCAGGACGGCCGCGGGTAGGGTCCGCAAGGGCTCGAGTTCGGCCGCTCACACTGGACGC
>DASWCW010000086.1:0-4144 GCA_036395835.1 Xanthobacteraceae bacterium
GGTCCGCAAGCTCATCGCCGGGCCGACCGTCTTCATCTGCGACGAATGCGTCGAGCTGTGCATGGACATCATCCGCGAGGAGAACAAGTCCTCGCTAGTGAAGTCGCGCGACGGCATCCCGACCCCCAAGGAGATCCGCAAAGTTCTCGACGACTACGTCATCGGCCAGGACCACGCCAAGAAGGTGCTCTCGGTCGCCGTGCACAATCACTACAAGCGGCTCAACCACCAGACCAAGCACAACGACGTCGAGCTGGCGAAATCCAACATCCTGCTGATCGGCCCGACCGGCTCCGGCAAGACGCTCTTGGCGCAGACGCTCGCCCGCATCCTCGACGTGCCGTTCACCATGGCGGACGCCACCACGCTCACCGAGGCCGGCTACGTCGGCGAGGACGTCGAGAACATCATCCTCAAGCTGTTGCAATCGGCCGATTACAACGTCGAGCGCGCCCAGCGCGGCATCGTCTATATCGACGAGATCGACAAGATCTCGCGCAAGTCCGACAACCCCTCGATCACCCGCGACGTGTCCGGCGAGGGCGTGCAGCAGGCGCTCTTGAAGATCATGGAGGGCACCATCGCCTCGGTGCCCCCGCAGGGCGGCCGCAAGCACCCGCAGCAGGAATTCCTGCAGGTCGACACTACCAACATCCTGTTCGTATGCGGGGGCGCGTTCGGCGGGCTCGAGAAGATCATCTCGGCGCGCGGGCGCTCGGCTTCCATCGGCTTCGGCGCCAAAGTGATCGCGCCGGAGGACCGCCGCACCGGCCAGATCTTCCGCGACGTCGAGCCGGAGGACCTGCTCAAGTACGGGCTGATTCCGGAGTTCGTCGGCCGGCTGCCAGTGGTCGCGACGCTCGAGGATCTCGACGAGGCGGCGCTCAAGCGCATCCTCACCGAGCCGAAGAACGCGCTCGTCAAGCAATACCAGCGGCTGTTCGAGATGGAGAGCGTCGACCTCACGCTCGCCGACGAGGCGCTCGCCGCGATCTCGCGGAAGGCGATCGACCGCAAGACCGGCGCGCGGGGGCTGCGCTCGATCATGGAGGGCATCCTGCTCGACACGATGTTCGATCTGCCGAGCCTCGAGGGGGTCGAGGAGGTGGTGATCTCCAAGGAAGTGGTCGAGGGCACCGCGCGGCCGCTGTACATCTATGCCGACCGCGTCGGCGACGCGGGGGCAAGCGCGTCGTAGCGAGCATCCCCTAGCCCGGATCGAGCGTAGCGAAATCGGCCGATCGGCCGGAACATGCCGGTCGAGATCCGGCTTTCCCGGGGGACAGCCGCCTTCGGGCGCCTTACTTGACACCCCCCGGGGGCAGGCCCACGTATAGCGTACGAACGGACAACGTACGACCGATTCCGAGCAGGGGATCGTACTCGCCAGCGGCGCTTTGAGCTGACTTTCCGTCCTCCCTGCCGTCTCATCGCACTCCGCTGCGATTGCGCCTCGCGGGTCCCGGCGGAGGGGCAAAAACAAGGAAATTCGGGCCATGTCCACGACAAAACCCCGCCCGCCCCTGAACCCCGGCGAGATCCGGGCTTATCCGGTGCTGCCGCTACGCGACATCGTGGTGTTCCCGCACATGATCGTGCCGCTGTTCGTCGGCCGGGAGAAGTCGATCCGCGCGCTCGAAGAGGTGATGCGCAGCGATACCTTCATCCTGCTGGCGACGCAGAAGAACGCTTCCGACGACGATCCGTCCACCGATTCCATCTTTGAGGTCGGCACGCTGGCGAGCGTGCTGCAGCTGCTGAAATTGCCCGACGGCACCGTGAAGGTGCTGGTCGAGGGCGTCGAGCGCGCGAAGATCCTCAAATACACCGACCGTGCCGAGTATTACGAGGCCGACGCGACCACGTTCCAGGATGCGACCGGCGAACGCGTCGAGGCCGAGGCGCTCGCCCGCTCGGTGGTGACCGAGTTCGAAGGCTATGTGAAGCTCAACAAGAAGGTCTCGCCCGAGGTCGTCGGCGTCGTGCAGCAGATCGACGACTACGGCCGCATCGCCGACACGGTCGCCTCGCATCTCGCGGTGAAGATCGCCGACAAGCAGGGCATCCTGGAGACCGCCTCGATCAGCGAGCGGCTGGAGAAGGTTCTCGGCCTGATGGAGAGCGAGATCTCGGTGCTGCAGGTCGAGAAGCGCATCCGCACGCGCGTCAAGCGCCAGATGGAGAAGACCCAGCGCGAGTACTACCTCAACGAGCAGATGAAGGCGATCCAGAAGGAGCTCGGCGACGAGGAAGGCCGCGACGAGCTCGCCGAGCTCGAGGACAAGATCAAGAAGATCAAGCTCTCCAAGGAGGCGCGCGAGAAGGCAACGCACGAGCTCAAGAAGCTGCGGCAGATGTCGCCGATGTCGGCGGAAGCCACCGTCGTGCGCAACTATCTCGACTGGCTGCTGTCGATCCCGTGGAACAAGAGGACCAAGATCAAGAAGGATCTCATCCACGCCCAGGAGATCCTCGACAACGACCATTTCGGTCTGGAGAAGGTCAAGGAGCGCATCGTCGAGTATCTTGCGGTCCAGCAGCGCGCCAACAAGCTGACCGGCCCGATCCTGTGCCTGGTCGGCCCGCCCGGCGTCGGCAAGACCTCGCTCGGCAGGTCGATCGCGCGGGCCACGGGGCGCGACTTCGTGCGCGTGTCGCTCGGCGGCGTGCGCGACGAGGCCGAGATCCGCGGTCATCGCCGCACCTACATCGGCTCGATGCCCGGAAAGATCATCCAGTCGATGCGCAAGGCCAAGTCCAGCAATCCGCTGTTCCTGCTCGACGAAGTCGACAAGATGGGCGCCGATTTTCGCGGCGATCCGTCCTCGGCCCTGCTCGAAGTGCTGGATCCGGAGCAGAACCACACCTTCAACGACCATTACCTCGAGGTCGATTACGATCTCTCGCACGTGATGTTCATCACGACGGCGAACACGCTCAACATTCCGCCGCCGCTGATGGACCGCATGGAGATCATCCGTATCGCCGGCTATACCGAGGACGAGAAGGTGCATATCGCGCGCCGGCACCTGGTCCCGAAAGCCCTCACCAAACACGGGGTGAGTGCAAAGGAGTGGGCACTCGACGACGAAGCGCTGCTCACCATGATCCGCCGCTACACGCGGGAAGCGGGCGTGCGCAATCTCGAGCGCGAGCTCTCGACCCTGATCCGCAAGGCGGTCAAGGAGCTGATCATCTCCAAGAAGAAGTCGATCAAGGTGAGCGCCGCCAACCTTGCCGACTACCTCGGCGTACCGAAGTTCCGCTACGGCGAGATCGAGTTGAGCGACCAGGTCGGCGTCGTCACCGGGCTCGCCTGGACCGACGTCGGCGGCGAGCTGCTCACCATCGAAAGCGTGATGATGCCCGGCAAGGGCAAGATGACGGTGACGGGCAATCTGCGCGACGTGATGAAGGAATCGATCTCGGCGGCGGCGTCCTACGTGCGCTCGCGCGCGGTCGATTTCGGCATCGAGCCCCCGCTGTTCGATCGCCGCGACATCCACGTGCACGTGCCGGAGGGCGCGACCCCGAAGGACGGGCCCTCGGCGGGCGTCGCCATGGTGACTGCGATCGTCTCGGTCATGGCCGGCATTCCGGCGCGCCGCGACGTGGCGATGACGGGGGAGATCACCTTGCGCGGCCGCGTGCTGCCGATCGGAGGGCTCAAGGAGAAGCTGCTGGCGGCACTGCGCGGCGGCATCAAGACCGTGCTGATCCCCGAGGAGAACGCCAAGGATCTGGTCGAGATCTCCGACAGCGTGAAGAGCGGGCTCGAGATCATTCCGGTCTCGCGCATGGACGAGGTGCTCGTGCACGCGCTCACCCGCAAGCCCGAGCCGATCGTCTGGGATGAGACTCAGGTCAAGCCCGCGCCCGAAGCGGAGGCGGCCCCGGCGCAACCGGTCGAGGAGGAGCCTCCGGGCCTGACCGCGCATTGAGGCGCCGTAAGCGCCGTAGCCCGGATGGAGCGCGCGCGGAGCGGACGCGCAATCCGGGAGAGCCAATCAGAGGGCGGACGCGAGTCCGTCCTCTATTCGTTTCCGGGCTCCGCAAGCACAATTCCTGCCGAGCAGGGCCGCCGCTGGACGGTCGAATCCTTCGCCGGCTTTTGGAAGAAGCCGGATGCCTCCCGCGTGTCGGG
>DASWCW010000087.1:0-38168 GCA_036395835.1 Xanthobacteraceae bacterium
GTGCAGACGCGGACAAGGGAGCTGACCGAGACCCTAGAGTATCAGACGGCGACCTCAGACGTACTCAACGTCATCTCCCGCTCTCCGACCGACGTCCAGCCCACCTTCGAGGCGATTGCCGCGAGCGCGCGGAGATTGTGCGACGCCGCCAATGCCATGGTGTTCCGTTTCGACGGCGAACTCATCCATCTCGCGGCCTACGACAGCCTCGACGCTGAACAGCTAGCCGCGGTCCGCAGCGTGTTTCCGATCCGCCCCGGGCGCGAGAGCATCACCGCCCGCGCGATACTGACCCGCGCGCTCGTTCACGTTCGCGATCGGAGGGATGATCCGGAACTCCAGTTCGACATCCTCAACGCGAATTTCCCCACTACCCTATCAGTCCCGTTACTGCGCGAGGGAGTCGCTCTTGGGGCGATCACCGTCACCAGAACCGAGGTCGCCCTCTTCTCGGACAGGCAGGTGGAGCTGCTGCAGACCTTCGCCGACCAGGCCGTGATCGCTATCGAGAACGTGCGCCTGTTCGACGAGGTGCAGGCGCGCACCCGCGAACTCGCGCGCTCGGTCGAGGAGCTGCAAGCGCTCGGCGAGGTCAGCCAGGCCGTCAACTCGACGCTCGACATCCAAACCGTGCTCTCGACGATCGTGACCAAGGCGGTGCAGCTGTCCTCGACGGAGGCCGGGGCGATCTACACGTTCGACGAGTCGCGGCAGGAATTTCGGCTGCGTGCGACCTACGGTATGACCGAAGAAATGATTCAGGCGATCGCCGGCCAGCACATCACGGTCAACGACGCCCGGATGGGCACGGCGACCACGCAGCGCCGGCCGGTGCAGATCCCGGACGTACGCAACGAGCCGCAAACGCCGATGAACGACATCATTGTCCGTGAGGGCTATCGGGCCTTGCTGGTCATGCCGCTGCTTCGTCCCGACCGGATTGTGGGCGCGCTGGTGGTGCGGCGGAAAGAGCCCGGCGAATTCCCCAAGGGCGTCGTGGAGCTGCTCGACACTTTCGCCGTGCAGTCGGTGGTGGCGATCCAGAACGCCCGGCTGTTCCGCGAGATCGAAGAAAAAGGGCGCGAGCTCGAGATCGCGAGCAAGCACAAATCCCAGTTCCTGGCCAACATGAGCCACGAGCTGCGCACGCCCTTGAATGCGATCCTCGGCTATACCGAGCTCATTCTCGATAGCATCTATGGCGACGTCCCGGAGAAGGCGCACGCGGTGCTCGAGCGCGTTCAGGTCAATGGCCGGCACCTGTTGGGGTTGATCAACGACGTGCTCGACCTCTCCAAGATCGAGGCAGGGCAGCTCACGCTGTCGCTCA
This sequence comes from Xanthobacteraceae bacterium, assembly GCA_036395835.1. Classification (GTDB taxonomy): domain Bacteria; phylum Pseudomonadota; class Alphaproteobacteria; order Rhizobiales; family Xanthobacteraceae; genus AP-16. The sequence continues at coordinate 1,331 of DASWCW010000087.1, forward strand.
ACGATTATTCGCTCGGCGACGTCGTGAATGGCGTCGTCGCTGCGGTCGAGCCGCTGGCAGCCGGAAAACGCCTGGCGTTCCGCGCCGAAGTCGCGCCGGACCTTCCGCCCGGCCGCGGCGATGAACGACGGCTCTCCCAAGTCCTGCTCAACCTCGTCGGCAACGCCATCAAATTCACCGACCAGGGCGAGGTGAAGATCAAGGCATCCGCCGCCAACGGCACCTTTACGGTCGCGGTCCGGGACACCGGGCCGGGCATTGCGGATTCCGACCAGGCCAAGATCTTCGAGGAGTTCCAGCAGGCCGACAATTCCAGCACGCGGCAGAAGGGCGGCACCGGACTGGGGCTCGCCATCGCCAAGCGCATCATCGAGATGCACGGCGGCCGGCTCTGGGTGGAATCGAGCCTGGGCCAGGGCTCGACTTTTTCCTTCACGCTTCCGGTCAAGGTAGAACAGCAGGCAGGGAATCCATGAGCAAGCGCATCCTGGTAGTCGAGGATCAGGAAGACAATCGGCAGATCCTGCGGGATCTGCTGGGCAGCACCGGATACGAAATGGTCGAGGCCGAGAACGGCGAGGAGGCGCTCACCGTCGCGGCCGCCGAGCAGCCCGATCTGATCCTGATGGATATTCAATTGCCGGTGCTCGACGGCTATGAGACGACCCGGCGGATCAAGGCCAATCCCGCGCTTGCGGCGATCCCGATCATCGCCATCACCTCCTACGCCTTGAGCGGAGACGAGGAGAAGGCGCGGGCGGCAGGTTGCGACGATTACGTCACCAAGCCCTATAGCCCGCGCAAGCTGCTGGCGAAGATTCGAGAGTACTTGCCGTGACGGCCGGCGGCGCAGCCCTGGCGACCGCGTTCATCGGATCGAGCCAATGAACAAGCCGCCGCGCATCCTCATCGTCGATGACAACGAGACCAATCGCGACATCCTGATGACGCGCCTCGGGGCGCAGGGCTATGAGCTGGCGCAGGCTGCAGACGGCGAGGAGGCGCTGGCGGCAGCGAAGAATCTGCTGCCCGATCTCATCCTGCTCGATGTCATGATGCCGAAGCTCGACGGCATCGAGGTCTGTAAGCGGCTGAAGAGCGATCCGGCCATGCCGTTCACGCCGATCATCCTCGTCACGGCCAAGTCGGATACCAAGGACATCGTCGCCGGATTGAACGCCGGGGCCGACGAATATCTGACGAAGCCGATCGACCAGGCGGCACTCGTCGCCAGAGTGAATTCGGTTCTCCGCCTCAAGGAGCTGCATGATCAGGTGCAGGCGCAGGCGGCCCAGCTCGCGGAATGGAACCGGTCGCTGGAGCAGCGGGTCGCCGAGCAACTGGCCGAGATCGAGCGCGTCGGACGCCTGCGAAGATATCTGGCGCCGCAGATCGCCGAGCTGGTGCTCGCCTCGGGCGACGGCCATGTGCTGGAGAGGCGGCGCCGGGAGATCACGGTCGTGTTCTGCGATCTGCGCGGATTTACCGCGTTCTCGGAGACCGCCGAGCCGGAAGAAGTCACCGCGGTGCTCAACGAATACCACGCGTGTATCTGCCCGCTGATCTACCGGTTCGAGGGGACGCTCGAGCGCTTCACCGGCGACGGCCTTATGGTCGTGTTCAATGCGCCGCTCCCCTGCCCCGATCCCCCGGTGCGCGCGGTGCGGCTGGCGGTGGCCATGCGCAAGGGCGTCGAGGGGCTCGGCGCCAAATGGCGTAAATACGGCCACGAGCTCGGCTTTGGGCTCGGCATCGCTCAAGGCTATGCTACGATTGGGCCGATTGGGTTCGAGGGGCGGTTCGATTACACGGCAATCGGCACGGTGGTCAATCTCGCCGCCCGCTTGTGCGCAGAGGCGCGCAACGGCCAGATCCTCGTGGACCGAAAGGTGCACGCTGCGATCGAGGCATTGGCCGACCTCGAGGCGGCGGGCGAGCTCACCCTCAAAGGTCTGCACCGACCCGTTCCGGCCTTCAACGTGCGCAAATTGCGCGAGCAAGCCAATTGATTCTGTAGCCCGGATGGAGCACCGCGAAGCGATGCGGAATCCGGGACGGCTGACCCCGGATTACGCTGCGCTTCATCCGGGCTACAAGCTATGTTCGGGGCCCGCACAGGATCGAATGCCGAGCGCCACCATTTGAAACTTGGCTCCCGACTTGCTATCTGGGGTCATGCGGGGGGTCGCGGCAATCGCAATATTATTCTTGACGGCTTGCGTCGGCTTTGCCGATTCCGCCGCGGCACGCTCGAAATCGCGGCACGCTCACGGGCGCCCCGCGCATTCCGAGCGAGCACCCGTTGCCGAAACGTCGGGCGCGACCAAGGAGGGCGCGGTCGGCCACCTCGACCAGGTCCTCAACACCCGGATCAAGAACATCTGTCGCGGCTGCTAGGGCGTGCACTCCCGGCCTCGCTCCCGCCTAGCTTGGCCGAGCCGGCTCGGCGTGGGAATGTAGCGCGGATGCAGCGACCGCAAAGCACGCAATCGGAGATGGCGGCCCGCCATGGTATTGACGGATTGCCCAACCGAGATGGTCAAACATGGTCTATAGAGCGCAACTGTAAGCGGAGCGTCTGGATGAGACTCGTGGCGGCGGTAGTGATTGCCGGGTTATTGATTGGCCCCGCGTACGGGCAATCAGGGCCTTCCTCGAACCCCGCGATCGGCGTTCCGGTGGGCACTCCGTCCAAGAACCGAGAGGAGAAGGAGAAGCTCAACCGGAAGGACGTCGACGCGGCGTATCAAGCCACAATGAAACGACTCACCCCTGGAAAGCCCGCATCCGATCCCTGGCAAAACGTGAGGACTCCCAGCGACAAGAAATAACGTGTCGCCGGAACGGTTGCGATTGCGCGCCCGCCTATAAAACTACGCAATGGAACCTGGTCCTTATTTCCTGGGCCAGACTCAACATTCAATCGCACACCTGAACTCGCGGCTCGACCCAGCGATACCCACCCAACCGGTTCGCCCCGAGTCCAGTAGCAATTCGGAGGTCTTCGCCAACGCCGCATGCAACGACCGCCACCGGTCGCGTAATCCGGGGATGGCGGCCGCGGGTTATCGCTGCGCGATGCTCGATCCGGGCTACCCGAACCTTTCCGGAGTTTAATCCGGCCGACAGGACGCGGTAAGGCGGGCTCCTCCATCTTTGCGACGATGGCTCACGGTGGGATCCCGCCGCGAGCTGCTGTCTCGACGGCGCCTCGCGCCGCCTGTCGCATGGAGAAGAGCTCATGAGCGAATTTAAACCTCCTGTTCGCCCGCGGGGGATCCGAACCGCGCGCCGGTTGGCGCTACTGGCCTCGACAGCAGGTCTCGGCATCGCCGTGCTGCTCGGTGGGCCCGGCCACATTCCGGCCCTGCCGGTGCTTTCGACCGCAGCGCTGGCCCAAGAGGCGCAAAAGCCGGCCGGCTTTGCCGACGTCGTCGAAAAAGTGAGACCCGCGGTGATCTCGGTCCGCGTCAAGCTGGACCAAGGGCCGCAGACGAGCAGCGGCGAAGACCTTCCCTTCCCGCCGGGTTCGCCGTTCGACCGGTTCTTCCGGCGTTTCGGGGCTCCCGACATGCCCAACCCGCCGAACATGCCGAACCTGCCGAACGGCAAGCACTCCGTGACGGGTCAGGGCTCCGGATTTTTCATTTCTGCCGACGGCTACGCGGTGACGAACAACCACGTCGTCGACAAAGCCAAGACCGTCGAAATAACGACGGACGACGGCAAGACCTATGCCGCCAAGGTGATCGGCACCGACGCCAAGACCGATCTGGCGCTGATCAAGGTCGAGGGCGCCGGCGAGTTTCATCACGTGAAATTCGCGGACACCACGCCTCGAGTCGGCGACTGGGTGCTCGCGGTCGGCAACCCGTTCGGGTTGGGCGGAACCGTGACCGCCGGCATCGTGTCGGCGCGCGGCCGCGACATCGGGGCGGGCCCCTACGATGATTTCATCCAGATCGATGCCCCGGTCAACAAGGGCAATTCCGGCGGTCCGACCTTCGACGTGAACGGCAATGTGATCGGCGTCAATACCGCGATCTTCTCGCCTTCGGGCGGCTCGGTGGGGATCGGGTTCGCGATCCCGTCCGACACGGTCAAGACCGTGATCGCGCAGCTCGAGAAGAACGGCAAGGTGACCCGCGGCTGGATCGGCGTGCAAATCCAGCAGGTCACGCCGGATATCGCCGAAAGCCTCGGGCTGAAAACTCCCGAAGGCGCGCTCGTCGCCGAGCCTCAGGCCAATAGTCCCGCCGCCAAGGCCGGGATCCAATCCGGTGACGTGATCAAGGCGGTCGACGGCCAGCCGGTGAAGAATGCGCGCGAGCTCGCCAAGAAGATCAGCTCGATGGCGCCCGGCACCTCGGTCAAGCTCGGCCTCTGGCGCAAGGATGAGGAGAAACAGCTCACGCTCATCCTCGGCGAGCTGCCGAACACGCGGCAAGCGCGTGTCCAGACCGACGAGGACGAGACGACGCCGCCCGGCAACGCCGGCAATGTCGCACGGCTCGGCCTGTCGCTTGCGCCCGCGGCGACCGTTGCCGGCGTCGGCGGCTCCGGCGTCGTCGTCACCCAGATCGACCCCGATGGACCCGCCGCCGAGCGTGGCATTCGCACCGGGGACGTGATCCTCGACGTCGGCGGCAAGATCGTCTCGACGCCCTCCGACGTGCGCAAGGCGGTGCAAGAGGCTCACGGTCAGGGCAAGCACACGATCCTGATGCGGGTGAAATCCGGCGACCAGACCAAGTTCGTGGCGCTGCCGGTCGGCAAGGCCTGAGGAACGCGAGCTTCCGGGTTCCGCACCGAACTGCGAAGGACGGGCCAAAAGCCCGTCCTTCTTCGATTCCGAGCGGTTGACCGCGTCATGTTACACTGCGCGGGCCGATTTCGGCGCGGCACGGAGGAGACTCAATGGTCCCCGAACGGTTCGATTTTCCCAATGCGTCCGGCGAGCTGCTCGCCGCGCGGCTGGAGTGTCCGTCACAAGAGCCCGTCGCCTATGCGTTGTTTGCGCATTGCTTCACGTGCGGCAAGGACAGCCTGGCGGCCCGGCGCATCTCCGAGGCGCTCACGGCGCGCGGGATCGCCGTGCTGCGATTCGATTTCACCGGGCTCGGCTCCAGCCAAGGCGATTTCGCCAATACCCATTTCTCTTCCAACGTCGGCGATCTCGTCGCGGCGGCGGACCATTTGCGAAAAACCCGGCGCGCGCCCGGCCTGCTGATCGGGCACAGCCTCGGCGGTGCCGCCACGCTCGCCGCCGCCGCAGCGGTGCCGGAGACACGCGCCGTCGTCACGATCGCGGCGCCGTCCGACCCCGGCTATGTGACCGGGTTGTTTCGAAATCGGATCGAGGCCATCCGCGAGGGCGGCGATGCCGAAGTCGAGATCGGCGGGCGGGCGTTTCGGATCCGGCGCGAGTTTCTCGATGACGTCGCCGAGCAGCGGCTGCTCGATCGGGTCAAAGATTTGCGCAAGGCGCTGCTCATCTTCCACTCCCCGGTCGACGCGACCGTCGGGATCGACAACGCGGGCAAGATCTTCGCCGCGGCCAAACATCCCAAGAGCTTCGCCTCGCTCGCCGATGCCGACCATCTGCTCAGCCGCCGCGCCGATGCCGTCTATGTCGCCAACGTGCTCGCGGCGTGGGCCGAGCGCTATCTCGATGCGACCCCGGCCGCGGCGAGCGCCGGAGCGGAGCGGCGCGCCGTGCGGGTCACCGAGACACGCGAAGGCAAGTTCCAACAGGCCATCACCGTCGGCCCGCATCGGATCGTCGCCGACGAGCCGGTGGCGGTCGGCGGGCTCGACAGCGGCCCCAACCCGTATGATCTCCTGCTCGCCGGGCTCGGCGCATGCACCGCCATGACGCTTCGCCTCTATGCCGACCGCAAGAACCTTCCGCTCGAGGGGGTCTCGGTCAGCCTCCAGCACGGCAAGGTGCACGCCGCCGACTGCGCAAGCTGCGAGACCAAGGAGGGCATGATCGACCGCATCGAACGAGCGATCACGCTCGTGGGCCCGCTCGACGACGAGCAGCGCGCCAAGCTCGGCGAGATCGCGGACAAATGTCCGGTGCATCGCACGCTGGAATCCGAAATCGAGATCCGCACGGCGCTCGAACCTGCCGGCCAAATCATGGTGCAAGCTTAGTCGTTGGCGGCCGTCACGAAGGATGGTCCTGCGCGCCCCAGAGCTCCTGGAGCCGGCGATCTCGCCCGCAAGCCGTTCGATAGAATTTGTAGCGCAGCGGATTCTTCAAGTAATAGTGCTGATGGTAGTCCTCGGCGGGCCAAAATCTCGAGGCCGGCACGATCTCGGTCACGATCGGCGCCTTGAAGCGGCCCGACTTGGCCAGTTCGGCTTTCGAGGCTTCCGCGAGGCGCTTCTGCTCCTCGTCGTGATAGAAGATCGCGCTGCGATACTGGGTGCCGCGATCGCAGAATTGCGCATCGGCCGTCACGGGATCGATATTGTGCCAAAACACGTCGAGCAGCTTCGGATAGGCGATCTTGGCTGAGTCGTATTGCAGCTCGACGGATTCCGCGTGCCCGGTCGAGCCGGCCGACACCTGCTCGTAGGTGGGATTTGCCTTGGTGCCGCCGGCGTATCCGACCGTGACCGAGACGATGCCGTCGAGCTTGTCGAACGGAGATTCCATGCACCAGAAGCAGCCGCCGGCGAAAGTCGCGGTCGCGAGCTGCGGCGGCGGGCCGCCGCCGGCAGTTTGGGCCCAGGCAGGCGCGAATGTCGCGGCTAGCGCCGCAAACAACGCTGCAAAGCCCAGTCGCTTTCGATGCATTTCAATCACTCGGGGCATTGTCGGCGAGAAGCAGAAAATCCTGCTCGGCGCTATGGGTCTCGGGAAGCCGGTCTTGGTCATTGGGGGGCATGGCGCAACCTCTGCCTGACCCGGTCTTCTCTAGTCAAAAAACCCTGTACTTTCAATGGACCTGCCGCAGCGCGGAACCTTGTCGCAGGTGCGCGGAATTGGACACGTTCCAAAACGATACGCGAAAGGAGCCCCCGCCGTGCCTGCCGGCTAGATTTCGATCAGCGCATAGGGGCGGCCGCTCGGCTTTGCGATGCTGAAAGCCACATTGTAGACCGGCGCGCCGCCTGGCGTGCGGCCCTCGTAGCGGCCGCGGTGAGCATGGCCGTGCACGACGGCGCTCACCTTGAATCGGTCGATCGTCTCGGCAAGCCGCGAGCAGCCGAGGAACGGGTAGATCTCCACCGGCTCGTCCTCGATCGTGTCCTGGATCGGAGCGTAATGCAGAATGACCAGCGCGCGCTGGTTCTTGACCGTGCGCATGGCGTTCTCGAGCCGCATCGCTTCGTTCATCGCTTCTGCGACGAAGTTCTTGACCGCGGCTTCGCCGAAGGAACTCAACATGCGCCGGCCGAATCCGCCGGGGAATCCCTTCACCCCGACGAAGCCTACGTCATCGACCTCGCAGGATTGGCCATCGAGCAGCCGAAGCCCGCCGGCGCGCAGGATATCCCTGACCTCCTCGACCCGGCCGGATTCGTAGTCATGGTTGCCCAGCACGCCGATCACCGGAACCGAGCAGGCGTGAAGGTCCTCGGCGAGGACCTCCGCTTCGCGCGGATTGCCGACGTCGGTCAGATCGCCGCACAGCACCACCACGTCGGCGGCTTTCGACATTTCCGCGAACAGATCGGGCAGCACGCTGGTGCGCTCCTGGCGCACGTGCAGATCGCCGATCGCGGCGACGGTGAGCTGCTTTCGGCCGCGCTCAGCCATTGCGCTCTTGCTCATCGCCGTCGGCGCCGGCAAACCCCCATTGCCGGATCGCGATCTCGTAATCGGCGCGAGAAAACATCCTGCCGCGACAGGTCCTGATGCGCGGCGCGGGCAACGTAAGCTGGCGTTTGAGACGCTCGATCAACTCCTCGAGCAGCCAGCGCGGCACGTGATCGCGCTCGGTCGGATAGATCCAGCGAAAATTGAGGACATGCATCAGCAGGACTTCCCAGTGCAAATCCATGTACGCGAGCAGCCGCTGCCATTCGATATGCTCGTGCTGCTTGAGCATGACATGAACCACGTCCGCGCCGTCGTACCGCGTACGCGTCTGGATGAACGCCTTGGACCACACCAGCTCGGTCGGGCCGATGATGCGCACGGGAATGCCGAACACTTCGGTCTGCCTGGCATGCTTGAACCAGTCGTCGCCGACCGGCATGGTCCCGTTGGCGGCGGCGAAGATCACGTCGAAGAACAATTGATCTCTGTAGACCTTGGCGATCCAGCGATCGTCCTCGATCTCGATCTGATAGTCGAGGTCTTTGAAATGCGTGAGGATCCGCGGGTAGTCCCCGGGCCGGCAGAAGATGTCGAGATCCTTGGTGATGCGGGTGATCCCGGTATACGCGCTCACCGCATAAGTGCCCGCGAGCAGAAACGGAAGACCCAGGTGAGAGAGCTCGCGCAGCGCCTCGCCGTAGAACGATTCGGCCTGCGGGGAGACCGCCGTCGGCTCGGCTGCGGCGCGCATCATCGTCGCGTGTTTGGAGAGAGGGGCTTGGGCATCCCGAAACAATGGCAAAGCTCCGGGAAAGTTCCCGCAGCCGGCCGGCGGTGCCGAACGCGAGCAACGTTGCTGATGGCCGCACAGCGTTGGCGGCGCCGGCGGCAGCTGCGGCGCAAATCGCCGGCCCGGCCCGCAGCCGGCGGCGCTATCGACGCAATTTTTTCTTGGCGGCTATCGTGGGCTGAGTCAGAGCCACGGGGTCGGAGGAAGGAAAGGTGTCTTCAAGCGCCTGCTCCAACGCAGCTTCGTCTTGCCGTTTCTTTGCTCGATCGCGCGGCTTCGGTGGCCCGCGACGTTTGGGCACCGGCTTTTTGGCTGGCATGTTCACCGCCCGAAATGATGCGCCCCGGCCGATACACTCGCCCGAGTCGGCCGGGGCGGTGCCGAGCGATCGGGGACTCGTTTCGCCGCCGCCGTTGGCGTCGGCCGCGTCTTTTGTCGCAGCTTCACTGCGCGAGATCAATGGATCACCTCCACCACGGTCCGCGACCGAGGTTCGACGATGAGCACCTGATTATCCACGAACGCATACTCGTAATCGACCGTTTTCGGCACCAGCTCGACGACCGTCTTCGGCAACGGCTCGAGCTTGATCGAATCGGGCACGTGGGCCCCGACCGCCGGGCGAAAACCCACCGGAGCCGTGTCCCTTTTGCCCTGCCGATTGCTGGCGCTCTGATAGATCGTGTCCCGCTGCGACTGGCTGAGCTCGAGATTCGGAACATTGCGCGGCGCGTCAGTCGCCGTGCCGGCAGGCGCGTCGTTGGAGCGGGAATCCCGGCTGGCATTGCCGGTATCCGGCGAGCCTCTGCTCTCGCCCTGAGCAGCGGCCGGCCCGATCCCGATTGCGAGCGCCAACAGAACTGCGGCAACGAAGCCGCATCGCCGAGCGGGTTTGTCCATCTGCGCTCCCTCGTGTTCACCCACCGCGCGGGGGCTTGTCCCCGCAACAGCATGTGTCGCGGCTCATCCGCGCGATCCGCTCATCGCTTGCGGCCGGGTTCACTTTTGACGCTCTCCCGCAATGCCGCGCGAAGGCCGACCGGACGATGATACTTGCGGAGCAGGTCCCGAAACGCCTCATCGGCGAGCTCCTGGAAGCTCGCGAGACGATCCCGCGCGAGCACATCGAGCGCCCCCCAGGTCTCCCCGTCGAATTCCACGAGCTTGCGCCGGCTCCCCTCCTGCTTTGCGGCCGGTGTCGAAGGCATGGAGATCTGCCGCCGCACGAGCGCGTTCGATCCGCTCAGCTCGCCGCCATGACGTTGATCTGACTCTCGGCCATGTCGCTCAGCTTCTTGTCGGTCGCCTTCTCTTCCTGCAGCGTCTGCTCGAGGATCTTGGCGCAGTCATTACGCCCGAGCTGCTTCGCCCAGGCGATCAAGGCGCCGTAGCGGGTGATCTCGTAGTGCTCCACGGCCTGCGCCGCGGCGATCATTGCCGCGTCGAGAACGTTCTTGTCGTCGACATCGCCGATCACGTCATCCGCTTCTTCGAGGATGCCATCGATCGCCGGACAATCCACCGATTTCACCGACTGCCCTTCGAGCTGGAATACCTGCTCTAGCCGCTTCACATGGTTCTTGGTCTCGTTCAGGTGCGCCTGGAAGCCCTGCTTCAGCTTGGGGTTGGCCGCCTTCTCGATCATGTCCGGCAGTGATTTCAGGATCTGGTTCTCGGCGTAATAGATATCCCGCAACGCATGCACGAACAGGTCGTCCATCGATTTGATGTCCTTCGAGAACAGGCCCATGATCTTCCTCTTTCTGGTTCGGCGAGGTCGCCCTCGCGACGGTTTGCGACGGTCCACACGGAAAACCGGCGAGCGCCGAATGGGTTCCTGGGCGGATTTCAAGGGCTGCTGTCGCCGCCCCGGAACGCAAGTTCCAGTTCGCGGCGCAATTGGTCTTCGCGGTCCAGGTAGCGCGGCGAGAAGTGGAACGGGGTGACGCGGGTCACCTCTGCGGCGCGGGCGATTGCGCCGGCTTGCGCCGCGGTGAGGTGCCGGCGTTCGGCGGCGAGCGCGGCGTCCGCCTCGAGAAAAGCCGTCTCGATGAACAGCTGATCGGCATGGCGCGCGAGCGCGGCGATCCGTCCGATATTTGCCGCATGGTAGGCCGCATCGACAACGTAGGCGATCCTCTGCCCGGCGGCGATGCGCAGCGCCTGCGCCTTGAGCAGGCCCAACGCAACCGACCGATTGGGGGCGACGAAAACCTGGGTGGTGTCGGCGCTTGCGCGCCGCACCGCCCGCTTGGCATCGTTGAGCCATGGCCCGACCGGAAGCCCGAGGGCATCTAGCCCCTGCTTGCGCACGTTGATCCGAAGCTTTTCTTCGAATGCGAACGCGAGGCAGGGAATGCCGTGATCGAGCACGCTTGCCCGGACGCGGAAAGCCTCCTCGTCGAGCACGGTGCCTGCAGGCAGTTCCGGGGGCGCAAATGGACGCGGCTCGAACGCCTCACGGGCGCAGAAGCGGCAGCCTCGGCTCAGCCGATCGGCAACGAACTCGATCGCGACGATCGAGAATTCGGCCGAGCCCTGGTCCAGCAGGTTCCAGGTATAGGCTGCGAGCTTGTGGCAGACGCGGTCGATGAAGCCCTCGGGACCGATGAGGTGAAGCGTTGCCGGCCGGTGCAACGAGAGCCGAAGCAGCCGGTCAAATCCCGCGAAATGGTCCATATGGGTGTGGGACACGAAAACGTGGCTGACCCGGAGGATTTCACGGGACGAAAGCGCATGGAGATCGCCGAGGTCGAACAGGATTGCCCGGCGGCCGAAGCGAAAATCGATCAGGAGCCCCGGATCGGAGAAGACCTCATTGATCAGCCGCGGTTGGATGAGCCACGTCACGGACATGTCCCTGTCTTGGAATTTCCGGCCTTGGAGCGATGCCTGCTCCAGGCCGGTGAGACGTCATTTTAGCTTTCGTGGTGTCGAACCGGCGACCGCGCTGGCGTGGCCGAGCGGAGCAGGGCCGAGGTCGCCCACGTTGCAGAGCAGCATGAGGGTAGGGTCAAAAATTTTTCGGCAAAGCCGGAACCTCCGGAGGGCCATTGTGCTTGCAGCCGTACGGGGTTTCCAGATTTCGAACGAGGTATTTATGGGACGCAGGTCAGGCCGCCCGCCACGCGCGCGTGCTCACCGTCATCCATGGGCTCGCATGGGCGAGTTCGAAGCGTTCCTGTCTCCCGAAGCGGTATTTGCCGACCCTTTCGAAGTGGTCGCGCACCCTAACCTGGGCATCGGTGAAAAACGCGCGATCCTGGCCCGTTGGCTTGCCCGCGTTTGCGCGAACGAGGCGGCGTTCGGGCTCAAGTGGATGCCCCCGGCGAATGGCGAGCCGGTGCAGTTCGATGACGTCATGGATGCGCTCCGGGCCTTGGAACAGGGGGCGCGGGACGCGGGCCGCGAAAGCCCGGCGAACCTTTCCCCCCAACGCAAGCCGCAAAAGTCCGTCGGCACGCTGCACTGATCGCTGGAAGACCGGCGCGAAATTACGGACGGCTATGCCGCGCCGCCGGGGGACCGGTCGCAGCGCCGTTGGGCTACAGCCAGCGCCGGCCGCCCACGTCGCCGATCGTATTGGTGCTCACCAGTCGGTGCCATACGAACAGCACCAGCAGCGCACCGACGATCGCGCCGATGACGCCCGCGCCCTGATCAACCCGATACCAGCCGACGGCTTGGCCGAGATAGGTCGCCACGAACGCGCCGATGATGCCGAGCACCGTGGTCAGAATGAAACCGTTGGGATTGTTGGGCCCCGGCGCCAAAATCCGCGCGATGATGCCCGCGATGAATCCAATCAGGATGATCCACAGGATGTGCACCGGATATCTCCTCGCTCTGCTGTCGACGCCGGGAGGCGAGCGAAAGCCTACCGCCTCCGGGAATGCCTGCCTATCCTGGCTCGGTCACTCGATGCCATTCCGGCGCCGAGCGGTTCCTCGCGCAAGGAAAGACTGATTGGCGTGACCACCGCATCCCAAGTCTTGGCCTCGCGTTCCGGATATTGGAGAAAGACGCAACGCATGTCGCCGCGCCGCCGGTGCGGGAAATTGCAGCGACTGTAGAATACGTCGGCGTCGCGCACGCCGGAAATCGCGAAGAAACGCCGCGCCACTCGGGTGTATTCGAGCGCGCCCGGGGCCAGCAGAAGATGCCGCTCAAGATAGGATCGGGGGCTCCGCCGCTCCTCGTTGGGTAGCGTGTAGATGATCAGCTGGGCACGGCCATCCTCGGTTCGGAATTCCCGGCCGGAACCGCGTTCCGGAGCCCCTGCCTCGACGGAGAAAAGCGCGGCCGGATAGTCGACCGCGGTGCCGCGATCCGGGTCCACGTACGTTCTCCAGTCCGGATCACGCTCGAACCCGGCGGTGCGGTCGGGAGTGTCGGCGCCTGCCGTCGTGATCAGCGTGGCCGCGAGAGCAAGCACCGAGGTGAAAGTGCGCGCGCCGGCCATCGTGATGCTTCCCTCGCCCGCTGGACGATCGAACTCCTCAACCCCGTTGCAACTACGTAGGTTCCCACGCCTGCGCCGGAGCGCCGGAGGCCTCCGCGACAAAAGCCAGGCGAACCCATGGCGGGCGGAAGCGCTGCCGCCGTGAACGGGTTCGCGGTGCCTGAATTTGGAACGGCTCGGCCTGGCCGGCCTAGCCCGCCTTGCGTGCCCGTCCCGACGACTTCCGGGTTCGCGGAGTGGAACGGCGCCGTTCGCCCGACGGCGCTCGGCTTCGTGCCGGCGCGCCACCTCCCTCCGCCTGCACGCTCTTTCGCAGGGCGTCCATGAGATTGACGACGTTGCTCGGCCGGGGTGCCTCGCGGATCGGCTCGATCCGTTTGCCTTCCTGCTTGCGCCGCAGCAACTCGATGAGCGCCGTCTCGTAGCGATCCTCGAACTTGGAAGGATCGAAATGCCCCGACTTGGTCTTCACGATATGGGCGGCAAGCTCGCGCATTTCCGCCGGCAGCTTGATCTCGGTAATGTCCTCGAAATACGCGCTCTCGCCGCGCACCTCGTACGGGTAGCGCAGCGTCATGCCGAGCAGCCCGCGTTCGAACGGTTCCAGCATGATCACGCGCTCGCGACGCGACAACACGACCCGACCGAGCGCCGCCATTTCCATATCGCGGATCGCATCGCGGATCACGGCAAACGGCTCCTGCCCGACCTTGTCGGTCGGAGCCAAATAATACGGGTTCTCCAGATAGCGCTCGTCCACCTCGGCTTTGGGCACGAACGTGTCGATGTCGATGGTATGGGTGCTCTCGATTTGGATCTTTTCGAGTTCCTCGTCCTCGATCAGAACGTATTGCCCCTTGCCGATTTCATAGCCTCGGCCGATGTCTTCCTTGGCGATCGGTTCGCCGGTTTCCGGATCGATCATCTGCTGCTTGAGTCGATTGCCGGTTTTCTTGTTGACACGATGGAACGAGACCCGCTCCGAGGCGGACGAAGCCGGATAGAGGGCGATCGGACAAGAGACCAGCGGCAGCTTGAGGTAACCCTTCCAATACGCTCGGGGCGCCATGGGGAACTCCTACCGGCTCACGCCCGGGTCGCGGACGCCGCGCCTTCCAACATACAGACCCCGGCCGCTGGCGACCGGGGTCACCGGACCTTGCGCGAAAGATCCATAGGTGCCGGCATTGGATTAATGTTGAGCTGGTCCGCAGGGTTCCTGCAGATCGGCGGCCGCAGGCCGGACGGCGACCGTGCGCATCTATAGGGCATTTTCCGCAGCCGCGGTAGGCCCGGTCATCGAAGCGGCGCGATTGGTTAATGCCGTGGGCCGGACGGTGCCTCGCGTTTGCGATCGCGGCGAGGTGCCTCGGGCAGGCCGCAATCGCAGCAGCGCGTCGAGAGCCGCCGCCGATGAGGCTGCCGAAACCGAGGAGAGGAACGCCTTACGGAGAGCTGAACATCGGCTGGAACGGGCTCGCGGCGGCGCCGGAGTACGCCGGGCGCCGTGCAATGCGGCGAATGCGCTTGCGAACCACATGGCGCTTGACCGCAGGGTGTCGCTTCGTCTGCGTTGGGTGCGCCGTCGCGCTCTCGCTCGTGGGCGCCGCCGCCGCGGTATGATGGATGCTGTCAGTTACTTCGCCCTCAGCGGCGGTGGCAGGCGCCGGCACGCTGGATGCGGGAGGCGGCACTGCTGCGGGTACGGAATCCGCGATTGCGCCCGGCCGCGCAGCGTTTCCATTCGGCGGCTCGCTCCGCGCGCTTCCGGTTTCGAGGCTGAGCTCGCTTTCCGGGGCATCTGATTTCGCCATCACGGGAGGCCCAATCGCGCCAGGAATGGTCCGATCGGCGCCGCCGGCCGAATGGCGCTGCCACGCGCTCGACGCGAAAGGGGCCGCAGCCGAAGCCCGCTCGAGCGAAGCACCGGAATCATGAGCGATGCGTAGCGCGGCAAACAATCCGAATCCGGCGAGGATGAGCCCTATGGCGATCGCGGCAGTTGCCATCAAGAGCACAACAGCGGAAACCCAGCGAGGCAATTTCGCCGGAGCAGACCTGAGGCGAGCATCCATCGCTAGCGCGCCGCCGCGCAACCGAACCTTGATCAACCCAGCATCTCCCCTGCGGGTGGCGGCGGGCGCGATCGAGGCTAACCCTGAGCCGATCGCGAGCCCGAGCACCGGCGCGAATCACTACGTGACTCACGATGGCACGCGGTGAATCGAAATCAAGCGGCGATGAGATCGAAGCTGCCGAGTGCAGGCGTGCATGGAACTTCCAGGACGTTGCGACGTTGGTTTGCGTTCACAAACCGGAGGGCACCCATGGCCGCAAGGAAACGTTCACGTCGCAAGCGTGCTTCCGCCGTCGGCAGGACGGTCCAAAGCAGCGTCACCGAGCTAAAGAAATCGCTGGATACGCTTCGCCGTATGCTCGAAGGCTATTTGCCGTCGGGGTCGCGTCGCCGCTCGTCGAAAACGGCAGCGCGGCGCAAGGCGACCCGCCAATCCAAACGGACGGGCGCGGGCCGCAGCAGGCGTACCAAGCGCGTGGCCTGATCGGCGCTCGCTCGCGGGGTCTGCCGGCTGCGCCCACCGACCGGCCAGCCGGGCCACGTCCAACGTCGCGAAGCGCGACGGCTTTTGCCGATTCAGGAATCCTCGACCAAATTCGGATTGCGGCCCCTGAGTCGTGAGCAGTGCATATGAACGAGACGCGTTACTCCAAACTGTTCGGACTGTCATTGGCTGCGGTCTTTGCGTTTATCCTGGCGCTCGACGCCATTGCGCTCTCCGACGTCTCGCAGCAAATCGGTCGTTCCCAATCGGATGTGCGTGCAGACCACTCCGTGGCGGCGCGCCGGTGATCGAAGCAGCTCGCCCCCCGATGCGGGGTCGCGAGCGAAATCCATGAGAGCCGGCATGAGTCCGCGCCGGGAGTAAGCCGAGGAGCTGACATGACGGTCCTGGAGTCGGTACCTGGGAGGACGGTTCCGTGCGAGCGTTGCCCGTTCCGGACCAACGCGGCGTTCAGGGACTTTTCGCCACCCGAACTCGAGTTCATCTCGGCGTTCAAATCCGGCGAGCTCAACGCCGAAGCCGGGACGACGTTATTCCTGGAAGACACCAACAGTCCGCACCTTTACACGGTGTTGGCCGGTTGGGCGTTTCGCTACAAAATGCTCCCCGACGGCCGCCGACAAATTCTGAATTTCGCGCTGCCGGGAGACTTCCTCGGGCTGCAGACCTCGGTGTTCGAGCGGATGGGACACTCGGCCGAGGCCCTGACCGACATGGTGCTGTGCATTTTTCCACGCGAGAAACTGTGGGAGCTGTTTTCCAATCATCCAAGCTTGGCTTTCGATTTGACCTGGCTTGCCGCGCGGGAGGAGCGGATTCTCGATGAGCATCTTCTGAGCGTCGGCCGGCGCAGCGCGCTGGAACGCATGGCCTATTTGCTGCTCCACCTATTCCGGCGCGCCGAGGATCTCGGCTTGACCGATGGCGACAGCCTCGAATTCCCGTTCTTTCAGCAGCATCTGGCGGACATGCTGGGAATGTCACTCGTGCACGCCAACAACACGTTGCGCCGGCTGACATCGGCAAAAGTCGTGTATTGGAAAAAGAAGATGTTCCGGCTGCGCGACCGTGACCGCTTGGCGGAAATTGCCGGCTACGACTTTGCCGAGCGGCGACCGCGTCCTTTCATCTGAGCCGCCCGGCGCAAGCGTCCGGGCGCGCCTCAGATGTCGGCCTTGTTGAGGGCGTTACATCGGCTGCACCGGAGCACCACGTTGTGCACCTGACCGGCATTGGCCCTCAAGAGCACGGTTCCGCACGACCCACAGGCATACTCGTTCTCGGTGCCCAGTTCGACGACGGGCGGCGCCTTGACGGCATGGGGGTCCGAGGGGTGACCCGGCAGCACGATCAATGGAATTTTGGACTTCCCCATCCTCTTCCCCGCGGGTCGACCGCGAGAGTAGTACGATGATACGGGTGACCCAATAAAGTATTTTAACTCGCCCAGCTCGCCGGTATAAATTCCGCCGTGCCTCGCCCTGGCGGAGGCGTTGAGCATGTCGAGAGCATGTCGAGACCCCTCGCCGCTTCGCCCGCGCGCCGTGCTGCCGGGAACCGATTACGCGCTCGAGCCATTCGAGGACAAAGCTGCAAATTCTCAACGGGCTGACAACTTGCCTCAACTCATGTCTAGAACCGCCGGTTCACGGGCTCAGGATCCAAGTCGCCGCCGTATCCTGATCGTGGAAGACGACTATCTGGTCGCGCTTCAATTCGAAAATGCCCTGACCGAAGCGGGCTACGATGTGGTCGACATCGCGTCGACAGCGGAGGAAGCGGTTCAGCTCGTCCCCGATCACCAGCCGGAGCTGGTGCTGATGGACGTCCGCCTGGCCGGCCCGCGTGACGGCATCCAGGCGGCTACGGAAATTCTCGATCGCTTCGGCATTCGCAGCATTTTCATCTCGGCCTTCTCCGACCCCACGACCCGCGCCCGCGCGGATCGCGCCAATCCAATCGCCTGGCTGGCGAAGCCAGTGGCCGACCAAAAATTGGTGACCACGGTGAGTACCGCGTTGCGCAACATCCCTCCCGACTCCGGTTCAGGCTGAGAGCGGCCACAAGGCCTTCGCAGCCAGCGGAAGCCAGCAGCGGTATTTCACCGAAACGGTGCCGATCCGGTATTACGAGGCGCCCTGCCGGGGCCGCGAGCCTCCCGCCGCAAGCTCCAAGCCGAGCGCTAACATGATGGCAGCCACTGCAATCGCGAACAGCAGCGGATAATCATCCGTTCGTCCGAACAGGTAGGAGTAACCATAGGCGGCGATCGCCTGCGCGAGGGCCCATGCCGTGGTCGCGTGCCCCCACGCCCGGCCCTGGGCGGGACCGCCATGGATCAGCTCGTGAATTCTCCCGAGCACCAGCGTGCTGATGCCCGGCACGAATGCGCCCGTGACGGCGCTTGAAACCAGAATCCATCCGGAAGCAGAAGTGATCACGGGCAGCGCTACGGCCGCGCCCTGCACGGCGAAGGCCAAGCGTAACGCCGCGCGAAATCCGATCCGATCCGCCAGCTGCCCGGCCAGTACCGGCCCGAACACCGCCGCTATTCCGAATACGACCCAATGGAACGCGCCGGCGTCGAGACCTTGGCCGAGGCCGCGAGCGACATAGTCGACCAGAAAGAGCATATGCGGGACGAGGCCGATGGCGTTGAGCCCATACTCGGCAACGAGCGCCGAAACCGGTATGCCGAGCGCGGCTCGCGCCCGGCGCCTCGTGTCGAATCCGACCTGCTCCCCGGGCCATCCGTTCCAGGCGATGAGCGTCAGCACCAGCGAGACTGCGCCGAGACCGAGCCAGGCTCTCTCCAGCCCGCCCCATTCGATCAATGGCGGCACGATGATGCCGGAGGCGGCGATCCCCAGTCCGACGCCCGTGAACATCATGCCGCCGACGACACCGCGGCGCCGCGGCGGCGTGGCGGAAAGCACGATCGGCGCTCCGACGACCATGAGCACGCCGCCCGCGTACCCCGATGCGAACCGCCACAGAAAAAACCAGGCAAACCCGAGATCTCGCTCGGCGCAGGCCAAAAGGCTGGCGCCGGTCAGAAACATCATGCCGCGCAGAAGCCAGGCGGGCCGAACGTAGCGGGTCGCGGCATGGCCCAGCACGGCTCCGGCGAGATATCCCGCAAGATTGGCGGCGCCGAGATAAGCGGCGGCGCTGGGCGAGAACCAATGGTCCGAGATCAGCGCGGGCAGCAGCGGCGTATAGGCGAACCGGCCCAAGCCGTTGCCCACCAGCACGGCGCTGAATCCCGCCAGAGCCGCATGCAGCACCCGTCGGGAGTTCGACCATGGATCCTCGTCGCTCATTTCGTCGCAATCGCTCGCTGGCCCGGATCAGCCATAGGCCGGCTCCCGACTTCCGCAAATCTTTTCGGCGTAGGTCGCGACGAGGGGCGTCCGAATGACAACTGCTCGGGAAAGCGGCCGGAAGCCGCGAAGCGAATGCAAATAGCCCTGATCGAGCCCATCGCAAACTCGACCAGGGCTGTTACCGGGCTGCGTCAGGACAGAGGGGGAAGGAAACCTGCCCGGCACTGGCCAACGCCGAGCCATCACGAATGTTCCGGGGCCTGTCGGCAAGGGAATCGGGCGATGCTCCTCGGCGGATATGGTCAGCCCAGGCCGCGATATCGACAGGCCTGGTTGACGGTCGTTGCGACCACCGGGCCAATAAAGAGCCCCGCCGGTTTCCCGGCGGGGCTCCGCATTTCGAGGCTCTGTTTGCGCTCTTCCCGTGCTAGATGGGAATGACCGCCACGATTTCGAACGTGACCGGGTCCACGAACACCAGCTCCTCCTCGACGATGAAGAACCTGAACCCGCGGAACCGCGGCACGATCGTCACGATATCCTCAGGCACCGCGAACAGGTGGAAGCTGCGCGGGATCACGGTACCGACGCGGATATCGAAGTTCACGTTCCTCACGCTGAAGCGCGACGTGAAGTTCTTGTTGATGACCACGTTGTGGATCTGGGACCGCTGCTGGGTATTGAGCGAGACGCGACCCTGAGCGCCACCCTGCGCGAAGCCGGTCTGGCCGGTGCGCTCCCGCGTGGTGGTCTGGGTTTGGGTGCTGGTACGGCCCTGCGTCATGCCGCGCCGCTCGCCGCGCTGCTCGCTGAGCGCCTTGCCGCGCTGCTCGCCCAGGGTCTGGCCACGCTGCTGCCCGTGGGTCTCGCCGAGCTGACCGCCGCCGCGGCTCTGTGTGCCTAGGCTCTGGGAGCCCTGGGCGTGACCACCGCCACCGCCAGACGAGCCTTGGTGCCGCTCGACACCACCGCCACCGCCGCCGGCCGCGGCGCCGCCACCGCCCATGCTGCCCCCTCCGGGTCCTTGTTGCGCGGCCGCGATGGTAATGCCGGTGACGAGGGCTGCCGCCGCGGTCGTCACCACAAATGAGTTCCTCAGCGTTTTCCTCATCGGAAGTCTCCTTGCTGAATCTCCCCCGGTGCTGACCGTCGATAACGCACAGGGGGGCCGCAAGGTTCTAGTTAGATCCCGGCAGAATCAGCCGAGATCTTCGAAAATTCGTTGAAAAATCCCGGAACCCCCGCCTAGAGCCGGCCGAGAAGCGCCAGGATGAGGACGATGATCAGAATCAGTCCGAGAATTCCGCCAGGCCCGTAGCCCCAGCCCGCGCTATAGGGCCAGGTCGGCAACGCGCCGATCAGCAGAAGGATCAGGATGATGATCAAAATGGTCGAAAGCATGTTGGCCTCCAGGGCCAGTCAACGCACAATATTACCACCGGTTCCTTCTAACTTCAGGGGGCACGCTCGGCGCTCGGTACGATGATTAACTGGGCTTCCGTCACCAAACCGGCCAAGCCGCCGGCAATCGATTTGCGCAGATGATCGTCCGGCGTATCGCAAGCACGCCATACCGCCACTTTCGGCTCGCCACCCGGTCCTTCCCAAGTGAGATTGTACCGGATGATGAGGCCGGCGGCCTTCATCGCCTCCAATCCGTCGACGATGCCGCTATGTCTTGTCCGATCCATGATGTCCCCGCTGCCGGTTCCGCGTATCGAGTGAACAATCGCTGCGGTGCTGTGTCGAATGAACAACCGCGACTTCGAGGGCGAAGTTCCGGGGTGCGCCGGCGTAGCGCGGGCGCCCGCTGTCGCGGCGAGGTTTCCTGGCCGCCCTGTGAACGGGGTCACACCGGCGCTGGGATGCACGTGCGAATCTTGGCCTAGACCGACAGTCGGCATTTCCTCCCTTGCACGGCTGTCGGGCTTCTGGCCCCGGCCTCTTCGAGCGAGCCGGGGTCTTTTTTCGAAGCACGCGCGACCCGCGGACGGCGTTTTGTCGCGGCAGATCAGGCCCCCGTGGGCAAGTGCTGCAGGAATTCTCGCAGAATGGGGGCCCATTTCTCGGCATCTACCCCGCTCGCGAGGTGTCCCTTGTCGCTATCGAGCTCGAAATAGGTGGTGTCGACGCCTGCCGCTGTCAGCCGTTCCACCACGCCGGGGCCGATCGCGGCAGGGAACAGCTGATCCGTCGTCGACAGCACGTAGAGCACCTTGGCTTTGATCCTCGAAAGATGCTGCTCGGCGTCGAATTGGGCGGCAACCCTGCGCAAGGTGATGAGCGAGTTGCCGTCGAACGCATCCGCCCAGTGTTCGGCGAGCATGCGGATCGCCGATTCCCGCGCGGCGGAATCCGGATATTGCTCCATCAGCTGCCGCTCGATGCCGTAGCGCTTCAGCGTGGCCACTCGAAATTCGATCATTGCCGAGCGGATGCCGCCTTTGTCGTAATAGAAACCGCCGTTCCAATTGGGATGGTGGGCGAGCTGCGCAATGAGATCGCGGACGGCGCGTTCGCCGCCGCTACCTTTGGGCGCGGTGACCGCCGCGACAATTCCGCTCATGAAATCGGGAAACGTGACCGCCCATTGGAACGCCTGGTAACCGCCGAACGACGGGCCGGCGACAGCCACGAGATGTCTCACGCCCAGATGATCGAGCAGGAAACGTTGGGACCGCACGATATCGGCCAGCGTGATCGGCGGAAAATTCGGGCCATAAGCTTTTCCGGTCCCCGGATCGAGGCTCGCCGGATTGGTCGAGCCGTAGGAGGAGCCCAACATGTTGGAGGACACGATGAACACTCGATCGGTGTCGATTGCGCGCCCCGGTCCGACCAGCGCCTCCCACCATCCGGGCTCGTGCTCGAACACGCCGCGCGGCGCCTTGCCGGGTGCGTAGCGGCCGGCGGCATGATGGCTGCTGGTGAAGCCGTGCGCGAGCAGCACGGCATTGCGGCCGGTCGCATCGAGCCTGCCATAGGTCTCATAGGCGATCGCCGCCTCTGCGAGCACCTTGCCGCATTGGAGCGCGAAATCGCGGATCACAAAGGTCCGGCTTTCGACGTTCTCGATCCCGCCCGCGTGCGCGGCAGGGAGAACCGATGGATCGGCGGCGGCGGAACGCGCCGCGGTTGGGTCGTTCATCCGGAATTTCCTCCGTCGGACGCGATCAACGAAGCCTTGCCATTCTGCAGTCACTCTCGGCGCAGGTAACGAGATCCTACAGGTGCGCGGAGGCGCACGATTGTCAATAATGCGGCATGCTGGCGCGCAATTTCATCATCGCGTGCTGGGTCGTTTTCGCGGCGTATTGGATCGCGGCGGCGGCCTCGCGCAAGCGTACGGCGGAACGCCAGAGTTGGGCGAGCCGCTCATGGTATCTGCTGCTGATCGTGTCGGCGTTTGCGCTGCTCCTCGGCGCTTTTGTGCTCGATCCGCTCGCGCGACGTGTCGTACCGCCTGGTCCGGCCGTGGACATCGTCGCAGCCGTCCTCTGTGCCGCAGGGTTGGTCCTCGCCATCTGGGCGCGCCGGGCGATCGGCTCGAACTGGAGCGCCATCGTCACGCTCAAGCGTGGACACGAGCTCGTGACCGGCGGCCCATACCGTTACGTCCGGCATCCGATCTATTCGGCGATCCTGGTGATGTTCTTCGCCACGGCACTCGCGGTCGGCCGGGTCGGTGGCTTCGTGGGCTTCGCATTGTGCTTTGCGAGCTTCTGGATCAAGCTGCGACAGGAAGAGGCGTTGCTGATGCGGCACTTTCCGAAGGATTATGCGGCGTACCGCACGAGGGTGAAAGCCCTGGTTCCGTTCGTGATCTAGTGCCGCCGTTGACCAAGACACCGTTCGGCTTGCAAGTGCGCCAAGAGATCACCGAAATGCCAGAGACTGACCGCGGTCGCAAGCAGAAGCCCAGAAGCGGATGAGCCTGCGCGCCGAGTTTGTGCGCCTGGGCCTGCGCCGGTTCGTCAAGCGCCGCGATCGTCCCGACGCGACCGTGGCGCAGATGCGGCAGTCGCGCGCGGGCGCCGAACGGTTCATCCCGAACCCACCCGCAGGCACGGAGACGATCGCGGTCGACGCCGGCGGGGTCCCGGCGGTCCGCGTGACCGCGCGCGCCTCGCAACGCGATCGTCATGTTCTTTATCTGCACGGGGGCGGCTTCGTGACCGGATCGTCCTCGCTCTACCGGCATCTGACCTGGCGCTTGGCGGCGGCGGCGCGGGCGCGTTTGCTGTCGGTGGATTATCGGCTCGCACCGGAGCATCCGTTTCCGGCGGCACTCGAGGACGCGGTCGCGGCCTATCGCTGGCTTCTGGCGGACGGTGCCGATGCGCGGCAGATAGCCGTAATGGGAGATTCCGCCGGCGGCGCGCTGGCGTTCGCGATGCTGCTGAAGCTGCGCGATGAAGGCCTGCCGCTTCCGGCGGCAGCCGTCGGGCTCTCGCCCTGGGTCGACCTCGCTCTCAGGAGCCCGTCGCTCGAGCTCAACGCCGAGTCCGACCCTATGCTGAATGCGGGCGGGGCGCGAAAGCTCGCCGAATATTATCTCCAGGGTGCCGATCCGCGCGCGCCCTATGCGTCTCCCGTATATGGCGATCCAGCCGGGCTGCCTCCTACCCTCATCCAGGTGGGGAGCGATGAGATCCTGCGCGACGATGCGGTGCGTATGACAGAGAAGCTGCGCGCCGTGGGATGCGAGGTCGAGCTCGAGATCTGGCCGCGCATGCCGCACGTGTGGCACCTGTTCGCGACCATCCTGCCGGAAGCGCGCCGGGCCGTCGCGCGCATCGGCAGCTTCCTGCAGAGCAGGTGGTGAAGAGTCACAGCGTCGCTGCCGAAACTCACGGAGTAAGAACCGACGCGCCGGTGGTTTTCCGGCCCTCGAGATCGCGGTGGGCCTTCACCGCGTCCTTCAACGCGTACTTTTGGTTGACCGCGATCTTTACGGCGCCGCTTGCCACGACCGAGAACAGATCGTTGGCGGTGGCAAGGAGATCCTCGTGCTTGGCCGTATGGGTAACGAGGGTGGGCCGGGTGACGTAGAGAGAGCCCTTTTGCGAGAGGATGCCGAGATTGAACGCCTCGATCGGCCCCGACGCATTGCCGAAGCTCACGAACAGGCCGAGCGGACGCAGGCAATCGAGCGAGCCCGGGAACGTCGCTTTGCCGACTCCGTCATAGACCACCGCGCACAGATCGCCCTTGGTGATCTCCTTGACGCGTGCGACGAAATCTTCCTCGTTGTAGAGGATCACGTGATGACAGCCGTGAGCTTTGGCGAGCTCGGCCTTCTGCTTGGAGCCCACTGTGCCGATCACGTTGGCGCCGAGGTGGTTTGCCCATTGGCAGGCGATCAGCCCCACGCCTCCGGCCGCGGCGTGGATCAGCACGTTCTCGCCCTTCTGCACCTTGTGAGTGCGACGAAGCAGATATTGAGCCGTCATGCCCTTGAGCATCATGGCGGCCGCCTGCTCGTAGGAAATATTGGCGGGAAGCTTTACGGCTCGGTCCGCCGGCAGTAGACGCTCGGCCGCGTAGCTTCCGATCATCACCCATGCGACCCGGTCGCCGACCTTGAAATCCGTGACCCCGGGACCGACCGCGGTGACCTCGCCCGCCCCTTCGTTGCCAAGAACGAAAGGCACCGCAGGCGGCGGATACAGCCCGCTGCGGAAATAGGTGTCGATGTAGTTGAGGCCGCAAGCGTGGATGCGGACCCGGATCTGACCCTGCCCCGGGGCGCCGACCTCGACATCCTCGTATTTCATGACTTCGGGACCGCCGGGTTTATGAACTCGGACTGCTGCGACCATGGCTGGCTCCTGTGGGACTTCGCCTCTGCCTAAATCGGCGAGCGCCGACGCGTGCCGCGGGCACCCATTGCCGGGCCGCGATCATAGGTTCGTCCGGCCAGGACGCAAGCAATTGGGCTCGATGGAGCCATGCGCGGCGCGCGGGGTTTTTGCGCGCATCGTGCTAGCCTGCGGCGCTCGGCATCGGGAGGACGACAATGGACACGGCAGAGCTTCTGCGGCGCTGCATGACGATCGGGACCAGCACCTGGTCGGATGCGCTCGATCAGTGCGGCATCTCCGGCGTCGTGCGCGGCCTCGTTCAGCGCAGCGGTCGCGGGCGTTTCGCCGGATTTGCCGTGACCGCGCGGGAACGGGCCGGGGCACTCGGCAGCTATCCGCGCGCGGAGTTCGGCGTCGGCAAGATGATTGCGGCGATCGAGCCGGGCAACGTGCTGATGGCGGACGTCGGCGGCGCCGACGTTTCGACGTTCGGGGGCCTTGCCGCGCTCGCGACGCAAAAGCGAGGAGCGGCGGGTGTGGTGATCGACGGAGGATGCCGCGACGTCGAGGAGATCCGCGCGACCGGCGTGTGGCTGGCAAGCCGCTCCGTTACCCCGACCACGGGCAAGACGCGGCTCAAGCTGGAAGCCCTGGGTGAGGCGGTGATGATCGGCGGCATCCCGGTGAAACCGGGCGATCTGGTCGCGGGCGACGACACCGGAATCGTCGTCGTTCCGAGAGGCGATCTGGAACGCGTGATCGATGCGGCGGAGCGCATGCGCGCAACCGATGCCGCTCTCGAACGGGCGCTTCATGCCGGAAAATCCTTCTCGGAAGCGGCCGCCGCCGCCAATTACATTTGATCGCGAACGGAGGAAGATCGGAACACCCGCCTGGGCTGGGCGTTATTTTTTGATCATGCCGGATTTTGCCATCAACCCGCCCGTGCACGTCGGCAAACCCGAGGCGATCGTCCGGTCCGTCGAGCAGGCCGCCGACTTCGTACGAAACTGCGAGGTGGGAAATCTCGACCGGAATACATCGGGGCTGCTGGAGAAGCTCCGGAATGTGCAATCCCCCGAACAAGCGCAGGACGCCGGCCGCGCCTTCAAGGCATGGCTCAAGACACGCGATCTGTTGCTGGTTCCGCCCGACGCGCCTTGAAGCGTTCGGGCGGCGTCCGGCGCTCCCCGCGTCTGCGCAGTTTCCCTGGAGGCTCGAATGCCCAGCGTGACCGAGCGCAAGCGTCCAACAACCGACCAGCTTCGCCACGATATCGACCGGGGCCGGACCGGAGACAAGGTGTCGTGGCCCGATCCTGCTTCGGTACCCCTGGGCACCGATGAGGAAGCGGCGGGCACGCCGCTTGCTCCCGGCGATCTCGACGCCGCGCGGCGAGCCGAGCGCCGCGGTTTCTACCAGGCGCAACCCGATGCGGGTCTTGGCCACGCGTGGATTTTGGTCGGCTTCATCCTTGCGCTGTTTGCCGGCATTCTGGTCTGGTTCATCGCGACGGCATAGCCGACCTGGTGGAGAGCGGGGCGCGGACCGCCGGATGGCCCGAAATCTACCGGCCACCTGCGACGCGCAGCACGGTGCCGGTCACGTAGGACGCCGCATCGGACAACAGAAACACGATCGCTTCGGCGACTTCTTCGGCGGAGCCGGCGCGCCCCATCGGCACCGCGGGCGCCAGTCGCTCGAGCCGGCCCGGCGGGTGTATCTCGGTGGCGATCAGTCCGGGCGCGACCGCGTTGACCCGGATCTTGTCGGCGGCAAGCTCGCGCGCGAGCCCAATGGTCATCGATTCGATCGCGCCCTTCGAGGCGGCGTACCAGACATATTCGCCAGGGCTGCCGAGCGTTGCCGCCGCGGAAGAGATCAGCACGATCGCACCGCCCGCGCCGCCGTGCTTGGTCGAGATGCGGGGAACGGCGGCACGCAAGCACAACAGTGCGCCCAACACATTGAGATCGAGCACCTCGCGCAAGGTCTCGGTCTTGGCCGCTTCGAGTCGGGACCCGGCCCCGGTGATGCCGCTGTTGTAGACGACGTGGCTCAGTCGGCCGAGCTCGCGCTCCAATGTTTGCAGCACCCGATCCACATCGGCTTCGGCTTTCATGTCGCCCTGGATCGCGATCGCCTTGCCGCCCGCTGCCTCGACTTCGGCGACCACCCCGTCGGCGGCGCGTCGATCGCGCAGGTAATTGACGCCGACCTGGAAGCCGCGCGCGCCCGCGAGCCTGGCGCAAGCCGCGCCGATACCGCGGCTGCCACCGGTAATGAGGAGAACGGGTTTCTGCGATGCCATCGGCGGATGCTTCTCGGCGGCTCACGAGGCGGGCGCGACCGGACCTCGGAACAGACCGGCTGCGCAGAAATAAACCGCGAGCGCGGCCAGGGTCAGCTGGACGAAGATTCCGGGCTCCAGGTCCTGGATGACCGCCGCGACGGCGAGCGCCACCCAGGCAAAGAGCAGCACGATGCTGAAACCGCGGAAGCGCGCGACGCGCAACGGGTGCAGGAAGGGGAACGGTACGAAGCTCAGTCCGCACAGCACCACGATGAGGGCAACGCTCAGCCACGGCTCGGGCCGCAAGAGGAACAGATAAAAAGCGACGACATTCCACAGCGCCGGAAAG
The DNA here is from genome assembly GCA_036395835.1 of Xanthobacteraceae bacterium. Taxonomy (GTDB): domain Bacteria; phylum Pseudomonadota; class Alphaproteobacteria; order Rhizobiales; family Xanthobacteraceae; genus AP-16. The sequence continues at coordinate 28,714 of DASWCW010000087.1, forward strand.
CCGCGGAAATAATTGTCGGGGGTTTTCATCCGACGATCAGCGAAATACAGCGCGCTGGCGACCAGGATCAACAACCCGGCCGGGATCGCCGCGATGTCCGGCAACAAGTTGCCGGCCACGATCGCGTAAGCCGGCACGAACACGTAACTCAGATAATCGACCACCAGGTCGAGCGTGTCTCCCGACCAGCGCGGCAAGAGCTCTTTGACGTTGCAACGGCGAGCAAGCGCGCCATCGACTGCATCGACGATCAGTGCCAGGCCGAGCCAGGCGAACATCCGCGACCAGTTCGCCGAAATCGCGGCCAGCAGCGCCAGCAGGCACAACGCGGCGCCACTGGCGGTCAGCACATGGACCGCAAAAGCGCGCGCCGATAGCCCGGCCTTTGCCGGTGAGCCTGCGGGTTCGGGGCTGGAATCGGCCGGAGAGTGATCCGCGATCACGTCCATGCTATCCGAGGCGGGGCGGGCATAGGCCCGAACCGGCGTAGCGGGCACGGTTTTCGGCGGGTTCGTCAAGTCCTGCGCAAGGCGACATGGCTGGATCACGGGATCGGCAATATCGGCCCAGGAGCGGGTCGGACGCCTCGCGCGTCGAAATCGCGGTGATCGGCGCGGGACCCGCCGGGCTGACGGCGGCGATTGCGCTGGCAGCCGCCGGAATCGACACGGCGCTGGTGTCCAAGCGCCCTGCCCGGCCCGACAACCGCACGACGGCGTTGCTCGCCGGCTCGGTGCGCGCGCTCGAGACGCTCGGGGTCTGGGAATCGTGCCGCGACCAGGCCGCTCCCCTCGAGGCCATCCGCATCATCGACGACACGCGGCGCCTGATCCGGGCGCCGGAAGTCGTGTTCCATGCCGCGGAAATCGGGCTCGAAGCATTCGGACACAATATCGAAAATCAGCATCTCGTCGCCGCGCTCGACCGTCGCGCGGCGAATCTTCCGCAACTGGCGCGAATCGATCAGGCCGCAGCGGCGATCGAACCCGAGGCAGACCACGTTCGCGTGCGCCTTGCCGACGGGAGCAGGATCGAGGCGCGGCTCGTCATCGGGGCCGACGGTCGCCGGTCGCTGTGCCGTGCGGCTGCCGGAATCCTGACGGACGCATTCGACTATGGCCAGGCGGCGCTGACCTTGAACCTGCGCCACACGAGGCCGCACGCGGGCGTCTCCACCGAATTCCACACCGAAGGCGGGCCCTTCACGCTGGTGCCGCTCACGGGCATGCGCTCGAGCCTGGTTTGCGTCGTAAGTTCCCGTGAGGCGGAGCGGCTCGGCGCGCTTCCGGCGCCGGCGCTGACCCAGGAGATCGAGCGCCGTGCCCATTTCATCCTCGGGAAAATCGCATTGGAAACCGAGCCCGGCATTTTTCCGCTCGGCGTCGAAACTGCCCGAAGCGTTTCCGCGCGCCGCACCGCGCTCGTTGGCGAAGCGGCCCACGTGCTGCCGCCGATCGGCGCGCAGGGGCTCAATCTGGGTCTGCGCGATGCGGCGACGATCGCCGAGCTTGCAGCGGCGGCGCGACAGGCCGGCGGCGATCCCGGTTCGATGGAGCTGCTGGCCCGGTACGAGACCTCGCGCCGGGCCGACGTGACGACCCGCGCGTTCGCAGTCGATCTCCTCAACCGCAGCCTGCTCTCGGATTTCTTGCCGATCCAGGGCATCCGCGGGCTCGGGCTTTATCTCGTCGGTCGGATCGGTCCGCTGCGTCGGGCGCTCATGCGCGAAGGCGTTGCACCGACACTCGCCGCACCGCGCTTGATGCGAGGCGAGGCGCTGTAAAGCATCGCTCAGCTCTGCTCCATGCGGCGCGGCGAAACCGGCACCCGGCCGCCGCTCTCCCAAAGCGTGACCACGATCCATCCGGTCGAGGCTCCGATGAACGCCCCGGCAATGCAATCGCTCACGAAATGGAAGTCGGCGCCGATCAACCCGATCACCACCGCGGCGGTGAACAGGGCGTACAGGATCCGGAACCGCGGGTAACAGATCCACAGCACGGACATGACCGCCACGATCGCAGTGGTGTGCCCGGAGGGGAACGATTCGAATCCGGCGCCGGTGTGAAACGGATTGAAGCCGTAAACGCCGTCCTGAATCAGCGATGGATTGTTGCGGACCCAGGTTTCGGGCCAGGTACGGCCGAACACGATTTTCAGCTGGTTCTTGATGGCGCTCGCGATCACGAGGCTCACTGCGCACAGCAGCGCGACGGCTTCGGGTCGGGTCAGCGGCTTTTCCAGCAACGCGCGCAGCCCGAGCACGATGAATGCCAGCACGGCGAGCGGCGCGAAAACTTCGGGGATGAGCGTCAGCCGTGCGAACAACGGCTCATTGTGAAAATGGGCGTGGGCGAAATAGGCAATCGGGCGGTCCAGCCACTCGTAGGAGATCGCGACTGCGAGCGCGGTCAGCGCGAAGGCGGTGGCCCACTTGCGCGGCCGATTCAGGGTCGTGTGCATGATGGTGCCGGCACCCCGGCGCTCCGTCGGGCGCCAATGGCGTCCGCCTTTATGATGAGGATCATCAGCCCGGTTCCCAATCCGAGTTGTCTCTCTAGCCAATCCACCGCTGCCATCCAATAGCCGGCAGATTGACCGGAGCGGGAAAACTGGGCATCGGAATGGACTCCGGCTCGGCCAACGCGGCTCCCAAGCAATGTCAGGATCAGCCATGAAGCCTGCGCGCAATTTCTACAAGCCGCTGGCGATCGGGGCGCCCGAGCCCTGGCGCGAGCCCCCGATCCGGCTCGAGCGGATGATCCATTTCGTGCCGCCGCAGCTGGAGAAGCTGCGCGCCAAAGTCCCCGAGCTCGTCGGCCAAGTCGATGTGGTGCTCGGAAATCTCGAGGACGCGATCCCGGCGGACGCCAAGGACGCGGCCCGGCATGGCTTCATCGCAATGGCGAAATCGGTCGAGTTCGGCGCAACCGGCCTGTGGACGCGGATCAATGCGCTCAATTCGCCTTGGGCGCTCGACGACGTCACCGAGATCGTCGCCGCGATCGGCAGCAAGCTCGACGTGATCATGTTGCCGAAAGTCGAAGGCGTCTGGGACGTCCATTACCTCGACCAGCTGTTGGCGCAGCTCGAGGCGAAGCACCGGGTCGAAAAGCCCATCCTGATCCACGCCATCCTGGAGACTGCCCAGGGCGTGAACAATGTCGAGGCGATCGCCACGGCGTCGCCGCGCATGCACGGCATGAGCCTCGGCCCGGCGGATCTCGCGGCATCGCGCGCCATGAAGACGACGCGGGTCGGCGGCGGGCACCCGGATTACAAGATCCTCGGCGACGTCACGCAAGGAGCCGGCGAGCGCGCAAAATTCCAGCAGGATCTCTGGCACTACACGCTGGCGAAAATGGTGGACGCTTGCGCGGCCGCGGCCATCAAGCCGTTCTACGGTCCGTTCGGCGATTTCTCCGATCCCGACGCCTGCGAGGCGCAGTTCCGCAACGCGTTCCTGATGGGTTGCGTCGGCGCGTGGTCGCTGCACCCCTCGCAGATCGCCATCGCCAAGCGGGTGTTTTCACCCGACCCCGGCGAGGTCGCGTTCGCCAAACGCATTCTCGACGCCATGCCGGACGGCACGGGTGCGGTCATGATCGAAGGCAAGATGCAGGACGATGCGACCTGGAAACAGGCCAAGGTGGTCGTCGATCTCGCCCGGCTGGTTGCGGCCAAGGACCCGGAGCTCGCGGCCCGGTATGGGCTCTAGCCGGCGGTTGCGCCGATTTCGATTTCGACGTAGATCGAGGCGGATATGCCTCATCTTTAACGGAAACCCGCGCTTTACTGGATCAACGCTTGCGCTCCGACATGCTCAAACCCATGCTCAAACCGCGCGCGGCCAAGTTCAAGATCGGCCAGGTGGTCCGGCATCGCCTCTATCCGTTCCGAGGCGTGATCTTCGACGTCGATCCTACGTTCAGCAACACCGAGGAATGGTGGCTCTCGATCCCGGCCGAGGCCCGGCCCAGCAAGGATCAGCCCTTCTATCATCTGTTCGCCGAGAACGCCGAGACCGAGTACATCGCCTATGTGTCGGAGCAGAATCTGCTGCCCGACACCTCCGGCGCTCCGATCCGGCATCCGCAAGTCGCCGAAATATTCGAACGTGACGACACCGGCACGTTCCGGCAGCGCAATTCCCAGCTGAATTGAAATAGGTCGGTGCGCGCAATCGCCCCCCGGAATCAAAAAGGAGGCGCGCAGGAAGCGCGCCTCCTTCTCCCCCGTGCCGCGGCTCACTTGCCTGCCGGAACTGCTCCCGGCGCGGCGGCCTGCGGCTGTTGACTCTCGAGCTTCTTGCGGGCTTCCTCGGCCTTCTTCTGCAGCTCTTCCTGCAGCTTCTTCTGCTGCTCTTCGAGCACCTTCGGATCGGTCGGCGGCCCGTCATAGGCCTTGGCGAAATCCGCCAGCGGCAGCGTCAGGCTGATCGGCTGTCCGCCGGCATTGATCGCCTGCACGATCAGACCCTGGCCCTTCTTCAACTTGCCGACCATGTCCAAGTCGGCGTCGTAATCCGACATGCATCCGTTCGGGAAGCAGATGACGTACGGCCGCGCGACCGGATTGCCCTGATCGATGATCACCCGGGTGCCCTGTTGCAATTGCATGCCCAAGGGCAAGGTGACGCGCAGCATCTTTTTCGGGTCACCCTCCGGCTCGACCAGGACCGCGCCGGCGACGAACTGCCCGGTCTCGAGCCGCGCCTCCTTGATGACGAGGCAAACTTCCTTGGAGTTGGGCTGCTGATCCTTGCCGCAGATCTTGGTCCAGGGCGAATAGACGAGCGGCAGCTGCTGCGCGGGAGCCGCGGCTTGCGCCTGCTGGACCGGCGGGGCAGCCTGCGCGGGAGCTGCCTGCGCCGCGGGCGCGGGCGTCGCCGGCTTCTTGGGCTGCGGCTTGGCCGCCGCGGGCTTGGCGGGCGCTGTCTGCGTCGGCGCGGCAGCGGGTGCGGGCTGTTGCTGGGCGGTCGCCCAGACGGCACCGCCGAGCACGAAGCCCGTCGCCGCAATGGTTGTAACCGCCCAACGCAACGAGCGGGCCGGGCCGAACGCGATCCGAAGCTCCATGGTACCGTTCCTCTCTCGCCGCTGGCGCCACGTTCCTGCCTGGCGCGGGGCGCGTCCCCAATTCCGCGCGGGCTGTCTCGGCGCCAAATACGGCGAGAACGTGACGCGGGCGACCGAATTGATCGAGCTGGACCGCCGAGGTTGCAGCCGCGGTACCGGGATCGTCTCCAATCGGCGGCCGGATCCCGCAGCGCCGACGCCGATTCCGGCAATGACGGCGAACTGCGTATCCGATGATACGCTGCGCCGGTGCAAACCGAATCGGCTCGCGCCGCTCCGCCATCCAAATATTTTTACGCTCCGCTGCGTGGGCGAGCCCGATGCACCCTGCTGGTGGTCCTGGCGGCGATCTGCATCTGCGCGCCCGCCAGCCCGCTGCTCGGCGCCGAGCCTTCGCATGCGATCGCGATGCACGGCAGTCCGGCGCTCGCGGTCGCTTTCCCGCACTTTCGCTATGTCGATCCGACGGCGCCGAAGGGCGGGCGTTTGGTCGCGAGCATCGTGGGCACCTTCGACAGCCTCAACCCCCTCATCGTCAAGGGATTGCCCTTCGAGCACGTGCGCGCCTACGTCGTCGAGAGCCTGATGGCGCGCGGCTTCGACGAGCCGTTCACGCTTTACGGCCTGCTGGCGCAAACGATCGAGACCGATGCGACACGCAGCTACGTGACGTTTACTCTCGATCCGCGCGCGAGATTCTCCGACGGGCATCCGGTCACGGCCGATGACGTGATGTTCTCCTGGCAGCTGCTGCGCGACAAAGGCCGCCCGAATTACCGCGCGTATTACGCCAAGGTTCGTCGCGCCGAAGCCGTCGGCGAGCGCGCCGTTCGCTTCGATCTCGCCGGAGCGGACGACCGCGAGCTGCCGCTCATCCTCGGGCTCATGCCGATCTTGCCCAAGCACGCGACGGATCCCTCGAGCTTCGAGCAAACCTCGTTCGCCCCGCCGCTCGGCAGCGGGCCTTATGTCGTCGCGGACGTCAGGGCCGGAGACAGCGTGCTGCTCAAGCGCAATCCCGACCATTGGGGCCGCGATCTCGCGGTCAATCGGGGATACTGGAATTTCGACGAGATCCGCTTCGAGTTCTATCGCGACGGCAATGCGGAATTCGAGGCGTTCAAGAAAGGGCTGGTCGACGTGCGCACCGAAACCGATCCGGGCCGGTGGCAAACCGCCTACGACGTGCCGGCGGTACGCGACGCGCGCATCCTGAAAGAGGCGTTCCCGACCGGCCTGCCCCGGCCGCTGTCCGCATTCGTGTTCAACACCCGCCGGCCGATCTTCGCGGATATCCGCGTGCGCGAGGCGATCGGCCTCCTGTTCGACGCCGAATGGGTCAACCACAATTTTTTCTTCGATCTTTACCGGCGCACGGCGAGCTTCTTCGAAGGATCCGAGCTTTCCGCTCGCGGGCGCGCCGCGGATGACGGCGAGCGCGCGCTGCTCGCGCCCTATCCGGACGCGGTGCGCCCGGACGTGCTCGCGGGCACCTGGTCGCCGCCGGTGTCCGACGGCTCCGGACGCGATCGCGCGATCCTGCGCCGCGCCCTCACCCTGCTCGATGCGGCCGGCTACGAGCTCGACGGCACCGAGTTGCGCCAGCGATCGACCCGACGTCCGCTCGGCTTCGAGATCCTCGTCACGGCCAAGGACGAGGAACGCCTGGCGCTCGCGTTTGCCCATCACCTGCAGCGCGCCGGCATTCAGGCGCGGGTGCGCACGGTCGACGCCGTCCAATACGAGCAGCGCCGCCAGACCTTCGATTTCGATATGCTACGATATCAGTGGAGCGAGTCGCTTTCGCCGGGCAACGAGCAGAGCTTCTATTGGGGATCGGCCGCCGCCGACGAGCCGGGAAGCCGCAACTACATGGGCGTTCGCAGCAAGGCGGTCGATGCGATGATCCAGGCGCTGCTCGCGGCGGAAAGCCGCGAGGACTTCGTCGCCGCGGTGCGGGCGCTCGACCGCGTGCTGATGTCCGGCCTTTTTGTCGTGCCGCTGTTCCATTTGCCGGAGCAATGGGTCGCGCATTGGGCCTATATCGAACGGCCGGGCACGACCTCGCTGTTCGGTTATCTCCCGGAGACCTGGTGGCATCGGCCGCCGAGGCAGTGAGGCATGGCCGTGAGCCCGGGGGATCGCATCGACATGCAGCGGGACCGCGGCCCGGCGAGCATCGACGATCTGTTCCGACGCGCCGCCGAGCGCGCGCCGGATGCCTGGGCGCTGGTCGATCCGCCCGACCGAGAGCATTTCACCGACTCGGCGCCACGGCGACTGACCTATGCGCAGGCCGAGCGCGCGATCGCGACGATGGCCGGTCGATTGCTGGAACTGGGCCTGCCGGCAGGCTCGATCGTCGCGTTCCAAATACCCAATATCGTCGAGAGCGTGATCACGCTGCTCGGCGTGGTGCGTGCCGGACTGATCGCGGCGCCGATGCCGCTGCTGTGGCGAAAAGCCGACGCCGTCGCCGCGCTCGGCGGACTCTCGCCGCGCGCCTTGATCGCCGTTCGCCGCGTCGGCGCCGTCGATCATGGCGAGATCGTCATGCATATCGCGGCCGAAATTTTCTCCGTGCGCTTCGTGTGCGGCTTCGGCACCGGCCTTGCGGACGGCGTGATCGCGCTCGATGACGTATTCGACGCCGGGACTGGAGCGTTCGCTCCTTCCCAACGACAAGCCATCAGACCGGAAGAAACCGCGGTGGTGACCTTCGATGTCACTGCGCGCGGCATCGTTGCGGTGGCGCACACGCATGCGCAGCTCGTGGCCGCCGGGGACGCGATCCTCGCCGAAGCAGCGCTGGAGCAAGGCGGCGCGATTCTCGGCGCGCTCGCGACTTCCTCGTTCGCGGGCCTCGGCTCCTCGGTCATGCCGTGGCTCATCGCCGGTGGGCGGCTCGTCTTGCATCAGCCGTTTTCGCCGGAGACGTTCGCCGCGCAATTGCACGACGAGCGCTGCGAGACCGCGGTCCTTCCAGCCGCGATCCTTCCGGCGATGCAGGAGGCGGGCCTGCTCGGCCGCGCATCTGCCGTGCGCGCGATCCTGGCGGTATGGCGCGCGCCGGAATTCCTGTCGGCGGCGGCGGCGTGGCCGAATTCCGCGACCGCCTGCATCGACGTGGCCGCATTCGGCGAAGCCGGGCTCGTTCCCCGCCGCCGCGGAACCGACGGAATGCCGGCCGGCATCCCGCTCGGCCAAATCGGTTCCGAGGCAGCGATCGAAATCGCACGAACCGCGACCGGCACGCTCGCCATCCGCGGGTCGATGGTGCCCGGTCCGCCGCCCGGCGCAATCGAAACGGGCGAGCCGCCCTCGCTCAAGATCGACGCAGGAGGCTTCGTCGACACCGAATATCCCTGCCGGCTCGACCGGGCGAGCAACGCGCTGATCGTCAGCGGACCGCCCGCGGGACTGATCAACGTCGGAGGCTATCGGTTCGCGTGGCGGGAGCTGCAGGACTTGATGACGGAGCTCGGACAAGGCGGGTCGCTCGCCGCGCTGCCCGACCGACTGGCGGGGCATCGGCTCGCCGGCGTCGCCGCGGATCGGGAGCGCGTGCGCGAGGCGCTCGCGGCACGAGGCGTCAATCCGCTCCTCGTTGCCGCATTCCGCGACCGCCGCTGAGCCGAGGACGATGGAACCGCTCGACGACGCGCGTCGGGCGGTGACGGCGAGTGCCTCACCGCGGAAGGCTGACGTCGACCGCCTGCTCCTCCAGAAACTGTAGATGCGTTCGCGGCTGGCAACCAAGGCCAGAAATGCTCTCGATAAGATTACCCCGGACGGCCTTCATTGCGCACCATCGGCTTGATCGTCCACCCGCCGACCGGCCCTGTTGCGGCCAAACGAGCCAACGCTTAGCTTCCGTTAAGAAGACCGAGGTATCGCCATGTCCGCCACGCAATCGTCTCCGATCCAGATGCCGATCGATGTCGTCTCCGACGTCGTCTGTCCGTGGTGCTTCATCGGCAAACGCCGGCTGGAGAAGGCGCTGGCTTTGCGGCCGGACATCGCCGCCGAGGTGCGCTGGCGGCCGTATTTCCTCAACGACTGGATCCCGCGCGAAGGCATCGATCGCAGGACGTACCTCGAGACGAAGTTCGGCTCGGCCGAGCGCTATGCGGCGATCGCCGAGCGGGTCGCGGCCGCGGCGCGCAGCGAAGGCCTCGATTATGCGCTCGACAAGATCGCGCGGCAGCCCAATACGCTCGATTGCCATCGCCTCATCCTGTGGGCGCGCAACACCTCGGATGCGGGGCGCATGAAGCAGCGGCTGATGGAGCTGTACTTCTCCGCAGGCGCCGACCTGACCGACGTGGAAGTGCTGGTCGGCGCCGCGGTCGACTGCGGCATGGACGGCGAGGTCGT
>DASWCW010000088.1:0-24454 GCA_036395835.1 Xanthobacteraceae bacterium
TTGGTGGAGCCAGGGGGAGTCGAACCCCCGACCTCTTGAATGCCATTCAAGCGCTCTCCCAACTGAGCTATGGCCCCGCCGGGGATCAGTGTCGGATATCAGTAATCAGAAAGCAAACCGTTGGCCTTCTTTCCTGATTGCAAGAAGCGAGCCGCAGGCGATTTCCTTCTGACCACTGACCACTGACTGCTGCCCCTAAACCTCACGTTTCCTCGTCGTTCTCGATGCCCTCGCCGATGATGTCGGTCACGTCCTCGTCCTCCTCCTCCTCGGGCACGATGAAGGCGGCATCGTCCAGCGCCTCGTCGTCGACTTCGACCTCGTCGCCGCCCTCCGCGGCCGGCGTCTTGGTGCCCTCGGTCTCCTTCTCGGCCTCCTCGAGCGAGATCAGCTCGGCCTCCGCGGTCTCCGGGACCGCAACTTCCTCCTCCACGACCGGCGCGACGACGGGCGCCACCGGCTCCGGCCGGCCCCGGGTCGCAACCGGCGGCACGAACACGGTCGCGCATTTCGGGCAGACGATCGGGTCCTTGCTGAGGTCGTAGAACTTTGCGCCGCAATTGGCGCACAGCCGCTTGGTGCCGAGCTCGGGTTTTGCCACGATCCGAAATCCCTTCAGCTTGAGCGCTGGGCGGTGCTTCCCTTGGCGGCTCGGACGCGCCCTGTCAATAGCGCATCTGCGCGCTTTCGGCCGCTCCGCGCAGGGGCGAGGCGGGCGGCGGAATCCCGGCGAATCCCGCGTTCGCCGCGCCGTCGCACGAACGGACCCGCACAGATGGGAATGCGGCGCAGATGACGCAAGGGAGCATCGCATGCTAGAGCGCGCGCCATGCCGCCGGCTCCCGAGGATCACGCCTTATCCCCGCTCAGCGCGCGCGCCAGCGCGCCGCTCCAGGGCCGCGTGCGCGTGCCGGGCGACAAGTCGATCTCGCATCGCGCGCTGATTTTCGCCGCACTTGCGGTCGGCGAGACGCGCATCGACGGCCTGCTCGAAGCCGAGGACGTGATGCGCACCGCGGGCGCCGTGCGCGCGCTCGGCGCCCACGTGGAACGCATCGGCGAGGGCCGCTGGCGCGTTCACGGGGTCGGGATTGCCGGGTTTGCGGCGCCGCAGATGCCGCTCGATCTCGGCAATTCCGGAACCGGGTGTCGGCTGCTGCTCGGCGCGGTGGTCGGCTCGCCGATCACGGCGACCTTCGACGGCGACGCTTCCTTGCGCAAGCGCCCGATGCGGCGGGTGCTCGATCCGCTCGAACGCATGGGCGCGCAGGTGGTCTCGCTCGCCGATGGCGGACGGCTGCCGCTGACCCTGCGGGGAGCGCTCGATCCGATCCCGATCGTCTACGAGCCGCCGGTCGCCTCCGCCCAGCTCAAATCGGCGGTGCTGCTCGCGGGGCTTGCGGCGCCCGGCGAGACCTCGGTGGTCGAGCCCACGGCGACCCGGGATCACACCGAGCGAATGCTCCGCCATTTCGGGGCCGAGGTGCGCATCGAGCCGATCGGCGAGCACGGCCGCCGCATCATGCTCAAAGGCCAGCCCGAGCTCGTTCCGCAACCGGTTGCGGTTCCGGCCGATCCGTCCTCCGCGGCGTTTCCGCTGGTTGCCGCGCTCCTCGTGCCGGGCTCCGAGCTTCTGCTCGAAGCCGTGATGATGAATCCGCTGCGCACCGGGCTCCTTGCCACGCTCCTCGATATGGGCGCCGGGATCGAGGTGATCGGGCGCCGCAGCGAGGGCGGCGAGGAGGTGGCGGATTTGCGCGTGCGGGCAAGCGCGCTCCAGGGCGTGGAGGTCCCGCCCGAGCGCGCCCCCAGCATGATCGACGAATATCCGGTGCTGGCGGTCGCCGCCGCGTTCGCCGAGGGTACGACCCGAATGCGCTCCCTTGCCGAGCTGCGGGTGAAAGAGTCCGACCGGCTCGCCGCGACGGCCGCCGGGCTGATCGCGAACGGAATCGAGGCCGAGATCGAAGGCGACGATCTCGTTGTGCACGGCAAGGGCTTCGTGCCGGGCGGCGGCAGCATCGCAACCCACATGGACCATCGCATCGCGATGGCGTTCCTGGTCATGGGACTTGCGGCCCGAAAGCCGGTCGCGGTCGACGATACCGGCTTCATCGCGACGAGCTTTCCGGATTTTCTCGGACTGATGCGCCGGCTGGGCGCGGAGTTCGACTGATCGGCGCTAGTTCCGTCGCTTGAAACTTCGGCCGGACCCGTGTTCAAGATTGCGGCCCCGCCGCTCTTCGGCTTGGCCGGAACGGCAACCGAAATGATCATCGCCATCGACGGGCCGGCCGCATCCGGCAAGGGAACGCTGGGCAAGCGCCTGGCGGCGCATTTCGGTTTGCGCCATCTCGACACCGGGCTGCTCTACCGCGCGGTCGCCAAGGCGCTGCTCGACGCCGGCCATTCGCTCGAGGATCGCGCCAAGGCGCTCGCGGCCGCGCAGGCGCTCGACCTTGCCCGCCTCGATGAGCGCACGCTGAAAACCCACGCCATCGGCGAAGCCGCCTCGATCGTGTCGGCGTTCCCCGAGGTGCGCGCGGCGCTGACCGAGTTGCAGCGGGATTTTGCCCAAAAGCCGCCCGGCGCCGTGCTCGACGGCCGCGATATCGGCACGGTGATCGCGCCCGACGCGCAGGTGAAGATCTTTCTCACGGCGAGCGCCGCCGAGCGGGCGCGCCGCCGCGTGGCAGAGCTCGGGCGCAACGCCGAGCCGGCGGATGAAGCCGTCATTCTCGCCGACATCGAGCGGCGCGACGAGCGCGACCGCACCCGCGCGGTCGCCCCCCTGAAACCCGCCGCCGATGCGCACTTGCTCGACACCACGCATTTGGATATAGACGCAGCCGTCCGGGCCGCCATCGCCATCGTGGAGGCAGCCCGGACCGACTAACCGAAAACGCGCGGTTTCATCGCCGAAATTCGGCAAGCCGGATCGGGCGAGGAAACGGCGCGCGCTCGGCGTTTGAGATCGTCACCCGCTTCCGGCCGCAAGGCCGCGGGGGCAACGAAGCATCGTCCCGACGGTTCGGATGATCGGGCCGGCCCGCCGAAAAGCTCGGCGGCAGCCAAGGATCTGCGGGGTCCTTGGCCCGAACGGAACGGACGCAACTTTAGCCGCCGGTCGCCCGTCAGGAGATTTCATGGCCACCGCCACCACCGCCGCCACGGCCGAAAAGGCCGCCGCGCCCTCGCGCGAAGATTTCGCCAAGCTGCTCGACGAATCCTTCGATCACGGCAATCTGCAGGAAGGCTCGGTCATCAAGGGCACCGTCGTCGGCATCGAGAAGGATCTCGCCGTCATCGACGTCGGACTGAAAACCGAGGGCCGGGTTCCGCTTCGGGAATTCGCCGGCCCCGGCCGCCAGAGCGAGCTCAAGATCGGCGATACCGTCGAAGTGTATCTGGAGCGGGTCGAAAACGCGCTCGGCGAGGCGGTGCTCTCCCGCGACAAGGCGCGCCGGGAGGAGAGCTGGAGCCGGCTCGAGAAGGCGTTCCAGGCCAACGAGAAGGTTCAGGGCATCATTTTCAACCAGGTCAAGGGCGGCTTCACGGTCGATCTCGATGGCGCCGTCGCCTTCCTGCCGCGCAGCCAAGTCGATATCCGGCCGATCCGCGACGTCACTCCGCTGATGAACGTGCCGCAGCCGTTCCAGATCCTCAAAATGGATCGCCGCCGCGGCAACATCGTGGTGTCGCGGCGCACCGTGCTGGAAGAGACCCGGGCCGAGCAGCGCCAGGAGCTGGTGCAGAACCTCGAAGAGGGCCAGGTGATCGACGGGGTGGTGAAGAACATCACCGATTACGGCGCCTTCGTCGACCTCGGCGGCATCGACGGGCTCCTCCACGTCACCGACATCGCCTGGCGGCGCGTCAACCACCCGACCGAGGTGCTCAACATCGGGCAGCAGGTCAAGGTGAAGATCATCAAGATCAACCACGAGACCCACCGTATCTCGCTCGGCATGAAGCAGCTGCTGGAGGACCCCTGGCAGGGCATCGAGGCGAAATTCCCGGTCGGCGCCCGCTACAAGGGCCGGGTCACCAACATCACCGACTACGGCGCCTTCGTCGAGCTCGAGCCCGGCATCGAGGGCCTGATCCACGTCTCGGAGATGTCGTGGACCAAGAAGAACGTGCATCCCGGCAAAATCGTCTCGACCTCGCAGGAGGTCGAAGTGCAGATCCTCGAGGTCGATCCGGTCAAGCGCCGCATCTCGCTCGGGTTGAAGCAGACGATGCGCAATCCGTGGGAGGCTTTCGTCGAAAAGCACCCGGTCGGCTCCACCGTCGAGGGCGAGGTCAAGAACAAGACCGAGTTCGGCCTGTTCCTCGGGCTCGACGGCGATGTCGACGGCATGGTGCATCTCTCCGATCTCGACTGGAAGCGCCCCGGCGAGCAGGTGATCGAGGAATTCAAGAAGGGCGACCAGGTCAAGGCGCAGGTGCTCGACGTCGACGTCGAGAAGGAGCGCATCTCGCTCGGCATCAAGCAGCTCGAGGCCGATCCGTTCGCGGAGGCCGGCGATCTCAAGAAGGGCGCGGTCGTCACCTGCGAGGTCACCGAGGTCAAGGAGTCGGGCATCGACGTGAAGATCGTCGGCACGGATTTCGCGGCGTTCATCAAGCGCTCCGAGCTTGCCCGCGACCGCTCCGAGCAGCGCCCCGAGCGTTTCGCGGTCGGCCAGAAGGTCGATGCCCGGGTCACCCAGTTCGATCGCCGCGGCCGCAAGGTTTCGGTGTCGATCAAGGCGCTCGAAGTCGCCGAGGAGAAGCAGGCGATCGCGCAGTACGGCTCCTCGGATTCCGGCGCTTCGCTCGGCGACATTCTCGGCGCCGCGCTCAAGCAGCGCGCGACCGAGAAGCCGGAAACATCCGACGAGACGCCGGCTGAGGGCGAGGACGAGACCGAGAAAAAGCACAAGGAATAATCAGACGCGCAAGACACGGGATGTAAGACGGAAAGCTTGCGTCATGTGTCGTCCCGCGTCCGTCCTCTGACAGGAGCTATACGATGTCGCTCGATGCCGATTCCATCGTCGATCGCCGCCGATTGCGGCGCAAGCTGACGTTCTGGCGGATCTGCGCCATTGTGTTCGTGATCGCGGCGCTGGTGGCGATCGGCGGCTACGTCTCGAGCCCGGGCGAAAGCCTGGCGGAGCGCTCCGGGGCCTATATCGCTCGGGTGAGCATCAGCGGCCTCATTCGCAACGATTCCGGCCGGGTCGAAGCGCTGGACAAGCTGGCGAAGTCCCGCGCCCGCGCCGTGATCGTGCATCTCGACAGCCCCGGCGGCACCACCGCGGGATCCCAGCAGCTCTACGGCGCGTTGCGCCGCATCGCCGCCCAGAAGCCGACCGTGGTGGTCGTCGACGGGCTCGCGGCGTCCGGCGCCTACATCGCCGCGATCGCCGCCGACCATATCGTCGCCCAGGATACTTCGCTCACCGGCTCGATCGGCGTGCTGTTCCAATATCCCAACGTCGCCGACCTGATGAAAACCCTCGGCGTCAAGGTCGAGGAGATCAAGTCCTCGCCGCTCAAGGCCGCGCCCAACGGGTTCGAGCCGACCAGTCCGGAGGCACGCGCCGCGATCGAATCCATCGTGCGGGATTCCTATGCCTGGTTCCGCGGGCTGGTGCAGGATCGCCGGCACCTCGACGCCGCCTCGCTCGATCGCGTGGCGGACGGGCGGATCTTCACCGGACGGCAGGCGATCGAGCTCAAGCTCGTCGACGAGCTCGGCGACGAGCAATCGGCGGTCGATTGGCTGGCCAAGGAAAAGAGCATCGATCCCAAGCTGCGCATCATGGATTGGCAGCTGCGGCCGCGTTTCAGCGATCTTTCCTTCCTGCATCTCGCCGCCGCCAAGGCGCTCGACGCCGTCGGGCTGGGTTCGCTCGCGCGCGCGCTCGCCGATTCCAGCACGATGCAAGCGCTCGAGCGCGTCAACCTTGACGGTCTCCTGGCCCTTTGGCACCCTTCAAGCGCGAATTGAGCGAAGGGGGCGTCGGGAGGCCCGTTGCGGCGTCGCGGGACAGCGAGACGTCGACCGGCCAGGGGGCGGCAATTCGATGATCAAGTCCGAGCTCGTCCAGCGCATCGCGTCGCAGAACCCGCATCTCTATCAGCGCGACGTCGAGAACATCGTCAATGCCATCCTGGGCGAGATCATCGCGGCGCTCTCCCGCGGCGATCGCGTCGAGCTGCGCGGGTTCGGGGCCTTTTCGGTCAAGCACCGGCCGGCCCGCACCGGACGCAATCCGCGCACCGGGGCGCATGTCGCCGTCGACCGCAAGAGCGTTCCGTTCTTCAAGACCGGCAAGGAGATGCGCGAGCGCCTCAACCGCGACGGCTGAGAGTGCGTGCTCCGGGGCCGGTATTGCGAATCGCCGTCGCGTGATCCGGACTCGGAGGAATTGGATCGCTTCGCAAAGCTTTGCCGTCACTCCTGGGATCATCATCACGCCCGCGCAAGCGCTCGCCCGTCCGCGAAACGAGGAAACAGGATCCATGATCCGTACGTTTCTCAAGGCGCTGATCCTCGTGCCGATCGCCGTTCTCCTGGTCCTGTTCGCGCTGGCGAACCGGCAATGGACCGGCGTGTCGCTCGATCCGTTCTCCTCCGACCCGCCGGCGCTGGCGATCCGGCTGCCCCTGTTCCTGATCATCCTGCTCACGCTCATGCTCGGGGTGATCGTCGGCGGAATCGCGGCCTGGCTCGGCCAGCGCCGGTGGCGACGGGCGGCGCGGCGCCTGGAGACCGAGCTGCGCGAGGCCCGTGCCGACGCCCAGGCGTGGAAACACCGCGTCGAGGCCGACCAAACCGCGGCGACCGCGCTGACGCCGCTCACCTACCGGCCCCCGCCGGCGGCCTGACCGGCTCACGGTCATGCGCACCATCGGCGGCGACGACATCGCCCGCGCGCTGACCTATCCGGCGCTGGTCGCGGCGCTCGAGCAGGCGTTCCGCGGCGAGATCGAAGTGCCGGTGCGCCATCATCACCGCGTGGCGCACGCGCGCGCCGACGCCACGCTGCTGATCATGCCGGCCTGGACCGAGGAATTTCTCGGCTGCAAGCTGGTGACGGTTTTTCCGGAAAATGCCGAGCTGCAAAAGCCCTCGGTATTCGGCACCTATCTGTTGATGTCGGGGCGCACCGGCGAGCCGCTGGCGGTGATCGACGGCCGCTCGCTCACGGCGTGGCGAACGGCCGCCGCTTCCGCGCTCGCCGCCAAATATCTCGCCCGTGAGGATGCCGCGCATCTCGTGATGATCGGTGCGGGCGCGCTCGCGCCGCATCTCGTGCGGGCCCACACCAGCGTGCGGCCGATCCGGCGCGTCAGCCTGTGGAACCGCACCCGCCAGCGCGCGGAAGCGCTGGCGTTTCCGCTGGTGTGGGACGGGTTCGACGCGAGCGTCGGCGACGATCTCGAGCGGCTGGTGCGCGAGGCGGATATCGTGTGCTGCGCGACCTTGTCGAAGCTGCCGCTGGTTCGCGGCCAATGGCTCAAAGCCGGAGCGCACGTCGACCTCGTCGGCAGCTTTCGGCCGGACATGCGCGAAGCCGACGACGACGCGCTGCGCCACGCGCGTATTTTCGTGGATACGCGGGTTGCGCTCCAGGAGGCCGGCGACCTCGTCGACCCGATCCGGCGCGGCATCATCGGCACGGCCGATATTCAGGGCGACTTGTTCGATCTTTGCCGCGGCAAGATCGCGGGCCGCACCTCGGCCGAGGAGATCACTTTGTTCAAGTCGGTCGGCACCGCGCTCGAGGATTTCGCCGCCGCCATGCAGCTATGGCGAAGCCTCGGAACTGTCGAGGCTCGCTAGGCATTGCCGGAATCCGCCGAACCCCCAAACGCCCCTGGCAAGACAAGGCAAGCCTACCGATGTAGAAGAGATGAGTGCCGGAACGCCAGGCCAAACGCTAACGCCGGTGGCCCGGACATGATGGCGGAGGATTGCGCGATGAACGTGCACCAGATCGATCGGAAAAAACTGCTCGGCGAGCTGCACGCGGTCGAAGCGAAATTCCCACTGCGCTTTGTCGGCCTGCTGCCGCGCGGAACCGCCGTGCACGTGTCCGGCGATGACGCGGTCGATCTGCTCGCGGAAAAGCTTCCCGGCCTCTCTTTGACCAGCCTCACCGGCGCCGAAATCGATCTCTCCGCGCGGCTGAAGCGGCCCGTGGGAATCGTGCTGAAAAGCGAGCTCAAGGGCAGCGAGCGAGAAGAGGTGCTCGTCGAGCTGCAGCCCTTATGAGGCGGTCGACGACCGAGCGGTTGCAGGACGCTCAGTCTTTTGCGCAGGAGGGGAAGGCCGGGTTCTCGGCCTGGACCGCGACATCTTCGGTCAAATCGCCGAGGTCAGGTTCACGGTCTATTACTGTCTGATCGGAATTGGCGAAGCGCTCAACGAGGTTCCAAAAGACGTGCTCGCTTCCGAACCGACCGTCCCGTGGAACTCGATCATAGGGATGAGAAATCGGCTTCTGCATGCTTACTGGCGCATCGACGATGATATCGTCTATGAGGTAGCCACGCTCGAGCTTCCCGCGCTGGGCCTCGCATTGGAAAGAATCATCAAACGCTACAAGCAGCGGGCATGACCACCCTCGTAAAAATCTGCGGCCTGAACACCACGGAGAGCCTGGAGGCTGCGCTGGAGGCCGGGGCCGACCTCGTCGGCTTCGTGTTCTTTCCGCTGTCGCCGCGCCACCTCGACGGCGCTGCCGCGCGGGCGCTCGGCCGGCGGGTCGAGGGCCGCGCCCGCAAGGTGGCGCTGACCGTCGATCCCGACGATGTGTTGCTCGCGACCCTCATCGAGGTGCTGCAGCCTGATCTGCTGCAGCTGCATGGCGGCGAGCCGCCGGAGCGCGTCGCCGCCGTAAAAGCGCGGTTCGGCTTGCCGGTCATGAAGGCGATCCACGTCGAGACCTCGGCGGATCTCTTGATGGTGCCGGCCCATGCGGAGGTCGCCGACCATCTGCTGTTCGACGCGCGTCCGCCGCGGGACGCGACCCGCCCCGGCGGGCTCGGCAATCGCTTCGACTGGAAGCTGCTGCGGAATCTCGAACCCGGCGTTCCGTTCCTGCTTTCCGGCGGGCTCGACGCCGGCAATGTCGCGGAGGCGCTCGACATCACCCGCGCGCCGGGCGTCGATGTGTCGTCCGGCGTCGAGCGCTCGCCCGGACAGAAGGATCCGCACAGGATCCGCGCCTTCATTCGCGCCGTGCGGCAAGCTCATGCTAATATTGCCGCAGGTTCCGGGAGTTCCACATGAGCATGCAGCAGCCGAACACGTTCCGCGGCGGTCCCGACGAGCGCGGGCATTTCGGCATGTTCGGCGGCCGGTTCGTCGCCGAGACGCTGATGCCGCTCGTCCTGGAGCTCGAGCAGGCCTATGCGCGCGCCAAGGCCGATCCCGCCTTCCAGGCGGAGATGAACGGCTATCTCGAGCACTATGTGGGCCGGCCGACCCCGCTGTATTTCGCCGAGCGCATGAGCGAGCATCTCGGCGGCGCGAAAATCTATTTCAAGCGCGAGGACCTCAACCACACCGGGGCGCATAAGGTGAACAACGTGCTCGGCCAGATCCTGCTCGCGCGCCGCATGGGCAAGCAGCGGATCATTGCCGAGACCGGCGCGGGCATGCACGGGGTCGCCACCGCGACGCTGTGCGCGAAATTCGGATTTCCCTGCGTCGTCTACATGGGGACGGTCGACGTCGAGCGGCAGCAGCCGAACGTGCTCCGCATGCGGGCGCTGGGCGCCGAGGTGCGGCCGGTCGAGTCCGGCTCCAAGACCCTCAAGGACGCCATGAACGAGGCGTTGCGCGACTGGGTGACCAACGTCGAGACGACGTTCTATTGCATCGGCACGGTGGCGGGCCCGCATCCCTATCCGATGATGGTGCGCGACTTTCAATCGCTCATCGGCGAGGAGACCCGCGCGCAGATGCTCGACGCCGAAGGCCGGCTTCCCGACAGTCTCATCGCCTGCATCGGCGGCGGCTCGAACGCGCTGGGCCTGTTCTATCCGTTCCTCGATGAGCGCGGAATCGAGATTTACGGAGTCGAGGCCGCCGGTCACGGGCTTTCGAGCGGGCTCCATGCCGCCTCGCTCGCGGGCGGGCGCCCCGGGGTGCTCCACGGCAACCGCACCTATCTGCTGATGGACGACGACGGCCAGATAAAGGAAGCGCACTCGATCTCCGCCGGCCTCGATTACCCGGGCATCGGCCCGGAGCATGCCTGGCTGCACGAGGTCAAGCGCGTGACCTATCTGTCGGCGACCGACGAGGAGGCGCTGGCCGCGTTTGAGCTTTGCTCGAAGCTCGAAGGCATCATCCCGGCGCTCGAGCCCGCGCATGCTCTGGCCCGGGTGATGGATCTTGCCCCGCGGAAACCCAAGGATCACCTGATGGTGCTCAATCTGTCCGGGCGCGGCGACAAGGATCTGACCAGCGTGGCAGCCTATTTGGAGCGGCGGCGCGCATGACCACCCGCATCGACGCGCGCTTTGCCGCGCTCAAACAGCAGGGCCGCGCCGGGCTCGTCACCTTCGTGACCGCCGGCGATCCCGATCCGGACACTTCGCTCGCGATCCTCGAGGGCCTGCCGGCGGCGGGCGCCGATGTCGTCGAGCTCGGCATGCCGTTCACCGATCCGATGGCGGACGGGCCGTCGATTCAGGCTTCCTCGCAGCGCGCGCTGCGCGCGGGCCAAACGCTGCGGAAGACCCTCGCCATGGTGCGCGCGTTCCGCACCGGCGACGACGTCACGCCCATCGTGCTGATGGGCTATTACAATCCGATCTACATCTACGGCGTTTCGCGCTTTCTTGTCGACGCCCAGGCCGCCGGCGTCGACGGCCTCATCGTGGTCGATCTTCCGCCCGAGGAGGACGACGAGCTTTGCGTCCCGGCGCTCAACGCCGGGCTCAATTTCATCCGCCTCGCCACGCCGACGACGGACGACAGGAGGCTTCCCGCGGTGCTCGCCAACACCTCGGGGTTCGTCTATTACGTCTCCATCACCGGCATCACCGGCATGGCGGCGCCCGATACGCGCCGCGTCGCCGATGCGGTCAAGCGCATCAAGCGCCACACTTCGCTTCCCGTCGCGGTCGGCTTCGGGGTGAAGACCGCGGAGCACGCCCGCGCCATCGCGGCGGGGGCGGATGCGGTGGTCGTCGGCTCGGCGCTCGTCGATGCGATCCGCTCGAGCCTCGATCCATCGGGAAAGGCCAGCGCCCGCACGGTCTCCGCGGTGACCGAGCTCGTCGCCGCGCTCTCGGCCGGCGTGCGCGGCGCGCGGCAGCAGGCCGCGGAATGAACATGTCCAACAAGATACCGTCCGGTTAATGGCAATGAATTGGATCGCCAACGTCGTCCGCCCGAAAATCCGCAGCTTCTTGCGCCGGGAAGTGCCGGAGAACCTTTGGGTCAAATGTCCGGAAACCGGGCAGCTCGTCTTCTACAAGGACCTCGAGGCGAACCAATTCGTCATTCCGACCTCAAATTATCACATGCGCATGAGCGCGACCGCGCGGCTCAAGGTGCTGTTCGACGAGGGCGAGTTCGAGGAAATTCCGGTTCCGGAGGTCGCGGCCGATCCGCTGAAGTTCCGCGACGAGCGCCGCTACGCCGACCGGCTCAAGGACGCGCGGTCCAAGACCGGGCTCGAGGACGCGATCAAGCTCGGCTTCGGCCGGCTCGAAGGCTTGGCCGTGACCGCGGGCGTCCAGGATTTCGATTTTCTCGGCGGCTCGCTCGGCATGGCGGCCGGCGAGGCGGTGATCAAAGGATTGCAAACCGCGGTCGAGCGCGGGACGCCGTTCATCCTGTTCGCGGCCTCGGGCGGCGCCCGCATGCAGGAGGGCATTCTCTCGCTGATGCAGCTGCCGCGCACCACCGTGGCGGTGCAGGAATTGCGCGAGGCGAAGAAGCCCTACGTCGTCGTGCTCACCAATCCGACCACCGGCGGCGTGACCGCCTCCTATGCGATGCTCGGCGACGTGCATATCGCCGAGCCCGGAGCGCTGATCGGCTTTGCCGGCCCGCGCGTGATCGAGCAGACCATTCGCGAGAAGCTGCCCGACGGTTTCCAGCGCGCCGAATATCTCAAGGACCACGGCATGGTCGATCTGGTCGTGCACCGTCACCTGCTGCGCCCGACGCTGGCGCGGTTGTGCCGCGTGCTGACCAAGACGCCGGCGCCGACCGATGCGGCGGCGCTGCCCGCGCCGGCGCCCGCGTGAGCGAGCGCGCCCCGAAAGACGAGTTCGTGACCCCGGTCGACGCCATCGTTGCCCGGCTGCTTTCGCTTCACCCCAAGCGGATCGACCTGTCGCTCGATCGCGTGCTGGGGCTTCTGGAGCGGCTCGGTCACCCGGAGCGGCGTTTGCCGCCGGTCATTCACGTCGGCGGCACCAACGGCAAGGGCTCGACCATCGCCTTCCTGCGCGCGATGCTGGAAGCGGGGGGACGCAACGTGCATGTCTACACCTCGCCCAATCTCGTGCGCGTCAACGAACGCTTTCGGCTCGGACGTCCGGGCGGCGGCGTGCTGGTTTCCGACGAGGAGCTCGCGGACGCGCTCGGCGAATGCGAGCGCGTCAACGCCGGCTCGCCGATCACGGTGTTCGAGATCACCACGGCCGCCGGGCTGCTGTTGTTCTCCCGGCATCCGGCCGACATGCTGTTGATGGAAGTCGGGCTTGGCGGCCGGCTCGATGCGACCAACGTCGTCGAGCGCCCGGTCGCGACCGTGATCACTTCGGTCTCGCTCGATCACGTCGAGTATCTCGGCGACAGCATCGTGAAGATCGCGGCCGAGAAGGCCGGCATTCTCAAGCCGGGGGTGCCGGCGGTGATCGCCCCGCAGGTCGACGAGGCACGCGGCGTGATCGAGCGCCAAGCGGCGCGGCTCGGCGCGCAGCTGATGGTGGCGGGCGAGCATTGGCTGGTGTCGCAGGAGCACGGGCGGCTGGTCTACCAGGATGAGCACGGGCTGCTCGATCTGCCGCGGCCGCGGCTGTTCGGACGCCATCAGCTCGACAATGCCGGCACGGCGATTGCGACCCTGAGGAGCCTCGGCAATGCCGGGATCGACACCGCCGCGCTCGAGACCGGTCTCCTCAAGGTAGATTGGCCGGCCCGGCTGCAGCGGCTGACCGCCGGTCGCCTGCCGGCGCTCGCGCCGGAAGGCAGCGAGATTTGGCTCGACGGCGCGCACAATCCCGAGGGCGCGCGCGTGGTCGCGGCGGCGATCGCCGATATGGAGGAGCGGGTGCCGCGTCCGCTGGTGCTCATCGTCGGCATGCTGGCTACCAAGGATCTGGAGGGTTTTCTGCGCAATTTCACCGGGCTCGCGCGCCGCCTGATCGCGGTGCCGATCCACCAGGAAAAGACCCTGTCGCCCGACGCGGTCGCGGCGGCGGCGCGCCGGATCGGCATTCCGGCCGACGTGAGCGACGGGATCGAGCCGGCACTTGCCGGCGTCGCGCGGCTCGATGTGGAGGCGAGCCCGCGCATCCTGATCATCGGATCGCTCTATCTCGCCGGCGAGGTCCTGGCGCGGAACGGCACGCTGCCGAGCTGAGGGAGACTCTCGTGTCCCGGGCGCAGCGGGGAAACGCGCGCCGGCGATGCGTCAATCCAGATATTCCGCGGGCTTGGTCTCCGGCATCGCGAGCCAGAGCAGCAAGGTCCCGGCGGCGGCGACGCCGGCCAGCGTGAAAAAGCCGGCCCGATGGCCGAAACTCTGGAACAGCAGCCCGGTCGCCGCGGTGCTGATCGAGGCCGCGATCGCCAGCAGCGTGCCCACCACCCCGCGCGTGAGATTGAAGCGCCCGGTGCCGGTGGTGATGTCGGTGATCACCAGGATGGTGAGCACGGTCACGGTCGCGCCGCTGATCCCGTCCAGCAATTGCCCCATGACCAGGATTGGATAATCGCTGAAGAACGCAAACAGCAGCGCGCGCGGGATCTCGAGCGCGAAGCCGAGGATCAGCAGCGGCTTGCGGCCGAAGCGCTCCGAATGATAGCCGACCCACGGCGAGAGCAGCGAGACCACGATCTGCGGCGCGACGATCAGCCCCGACATCAGCAGCGACGGCGCTCCGGCTTTGCTTTGAGCCAGATTCTCGCCGACGATGGGCAGCATCGAAGCATCGGCGAATTGGAACAGGAAAACGCAAGCCGCGAAGATGTAGAGCGTGCGGTTCTTGCCCAAATCGAAGATGCGCTGGAAGCTCCTGGCCTGCTCGCCGGTGCCGGCGTTGCGCGCGCGCGCATAGTCGATCTCCTCGCCGCGGATGCGGCTGAGCGCGAACAGCGCCGGGACGCACAGCGCCGCGGAGGCCAGGAAGATCGCGCTTTTGCGGAAATAATCGCCGACCAGTCCCATCATGCCGGCGGTGAGCGCGTTGCCGGCGGCATCGAACCGGTAATTCCGGCCGGTGCGCGTCGACATCGCCCGCCGGCCGACGAGGCCGAGGCTGATCGCGGCGATGGCGGGCGTGACGATCCCGGCAGTGAGCCCGTGCAGGATCTCGGCGAGGAACACCAGCGGGAAGGTCGGCACCAGCGCCAGGATCAGCGCGGAGGCAGCGATCATGACGATGCCGGCGGCGGCGAGCGCGCGCTTCCAGCCAAACGCATCGGTGAACGCCCCGCCGGGAATCTGCCCGACGACGCCCGCAAGCGTGCCGGTCGTCAGCGCGAGCCCCACCTGCGCCTTCGACCAGCCGAGATCCGCGAGATAGAAGTCGGCCTAAATCAGGAGGAGGCAGGCGAACGCTGTAGTGGGCAAAAGCTTGCGGCACAGGGGTTTGCGGTGGCTCAGCCTAGATGTTACATAAGCAGGGGGAGGCGACGGGAAGCAGGTGCTTGCTTCCCAATCGCTTCCCAAGGAGACCGCCATGAAATTCTCGAAAGCCACGGTCGCCGCCCTGGCGCTGCCGGCCGGCAAGACTGATCACGTCGTGTTCGACGACACGCTGCCGGGGTTCGGTATTCGCCTTCGCGCCGGGGGCAAGCGCGGCTATGTTGTCCAGTATCGCGCCGGCGGCCGGCAGCGCCGAGAAAGCTTGGGCGACGCCCGCACCGTCGATCTCGACGAGGCCCGGCGCGCCGCCAGGCGCAAGCTCGGCGCCGTGGCGACTGGGCACGACCCGGCCGCCGAGCGGGCTGAAGCTCGGGCCCGAGCGAAGCGAACGCTCGGCGCGATCGTCCCCATCTTCCTCGCCCATAAGCGCGTGGCGATTCGGCCGTCGACCGGCGAGCCGCCGCGGCCGGCGACGATGGTGGCCGCAACGATGCAGCTCGAGCATCGGTGGGCGCTGCTCCACAGCAAGCCAATCCACGAAATCACCCGTCTCGACATCTCCGCTCGGCTCGCCGAGATCAGGCTTGAGAACGGTCCCGGCGCCGCGCGCGCGGCGTACGCAGGACTTAGCGATCTCCTCGGCTGGGCCGTCGCGGAAGGCATCGTTGCGATGAATCCGATTATTGGCGCGCGCAGGCCGGCCGCGGCGCGGGCGCGCGAGCGCGTGCTCGACGACCACGAGCTCGGCGCGGCATGGCGTGCCTGCGCCGATCTCGGCGAGTACGGCGCGATCGTCCGGCTGCTCGTGCTGACCGGATGCCGCAGGCAAGAGATTGGCGATTTGGCGTGGGACGAGCTCGACCTCGAACACGGCACCATGCGCATCCCCGGCACGCGGACAAAGAATCATCGCGATCACGCGTTGCCGCTTCCGCCGCTCGCGATCGAGGTGATCGAGGCGATTCCGGCCTGTCGGCTCGACCACGGCCGGCGGTTGTTCGGCGAGGGTGCGGGCGGGTTCTCGGGGTGGTCGAGCGGAAAGGCGAAGCTCGATGCGGCGCTCGCCGGCGCCGAATTGCCGTCGTGGGTCATCCATGACATCCGGCGGTCGGTCGCCACCGGCTTGGCAAATCTCGGTGTGCAACCGCATGTCATCGAAGTGATTCTCAATCACGTCTCGGGCCACAAGGCCGGCGTCGCCGGAACCTATAATCGGAGTCCCTACGAGCGCGAGGCTCGCGCGGCGATGATGCTCTGGGGTGAGCACATCGAGGCGATCGCGGAGGGTCGCGGGCGCAAAATCGTGCCGCTCACGGCGCGCCGCTGATGCGGGCGCCTGCTAAGGGCCGGGCGCGAGCGCATCAGGCCGGCGCCGCCTTTCGCGGCGAAGGTGTGGTTCGGGCGGACCCACACCGGCATCGGCAATTTTGGATAGACATAGACGCCGGCGGGCACTCGTCGCAGTCGAGAGCAACAGCCGCGGCACGCAACAAGCGGAAGGCCGCGCTCGGCACCGAGCTCGAATCGCTGATCCGGCACTACGTCGCGACCCACGCCGGGCGCGTCCCGAACCAAACCTGGAGTATCAGCAAGCTGCAAAACTCCGGCGCGGCGGAACGGCTTGTTCGGGAAGTCGTTAAAGAGACCCATCGAAAATTAGGACTGCGAACTCGCCGTCTAAAATAGTTCGCACGCCCCTCCCGGTGGTGTGTGATCCGACGCGCGGAATCTCATTAGCATCCTCACGCATACCGGCGCACGTCAGCGCCGCCATCTGCGAGGATGCCTCCCAATGTCTCCCCAGGAAATTCTCGAGTTTGAGGAACGCGAGCGCAAGCGGCGTGAGCGCGAGCGGCGCGAGCGTGAGCGCCGTGAGCGCCAATCCAATCTCGCTAAACAGCTGCTCCCGGGCGAGCTCGCGCTTCGGCGAGTTGTGAGCCTCGAAGAGGCCGCCGATATCGCGGGCGTGTCGATCGACACGCTCCGGCGCCGCCACCGCAACAAAATTCGAACCCTGTCACCGCGTCGGCAAGGAATGACGATCGGCGACGCACTGGAAATCGAAGCACCGGAGGTACTCGCCGATCCTGATTGAGGGTGAAGAGCCGGGCACATGGCCCGGCGTCTTCGCGACGCGGCCTCGGCGTCAATTCCCCGAGGCGAATTCGCGGCGCTGCTTGGTGCCAACCGGAGCGCCGCCAACTGAGGAGTGCCAATATGGCATTCGCGTTCAACGAAGTCTACCCGTCCCGTCCCCACGATACCAACGGGCGCACGCCCCTCGCCGGGACGCCGCACATTCCCGGTGCCAAGGAGGCAGTCGGGAATCTGCGGCAGGCGCTTCACGAGCTGTCTAGCGTGCTGTGGGCCGCCGACTATGCCTCGGCAAGGCCCGTCCCGGCGGACGCGCTGGCCTGCGAACTGATCGATCTCGTCGACCAGATCCTTCCGACCGAGCCCACGCGTTGCGGATCGCGGCCGCGATTCTCGCCCGTCGCTCTTTCTAAACCAACGCGATCACGCCTTCCCGTCGCCGCCAGCGCGGTGGCGACGGGCTCTCCGATGAGGACCGCGATCGCGATCTTCCTCCGAGAGCCCAAACGAAAACGAAGCGCACGTCGTCATGCTGCATTCCGCCAATCCCGGCACGCATTCGTTCGCCGATCGCGGCCACGATTGCTATTCCACGCCGCCGGAAGCGGTGCGCGCGTTGCTCGAGGTCGAGCAGTTGCCGCATGTGATTTGGGAACCCGCCTGTGGCCCGGGCGCGATCGTCCAGGTCCTGCGCGAGGCCGGGCACGCCGTCATCGCCTCCGACGTCATCGAATACCCGACTTGTTCGCTGCATTTCCGTCGCGACTTCCTGATGGAGACGCGCGCGCCGGCTGGCGTCGGGGCGATCGTGACCAACCCGCCCTTCCGGCATGCCGATGCATTCGTCGCGCACGCGCTCGAGCTCGTGCCGCTCGCGGCGATGCTGCTCCGGCTGGCGTTTCTGGAATCCGAGCGTCGCTCCCCGATCCTCGACACCGGAAAGCTCGCGCGCATCCACGTGTTTCGCAACCGCCTCCCGATGATGCATCGCGCTGGTTGGGAAGGGCCGCGCGCGAGTTCGAGCATCCCTTTCGCTTGGTTCGTTTGGAATCGCAATCACGCCGGACCGGCGACGGTCGATCGAATCTCCCACTCGAAACCAGGAGCATAACCATGGCGAAGATCGATCTTTATCAAGAAGTGACTAACGCGATCGTCGCCGAGCTCGAGGCCGGCACCGTCCCGTGGAAACAGCCGTGGTCGCGCTCTCCTGGCCGCAATGTAGTTGCGAACGCCGTCACCAAGCGCGCTTACAGCGGCATCAACGTGCTCGCGCTGTGGATCGCGATGGCGAAGCACGGCTACGCCGTGCCGCGTTTCCTCACTTTCAAACAGGCGCTCGACGCCGGCGGCAATGTGCGCAAGGGGGAGCACGGGCACCGGGTCTACTTCGTCAAGGACCTCAAGTTCGAAGACGGCGAGAACGCGGACGGCGAAGAGCGCACCCGCTCTGTACGGATGCTCAAACGCTTCGTGGTCTTCAACGTCGCTCAGTGTGAGGGCTTGCCCGAACGCCTGCTGACGATCCCGCCGCCGAAGGCTCGCAACCCGGATGGTCGCGACGAATGGGCGGATGCATTCGTTGCCGCGACCGGTGCCCGGATCATCGAGGGCGCTGGCGACGTGGCGAGCTACAACCCGAGAACCGATACGATCAACGTGCCGGCGTTCGGCTCGTTCAAGTCTCGTGACACGTACTACGCGGCGTCGTTCCACGAGCTGACTCATTGGACGGAGGCCAAATCCCGGACCGATCGCGCCACCGCGCTTGCGAAGCGCTTCGGCACTGGCGATCGCCCCGCTGTTCACGTGCGTGCCGCCGAAGAACTCGTCGCCGAGCTCGGCGCGAGCTTCCTTTGCGCGGAATTCGCGTTCGATAACGATAACGCGGCCGGCTACATCGCCAACTACCTCGAGCTCCTGAAGAGCGACGCGAAGGCGATCTTCACCTGCGCCTCGCAGGCGCAGAAGGCGGTCGACTACTTGCGCGGCTTGGCGCTCGCCGAATCGGCGGAAGTCGAGATCGCCGACACCGTCGCGCCGGCGCCGCTCTCCGATCATATGCACTCGATCGGCGGGGGCGTGTGATGTTGCTTCGCCGCTGGTCCTCCAAGCGCGATCCGAAAAAGCGGGTCGAGATTCTCGCGTTCCTCGCGACCCCGGAAGCGCACGGTTTGGGCGACCGGAAAGTCGCTCGCCGGTTCCTCGTCCACCACCAGCTGATCGCCCGACTTCGAGCCGAACTTCAGTCGAATTCGGGCCCGCACCGGGTGGATGATTCGATTCCGAAAAAGCCCCCCTCCCGCCCTACCCGGAAGGTGGATGATTCGCGCGTACGGCCTCCGCTCGAGGCCCGCGAGGGCTTCAAACGGGCTTCCTCGCCGCCCCGGGCCGAAACCGAACAGACCTCGGCCGCACCTCTTCGGATGACCTGGCGGGCGCCGGACGGAACCCAAATCGCGGTTCGACGCGACCCGGTCTGGCCGTCGATGTTCCGGATTCATCGCGGCGATCACATCTCCGACATCGTCAATCTGAGCCGCGCGCGCGACGCCGCTCAGGCGCTCGCCGGGGTGCGGACATGACCAACCTCCAGCCCGCCCCCGAGCTCATCGAGCGCGTCCGCCGGGCCGCCGGTCAGAGCGGCGACCGGCTCGCCCGTCAGGCGGTCGCCCTCGTGGTCCAGAGCCTGCGGCTGCAACTCGCGGGATTGACCGCGCTCGAGCTCGATTTGCTCACGCGCGACGCGCAGCACGCGATCGCCGACAGTAACGAAGACGAGCTCGTCGACATGTTCGACTGGGGTTGGGACGAGTGCGATTTTGCAGAGGGGGAACCGACGTGACCCCCATCGTCGTCATCGAGCTCGCCGGCGAGCCGCGAGGGAAAGGCCGGCCACGCTTCGTTCGCGGAACCGGCGTCGCCTTCACGCCGAGCGCAACGCGGAAGCACGAAGCCGCGCTCCGGTACGCCGCCCAACAGGAGATGAACGGCCGGCCGCCGTTCGACACGGCGCTCGTCATCACCGTGGTGGCGACGTTCGCGGTGCCGGTGTCCTGGTCGAAGCGCAAGCGCGCAGACGCGCTCTCCGGAACGCTCCCGCACGTCAAAGCGCCCGATTGTGACAACTTGCTGAAATGCGTCGACGCGCTCAACGGCGTCACGTGGATCGACGACAAGCAGATCACGCGCGCGGTCGTAATCAAACAATACGGCGAGCGCCCGAGCCTGCGGATCGAGATTTCGGGAGCCGTATCATGAGGTCTCCCGAGATCGCAGCCGTTGTCGCCGCCAAAGTCGAAGAGATTTGGCTCACTCTCGAGGAGTTCGCAGAACAGCGAGATCGTGAGGAGCGCAAGCGCCGGAAGCGGCTGTGGAAGCGGTTCGGAATCCCGGCGACATCCTGGGACATCGCCGCGGCGCCCGCGTGCGCCCGGTTCTGGCGCTGGTCGGGTGAACCGGTCGTCGTCGGCGCATTCTGGTTTGAGCACGGCTGTCGAGATTACTGGGCGAGCTATCTGGTCCTCCCTCAACCTCATGAACGGCTCGAGCCGGCCGATCTACTGGGGCAGATGCGCGACTGGCGCCAGGTACCCGAGGTCGCGCCATGATCGTCTTCCGCGACATCGAGACACGATCCACGATCAGCCTGAAGACTGTCGGCGCCTGGCGATACGCGGCCGACCCGACGACCGAGGTGCTGTGCGTCGGCTACGCGATCGACGATGGTTTGGTGCAGATCTGGGTTCCGGGCCAACCGGTTCCGCCGGAGATCATCGAGGCCGCGCGCGATCCGAATTCGACCTTCGTCGCCCACA
This sequence comes from Xanthobacteraceae bacterium, assembly GCA_036395835.1. Lineage (GTDB taxonomy): Bacteria > Pseudomonadota > Alphaproteobacteria > Rhizobiales > Xanthobacteraceae > AP-16. The sequence goes on from DASWCW010000088.1 coordinate 20,753, forward strand.
ACGACGCATTCGAGACCGCGGTCGAGCAGCTGATTTTGGGTCCTCGATTCGGCTGGCCGATCGTCCCGATCGAGCGGCACCGGTGCACGATGGCAGCCGCATGGGCGAGCGCCCTGCCCGGTTCACTTGCTAGTGCTGCTACGGCGCTCGGGCTCCCGGTGCAGAAGGACGCCGCCGGGCACCGGGTCATGCTGCGGATGACGAAGCCGCGGAAGCCTCGGAAAGGCGAAGATCCGAACGTTGTCCACTGGGTCGAAGACGACGCCAGCATCGCGATCCGCGACGCCTACTGCATGCGCGACGTCGAGGTCTGCCGCGCCCTGTTCCGCCGGCTGCGGCCGCTAATCCCAAGCGAGCAAAAACTGTGGGCACTCGACGCCACGATCAACGCCCGGGGATTCCACGACGTTGCCCTCGCCCGGGCGGCGCAGGATCTCGTTCGCCAGGAGCAGGCTGCAATCGACGCGGAGATCTCCGTGCTCACGGGCGGCGAGATCACGACCGCGAACCAGGTCAAGAAAATAACCGCCTTCGTGCGAGACCGCGGGCACCAGATCAAAGGGCTGACGAGGCGCTCCGTCAGCGCCGTACTCGCGCGAGGGAATCCGAACGACGAGATCCATCGCCTGCTCGAGCTCCGGCGTGACGGAGGACTCGCTTCGGTCCACAAACTCAATGCTCTGCTCGCCGGCGTCGACCGCGATGGTCGACTGCGCGGCACGCTGAACTTCAGCGCCGCCTCGACGGGAAGATGGAGCGGCGCCGGTTTCCAGCCGCAAAACCTGAAGCGGCCGAAGACGAAGGATCTCGAAGCCGCGGTCGACGCCATTCTCGCCGGCGACATCGATCGCATCCGCACCCTCGGCGCGCCGCTGTCGGTCATTGGCGACACCACACGGTGCCTGCTCTGCTCGGCGCCCGGCCACACGCTCGTATGCGGCGATTTCAGTTCGGTCGAGAGCAGGACGTTGGCGTGGCTCGCCGGTGAGACGTGGAAACTCGACATCTATCGGAAGTTTGATCTCACCGGCGATCCGGCACTCGAACCGTACTGCGTGACGGCGTCGCGAGTTCTCCGGCGCCCGGTCACGCCGGCCGACGAGGCCGGCCGGCAAACAGGCAAGACTGCAGATTTGGCCCTGGGCTATGGCGGCGCGATCGGCGCTTGGCGGGCGTTCGACGATAGCGACACGCACACCGACGCCGAAGTTGAGCGCATCAAGAACGCGTGGCGCGCGAGCCATCCGGCGACGACCCGTTTCTGGCGACGGCTGGAGGCCAGCCTCAAGAAGGCAATTCGGACCGGAGAACGCGTCGAGCTCAATCGACTCGCGTTCGAATACGCGGACGAGACGGCATTCATCGTTCTACCGAGCGGTCGACGGCTCGCCTATCCGGGGGCGCGTCTTGTGCCCGGGAAATTCGGCGACGGCACCACGCAAGTCGCGTTCATGGACAACGCGAGAGGCGGATGGGCCGAGGTCGCCGGGTGGCACGGGACGTTCACTGAAAACGTCGTCTCGGCGATCAGCCGTGACCTCCTCGCGGCCGCAATGCTCCGCCTCGATCGGGCCGGCTTCAAGATCGTGCTGACCGTGCACGACGAGGTCATGGTTGAGGTGCTTTCGGGCTCCGAAGACCTCGCCGAGTTCGAACGCCTGCTGACGATCGCTCCGGCATGGGCGAGCGAGCTGCCAATCGCCTGCAAGGTGCGATCCGGCCATCGCTACGCGAAGAGCTCCAAACCCATGCCGGCGCTGGAATTCGTCCTCGAGCCTGAAGCCCTCGAACCGGAATATGCCGATGACTTCTAGCAATCCATTCGAAGCCTTCGGTGAGGCGAACGCTCACCGCGTCAAGCCACGCCGGGTCACCGAGAAACAGAAGGCGCGCCAGGAAGCCGCCCTCAGGGAACGCGATCAGCTCTTTCGCGCGCACGAACGCCGGCGCAAAGACGAGATCGCCGCGCTGCTCGCCGGGCCGTACGGCGCCGCCGCGGCGGCGCTGGTCGAGTTCCTCGATCACATGAACGAGGCCGCAACCGGGCTGATCGAGCTCGTCCGATCGGGCCCTTGGCGCGACGCCGATGAGGACACGCGGTTCCTCGTCATCCTCCTAATTGACCGCGCGCTCGTCCGATCGCGTGAGCGCCGCGGCTTGCCGAGCTTCGACGATCCGATGCCGGACGAGGAGCCGGACGCCTTCCTCCAACTCCGAGAGTTCCTCAGATGATAGTCGCCGACGCTCTCAATAATTACGCCCTTGGCACACGAATCCCGGACGAGCGGCGCATCTCGACGGTCGGCGCGAGCGAAGTCGGCCAGTGCTCGAGGAAGATGTTTTTCCTCAAGAATGAGCTCGACCCGCATTTCAAAATCGAGCGCGACGCCGGATATACGGACGGATGGGGCGCTCAGCTGCGCGGCACTGTGTTCGAGCGCGCGTTCTGGGTTCCGGCACTGCGCGCTCGCTATGGCGACCGCCTGAAATTCGCCGGCGACGAGCAGCGCGGATTCGAGTCGGGCTTCATCAGCGCAACGCCCGACGGGCTCTTGGCCGACGTGCCGTCCGACGTCTTGGCGCCGCTCGGCATTCCCGACATCGAGAGCGACTGCCTGTTGCTCGAATGCAAGACTCTTGACCCGAGAACGAAGCTCGATGCGCCGAAGCCGGAGCATCGCTACCAAGCCATCGTCCAACTCGGCGTCGTCCGTGAAATTGCTGGTTGGGCGCCGCAGTACGCGGTGATCAGCTACGCCGACGCAAGCTTCTGGTCCGAGGTGGCCGAATTCGCCGTCAAGTTCGACCCGGCCGTCTTTGAGAACGCGAAGCGGCGCGCCGCCAAGGTCCTGACCGCAAGCAAGCCGTCTGAGCTCCCGCCCGAGGGCTACATCGCCGGCGGCCGTGAGTGCAAGTATTGCCCGTTCGTCCGAGCCTGCGGGATCGAACGGCGTTCCGTTCCTGACGCATCCAACACCGTCGCCGATCCCCAGTTCGTCGCCGAGGTCCGCGATCTCGCGCGCGAGGCAAAGCGTCACCAGGGCGACGCCGACGCCGCGGCCGCAAAGCTGCGCGAAACCCAAGAAGCTATCCGCGAACGCCTGCGCTCGAAGAAGCTGCGCCGCGTCAACGGTGACGACTTCTCAATCACCTGGTCGTCCGTGAAAGGGCGATTGAGCTTCGACGTCCCGGCACTCAAGGCGGCCGCGACCGCCGCCGGCATCGACGTCGGCAAATTCGAGACGACCGGTCAGCCGACCGGTCGTCTCGATGTCCGCGTGCGAGCGCACGCTTCTCAAGATGGAGTTCCGAACAATGAGTAACGACGATAAGAAAGTCCCGGCTGTGCCAGGCAAAAACCCGTTCGAGCAATACGCTGACGCGGCGAATAGCTCGTCGATCATCGGTCAGCTCTTGAAATTCAGCAAGGGCGACTGGTTGGTCGGTCGCGACAACGAGGAGTGCAGCGAGAAAGCCCTCGCCGCGGTCGTGGCGGGAATGGTTCATGGCTGGGTTCGCTGGGAAGACAACCGGCCGGCCGAACAGAATATGGGTCTGCTGATTGAGGGCTTCGTTCCGTCCGATCGCGCGAGCCTCGGTCATAACGACCGGGCTCTGTGGGAAGCCAACAATGATGGCCAGCCGCGCGATCCGTGGCAGCCCACGATCTACCTTCCCATGGTCTCTGTCGACGGCGCGAAT
>DASWCW010000089.1:0-2189 GCA_036395835.1 Xanthobacteraceae bacterium
GCTCGCCGATGAGTGGTCGGCGGCGGGTGTCAAGAACATCTGGGGGAATGTCCCTGTCGTCCAGGAAATGCAGAGCGAAGGCGGCGCCGCCGGCGCCGTGCACGGCGCCCTGCAGTCGGGCGCGCTGACGACGACCTTCACGGCCTCGCAGGGCCTGATGCTGATGCTGCCGAACATGTTCAAGATCGCCGGCGAGCTGACTTCGACCGTCTTTCACGTGGCGGCGCGGGCGCTCGCGACCCAGGCGCTCTCGATCTTCGGCGATCATTCCGACGTGATGACGGCGCGAACGACGGGGTTCGCGCTCCTCTCGTCAGGTTCGGTGCAGGAGGCGCACGACGCGGCGCTGATCGCGCAGGCCGCCACGCTCGAATCGCGCATTCCGTTCTTGCATTTCTTCGACGGCTTCCGAACCTCGCATGAGATCAACAAGGTCACGCTCCTCTCGGACGATCAGATTCGAGCAATGATTACCCAGGACCTGGTGCGCGCTCATCGCGGGCGCTCGCTCACGCCCGAGGCGCCGGTCGTCCGCGGGACGGCGCACAACCCGGATACGTTCTTCCAGGCGCGCGAGACTTCGAACCCATACTACGCGCACGTGCCGGCGATCGTGCAATCCGCCATGGACCACTTCGCCGCGCTCACCGGCCGAGCCTACAGGCTGTTCGAGTACGATGGGCCGGCGGACGCCGAGCGGGTGATCGTGCTGATGGGCTCCGGTGCCGAGACGGCTCGCGAGGCCGCGGCCTTCCTGCGGAAGGCCGGGGAACCGGTCGGCGTGTTGCAGGTTCGCCTGTATCGCCCGTTTTCGGCCGAGCACTTCCTCGCCGCCCTGCCGGAGTCCTGCCGAGCGGTCGCCGTCCTGGAGCAGGTCAAGGAGGCAGGGGCGCCCGGCGAGCCGCTCTATGTCGACGTGGTGACCACGCTGGCTCAGGCGGTTGGCGGCGGCAAGCGCCGTACGATGCCGCGCGTGATCGGCGGGCGCTACGGTCTCGGATCAAAGAACTTCAACCCGGCACAGACCAAGGCCGTCTTTGACGAATTGACGAAGGCAGATCCGAAGAACGGCTTCACCGTCGGTATCGAGGACGACGTCTCACACACCAGCCTCGCGGTCGATCCGAGCTTTTCTATCGAGCAGGACGATGTCGTGCGTGCGCTCTTCTACGGTCTCGGCGCCGACGGCACGGTCGGGGCGAATAAGAACAGCGTCAAGATCATCGCCGAAGATCCGGCGATGTATGCGCAGGGCTATTTCGTTTACGATTCTCACAAGTCCGGCGCGCAAACCATCTCCCACCTCAGGTTCGGCAAGCGGCCGATTCACTCGCCTTACCTGATCGAGTCGGCAAACTTCGTCGCGTGCCATCAGGCGGCTTTTCTCGATCGCATCGACATGCTGCGCCTCGTCGCCGACGGCGGCACGTTCCTGCTCAACACCCCCTACGGGGCCGACACAGTATGGGACCGGCTCCCTCGTTCGGTGCAGGTGCAGATCCTGGAGAAGAAGCTTCGCTTCTTCGTGATCGATGCCTCTAGGGTGGCGCGCGAAACGGGCCTCGGCGGGCGTGTGAATACAGTCTTACAGACCTGCTTCTTCGCGATCTCCGGCGTCTTGCCGCGCGAGGAAGCAATCACGCGCATCAAGCACTCGATCGAGAAAAGCTATGGCTCCAAGGGTGCCGACGTGGTGCGCAGGAATTTCGAGGCCGTGGATCACACGCTCGCGCATCTTTTCGAAGTGAGCGTGCCCGCCACTGCGACGAGCGCCTTCGACCGGCCGCCAGTCGTTCCGGCGGATGCGCCAAGATTCGTGCGCGAGGTCACGGCCATGATGCTCGCCGGCCGCGGTGACGAATTGCGGGTAAGCGAAATTCCGAATGACGGGACCTACCCACCCGGCACCGCGGCATTCGAGAAGCGCAATATCTCCGATACTGTCGCTATGTGGGAGCCGGATCTTTGCATCCAATGCGGTCAATGCAGCTTCGCCTGCCCGCACAGCGTCATCCGCGCAAAATACTATAACGAGGACGAGCTCGACGGCGCTCCTGTCGGCTTCAAATCGGCCCCGGTTAATTCGCGCGGCAACCCCGACGTACGCTTCTCGCTGCAATTCTATCTTGAGGATTGCACGGGCTGCGGCATCTGCGTCGAGGTCTGTCCGGCGCACAGCCCGCGCGACC
>DASWCW010000090.1:0-6362 GCA_036395835.1 Xanthobacteraceae bacterium
CCATTTCGGCGCGGCGACGCTGAAACCCGACCCCGATGCTTACCTGCAGCAGGATTTCTCGGCGCTGCTGGAGACGCTCGCGCTCGGCGCCGGCATGAAGCTTAAGAGCGAGAACAAGAACGTGCCGACCGGGCTGGAGACGTAATGATGACATTGCAGGGATTTATGTCTCGGTGACGCCTCGGGCTCTTCCCCTCTCCCCGCAGTGCGGGGAGAGGGTGCCAAGCCGACATAGTCGGCGAGGCGGCTGAGGGGCAAAGTGCAAAGTCGGCAATCTACTCAGGGAGTTTTCCGGTCAATTCCCGAAAGATCAGGGTCAAGACGCCCTCGCGATTTGAAAATACATCCGAGTTCCAGAACCGGAGCACTCGGTATCCCTGCTCGGTGATATAAGCATCTCGTACGGCATCGCGCGCACTTTCCGCGTGCTGGCCGCCATCAAGCTCGATGACCAACTTCGTTTCGCGGCATAAGAAGTCGACAACGTAGGGTCCCATGGGTGCCTGTCGCACAAATTTGAACCGAACAAATCGGCGGTCACGGAGGAAATACCAAAGCTTCGCCTCGGCGTCAGTCATTTGCCGACGCAGGCGTCGGACCATTCTGACAGTCTTACGATCAGGTCCGCGCATTGCAGGTGCCCCTCACCCGCGTCGCTTCGCTACGCTCGCTCGGCACCCTCTCCCCGTAAACGGGGAGAGGGGAAAGGACCCAAGCTCGGAACTGGTGAGAGCAGACCTTTCCCGCAAACCCGGGACGGGGGCTGCGCTTCAGTATTTGTTCGCGATCGGCAATTCCTCGGCCGGGAACAGGCTGATGACGCGGCAGCCGTTGTCGGTGACCACGACCTCTTCCTCGATCCGCGCCGCCGAATAGCCGTCGCTTGCGGGGCAATAGGTCTCGAGCGCGAACACCATGCCTTCCTTGATTTCGAGCGGGTGCTCGAGCGAGACGAGGCGGCTGATGATCGGCCGCTCGTGCAAGGCGAGGCCGAGCCCGTGCCCGAACTGCAGCCCGAACGCCGACATCTCGTCGGGAAAGCCGAACTCGTCGGCACGCGGCCACACGCTCGCCACCGTGTCGGTCGTCACTCCGGGGCGGATCAGCTCGATCGAGCGGTCGAGCCATTCGCGGCATAGCTTGTAGGCGTCGTGCTGCGCCGGCGTGGCGCGCCCGACGTTGAAGGTGCGGTAATAGCAGGTCCGGTAGCCCATGAACGCCTGCAGCACGTCGAAGAACGCCTGATCACCCGGACGGATCATGCGGTCGGTGAAATTGTGGGGGTGCGGATTGCAGCGCTCCCCGGAAATGGCGTTGATGGCTTCGACGTCGTCGGAGCCGTGCTCGTAGAGGAACTTGGTTGCCATCGCGACGATGTCGGCCTCGCGCACGCCCGGCTTGAGCTCCTCGCTGATCAACTGATAGACCCCGTCGACCATGGCGGCGGCGCGGTTGAGCATCGCGATCTCGTCGATGCTCTTGATCTCGCGCGCGTCGAGCATGACCTGCTGGCCGTCTGCGACTTTCAGCCCGGCGCGCTCGAGCTCAAACATCATCGGCGGCTCGATGATGTCGACGCCGAGCGGCATGTCGGCGACCCCGGCCTCGTGCAGCAGCGCGGCGATCTCCTCCGCATGGCGCCGCATCAGGCCGAACGCCGGCGGCACGGTCCCGCGCAGCCCGACCAGGCCGGCCTTGCATAGTTCCGGTCGCAGCCACGGCACGTAGAGCCGGTGGTGCACCGCAGCCGAGCCGAAATCCCACAGGATCGGCTCGCCGCCGCGGGCGAGGAGCGCAAACCGGCACAGCTTGTCGCGCTCCCATTCGCCGATCTTGGTGCTGGTCACGTAGCGGATGTTGTTGACGTCGAAGCACAACAGCGCTCCCAGCTCGGAGACTTCGAGCGCCTGTCTCGCGCGGCCGAGCCGATAGCGGTGCAGGCGCCGGAAATCCACGCGCTCCTCGAAATCGACGCCCATCGGGCCGAGCGCCGGCAGCGCGCGGTTCCAGCGATAATGCGGATCGACGTCCTCGGCGCGCACCTGTTCGGGCCGGAGCAATACCTCGTCCATGACAGCCTCCCGGGCTTGCGGTATCGGAACCTGCCGTCGATCATAGCATCGCCGCCGAGGCCGCGACGAGGATAGCGAGGATTGCGGGACGCGATGACGCGCCAAGCGCCGAAATGAGCATCGTGCGCCAGCTCGCCTGCCGGCTGTTTGCGCTCGCCGGGGCGGCCGTTCTGCCGCTTGCCGCCTTCGCGCAGGGCCTGCCGGCGGTGGAGCCGGAGCGCCTCGGCCTGTCCTCGGAGCGGCTCGAGCGCATCGCGCCGGCGCTTCGCAACGATATTGCGGCCGGTGTCATACCCGGGGCCGTCATGCTGGTCGCGCGCCACGGCAAGCCGGCGTATTTCGAGGCGTTCGGCATGCGCGATAGGACCCGCGACGCGCCGATGACCCGGGACGCGATATTTCGCCTGGGATCGATGACCAAGCCGATCACCATCGCGGCGGCCATGATGCTGGTCGAGGAAGGCCGCTTGTCGCTCGCCGACCCGATCTCGAACTACCTGCCGCAATTCGCCGACATGCAGGTCGGCGTCGAGTTGAAGGATCCCGCCACGGGACAGGCAAGCCTGCGGCTGGTCCCGGCCGCGCGCGAGATCCGCATCGAGGACCTGATGCGGCACACCTCCGGCTTCACCTATGAGGCGCTGGGCGTGGGGCCGAAAGTCAAGGAGATGTACCGCGATGCGGGAATCGGCTCGCGCGACGAGACCAATGCCGACATGGTGACGAAGCTGGCGCGGCTGCCGCTGATGTATCAGCCGGGCACGGTGTGGGAATACGGCCGGTCCGTGGACGTGCTCGGGCGCATTCTGGAGGTGTTGTCCGGTATGCCGCTCAGCGAATATCTGACGAAGCGCGTGTTCGCGCCGCTGCGCATGGCGGACACCGGATTCTGGGTTCCGCCGGAGAAGCACAACCGCATTGCCGACGTGCTGCCGGCTCCGCCGGAAGGCCGGCGGCTGCTGCTGGACGTCAGCAAGCCTCCGAAGTTCGAAAGCGGAGGCGGCGGTCTCGTCTCTACCGCCGCGGATTACGCGCGCTTCCTGCAGCTGCTGCTCAACGGCGGCGAGCTCGACGGCGTGAGGGTGCTCAGCCGCAAATCGGTCGAGCTCATGACGAGCAACCGGCTCGCCCCGGAGGTCGACACGCAGGGCTGGAGCTATTATCCCGGGCCGGGATACGGGTTCGGTTTGGGGTTTGCGGTGCGCCTTATGCTCGGGGTGGCGCCCCAGGTCGGCTCGCCCGGCGATTATTTCGTGGAGGGGCTCTATGGGACCTTCGCCTTCGCCGATCCCCAAGAGCGCCTGCTCGCCGTGTTCATGATCCAGTCGCAGCAGTGGCTCTATTATCGTCCCCTCGTGAAGGCGCTGGTGCTGCAGAGTCTCACGAATTGATCTCGGCGCGGCTCACCGTACCGCGCCGCAGGCCCGCAGCCGTCGAATCTCCGCCTCATCCCAGCCGAACTTCCGCAGCACCTCATCGCTGTGCTCGCCGACTTGCGGCGGAAGCCGCGGCTCGACCTTGTCCTCGCCCTCGATCCAGATCGGGCTGTTGATGGTGAGCATGCTCTCTCCCTGAAAGGGGACCAGCACGTCGTTTTCGAGCATCTGCCGGTCGCCCGGCACGTCGTCCACCTCGGCCACGACGCCGAAGATCAGTCCATGGGCGTCGAGGATGGTTCGCCAGTCGGCCAGATCCTTGCCGGCGAACACCTCGTCGAAGATGGCGCTCAGCGCACGCGCACGCGCATGCCGGTCGGGCGTGGTGGCAAAGCGCGGATCGGCCGCGAGATCCTCCCGTTCCAGGCACTCGAGCAGCACCGGCCACTCGCGATCCTCTTTCAACAGCGAGAGGATCAGCCAGCGCCCGTCCCGGCAGCGATAATGGTTGGTCATGGCGTTGAACGTCTGCTCTCGCGGCGGGCGGGTCGGGATCGTCGCGCCGCAGAGTCTGGCCTGCACCATGAGCCCGTTCGACCACACGCCATTCGCCATCAGCGAAGTGCCGACATGGGCGCCCTTGCCGGTTCGTTCGCGCCGGTAGAGCGCACTGACGATCGCGCCGAACAAGGCGAGTGCGGAGGGATGATCGCCCATGCCGGGCAGCGATCGCGCCGGCGGGCCGGCGTGGTCCGGCCGCACGAGGTCCATCATGCCCGAGCGCGCCCACCAGGCATTGCTGTCGAAGCCGGGCTTGTTCGCCTCCTGGCCGTTCTCGCCGTAGCCGGTGAAGGATGCGTAGACGAGCCGCTCGTTGAGCGGCGCGAGATCCTTATAGGCGATGCCGAGGCGCCGGCGCACGGCCGGCGGAAAATTGGTGATGAAGACGTCGGCGCGCGGCACCATCCGGTAGAGCACCGCCTGCCCGTCCGCTTTGCTCAGATCGAGCGCCAGGCCCTGCTTGTTGCGGGATTCCAGCATCCAGGCCCAATTGTGCTCGGATTTGGGATTTCCCGGCAATTGCGGCAGCTGCCGGAACGGATCTCCCGCCGGCGGCTCGATCTTGATCACCTCCGCGCCGAAATCGGCCAGGATGGTGGCCGCCGCGGGCGCGGCGATGAAGCTCGCGCAATCGAGCACCGTCAGTCCCTCGAAGATCCGCTGCATTCCGAATGCTCCACGGCGTTTCTGTGCCAGCGAGGCGGATCGCCTTACGGCCCGCCGGGAAGTTCGAGCTGGCGAATATAGCTTCGGTTCCAGGTCGGGCTGATCAGCACTTCGTTGACGCACACGTGCTTGGGCCGGGTCGCCACGAACAGGATGAGATCGCCCAAATCTTCCGCCTGCAGCATCCGGGCGCGCTCCTCGGCGTTCACCGGCACCGGGCGCTGCGCGAGAATGGGCGTGGCCACTTCGCCCGGACAGATGACGCAGGAACGGATGCCGTTGCTGCATTCCTCCATGTTGAGGCTGTGGGAAGCCGCGACCAGCGCATGCTTGGCGGCGCTGTACCCGGGGCCGGTCAGCAGGCTGACGAAGCGTCCGGCCCAGGAGGCGGTATGGATGATCACGCCGTCCTTCTGGGCGCGCATGATCGGCAACGCCGCCGCCGCGACATAGAGCGCGCTCGAGAGGTTGCCGGCCAGAATCGTGTCGATCCGCTCCGGCGTGAGCTCGGCCCAATGGCGCTCGCGCAGATTGGTTCCCGCGTTGTTGACCAGAATATCGAGCCGTCCGAACTCGTCCCGGATAGCGGCCGTGATGGCGTTCACGCGCTTGGCGTCGGTCACGTCGCCGGCCTCGACGCGGGCGCGCCCCTTGACCGTTTCGATGCTTTTCGCGACGGCGTCGAGCGGCTGCTCGCGCCGGCCGGTGAGCACGATCGTGGCGCCGGCGCCGGCGAGCGCCAGCGCCGCGGCTTCGCCGATCCCGCTACCCGCGCCGGTGATCCAGGCGACCTTGCCGCTCAAGCTGGTCATGTTGGGCTCCCTGACACGATTGCGGATATCGGCTCGTCCTTGATGCCGAGGTAGATCTTCACCTCCCGTCGAAATTGTTCATCGCGTTGATGTTGCTCATCTTTTCCTGAAAAACCTCGACATGTCGCACTCGTGTTGCATCGGGATAATTCTCGTGTGTTATCAACGACCCGAAGTTGACCCGAATAGCTCGACGCGACAAGCTGCAGCATGCACCAGCAGATTCCTCGATCGCGGCGGCCCGTCAAAAGGCACCCCGAACGCCAGAGGATCGCAAGGACGATCGCCCTGATCATCCTAGCGACGAACATTTTCCGCGAGGAAACTCCGCATGTCTCGGGAGGCCGCGGCCGTCCCCGGAAAGATCATGTTCGGGAAGCGATGACGCGCTTCGGCCTGTCGAAGAGCCGGGTCTACAAGATTTTGGAGCAATGGATCGTTTCGAGCTTCGGACTTCCCGGCGAAGGCAGAAGGAATTTGATCGAGCCGCAATTCATGCATCCGGGCGACAGGACCGTATCGGGTTTGGGTCGCATCGAGGACCTCTCCGGCAAATTCATCGACGCCGACGTGGCGACGGAGCCTTGCTCCGGGAGCGCGAAGGAGAGCTGAACCCGATTATTTTCCACTTTTCGTGCGCGCCAGGCTGAAAATTTCGGGTTACTTCGGTCCTGACGCCCCCCTGATGTTGCCAACGACATCAGGTGAGTATTTGTAGGGTTCCGTCGAAACTCGACGGAGCCAACCAATGCCCCTCCCCAACAATCCGCAGAAGCGCCGGCGCGTCTGGCACGCGCGCGGCATCGCGACCGAGCTCGACTTGTACGACGAGAACGGCGAGCCCGACGAGGCCGCCGTCTATTACCTGCACAGCA
>DASWCW010000091.1:0-17073 GCA_036395835.1 Xanthobacteraceae bacterium
CCGATCTCGTGCTCGAGGACGGGCTCGTGCGCGTCGCCGGCACCGACAAATCGCTCGCGCTCGCCGAGATCGCGCGGCGCCTCGACGGCGACGGCGCGGTTCCGATGCCACGCGGGATCGAGCCGGGCCTTGCCGCAACCGCCTATCACGAAGCGCGCGCCACCACGTTCGCGAGCGGGACCAATGCGGCCGAGGTCGAGGTCGACCCCGAGACCGGGTCGGTGAAGATCCTGCGCTATGTCGTCGCCCACGATTGCGGAAAACTCATCAATCCGCTGCTGGTCGACGGCCAGATCCGCGGCGGCGTCGTGCACGGGATCGGCAACGCGCTGTTCGAGCGGGCGGTCTACGATGGTGCGGGGCAGCCGCTCACCACCAATTACGCCGATTATCTCTTGCCGAGCGCGCCCGAAATGCCGCGCATCGAGATCGAGCATCTGGAGCAGCCCTCGCCGCTCAACCCGATCGGGGTCAAAGGCGCGGGCGAAGGCGGCACCATTCCGGCGGCCGCGTGCATCGTCGCGGCGATCGAGGACGCGCTAAAACCGTTCGGCGTGACATTCGCCGAGCACCCGCTCTCGCCGGAAACCATTCTGGCGGCGATCCGGAAGCGCTCCAGTCCGCCTTGAGCCGCGCGGCCCGAGCACACAGCCGGTCCCGTCGCCGCAGCACTATTGCTTGACCGGCGGCATCCGCTCGAAATTGGGAACGTCCTTCGACGTCGTGTCCCAAGCTGGTCGATCTTTCGCATACACGACCATCTGCGGGGAGAACCACGAATTGTCGTCCATGCAGCCAACCGTGACGTTCACAAGGCCGGGACGCGCCGAGTTCTCGCCATACACACGACTGCCGCATGCCGGGCAGAAATGGCGGGTATTGATGTTTCCGCTTTCGGCCGTCGAGGCATAGCTGGCCGTCGGTCCCACGATCGTTACATCATCGCGGTTGAAGCGGGCCAAGGACATGTGGCCGGTGCCGGACGCTCGTTGGCAGTCTTTGCAGTGGCATTGCCCCATGCCGACCGGTTCCGAATGGATCGTGAAACTTACGGCGCCACAAAGGCAGCGACCCGTCGCAAATGGCTGCTTCGACATGCTCGACCTCGTGCTTCGCTGGCCGCCCTAGAGTCAACGGGACTTGGGTTCCGCAGTCTGCAATCATCGCCATACTGGTGCAGGGCGGCAAGTGGCTTGGCTTGCTATTGGCCCGAGCACGCGTTCAGCTTCGATCCGCGCCGACACGCCGGGTTGCCGACGCAAGTTTCTCGATCAGCGCGTTCATTCCGCCCGCATGGGTGCGCATCAGCACGATGACGACGACGGCGAAAATCACCATGTCCCATTCGCCGTATTTCTGCAGCCAGGTGATCAGCACCTGCACGGGCGTGGCGCCGATCAGCGGGCCGGCGACCGAGCCGAGCCCGCCGAGCACCACCATGATGATCAGCTTGGCCATCTCGTTGAAATCCGCGAGCTGCGGGCTGAGCACCACGACGTAATGCGCGTAGAACGCGCCGGCCAGGCCCGCGAACGCGCTCGACACGGTGAACACCACGATCTTCACCCGCGTGGTATCGACGCCGAGGCTCTCGGCGCGCAGCTCGTCGTCCTTGATGGCGCGCATGAACTGCCCGAGCGGCGAGCGCACCATGGCGTACATGGCAAGCACCGACGCAAACGCGAGCGCGGCGAACAGATAATAATAGGAGAGCGGATCGAGGTTGCGGAACAGCGGCGGCACGTCGAGCCCGAGCTCGCCGCGCGTGATCGGATATGCGGCCGTGAGCACGATGTGGACCGTCTCGGCGAACGCCCAGGTGGCGATGGCGAGATAAATCGCGCGCATCGACAGCACCATGCGGCCGAGCCCATAACCGAACAGCGCCGCGACCAAAATGCCGCTGCCGATGCCGAACCAGATCGGCACCGCGAAATAACGGATCAGCAAGCCGGACGTATAGGCGCCGATCGCGGCGAACGCTTGATGCGCGAGCGAGAATTGCCCGGTGAAACCGGCCAGGAGATTCCAGCTCGCGGCCAGGATCGTGTAGTAGCAGCCGGTGGTCAACATGTGCAGGGTGAAGTCGCCGGCGAGCTTCGGCACCAGCGCGAGTGCGGCCGCCGCAATCGCCGCAACGATCGCCGCCCTGCGCCAGCTGGTCGGAAATGCGGCCAGGCGCGTCATCCGAGCAGCGCCTCCTTGAACAAGGCGCTCACGCGCTCGAGCGGGAAATCCCGCACCGGCCCGTGCGCCCGGATGCGGCCGAGATCGAGCATGTAGACGTAGTCGGCTTGCCGGATCGCGTCCTCGACGTTCTGATCGACCAGCAGGATGGTCGCCCCGATGCTGCGCCGAACGGTCTGCAGCAGCTCGTAGACCTGATCGACCAGGGCCGGCGCCAGCCCCGCGGTTGGCTCGTCGACCAGCATCAAGGCCGGCGCCGCCATCATCTCGCGCGCAACCGAGAGCATGCGCGCCTGGCCGCCGCTCAGCGCGCCGGCCGGCTCGCGCCGGCGCTCGGCCAGCACCGGAAAGATTCCATAGATATTTGCCAATTGCGCGCTCAGCCGCGCCTTGTCGCGCCGAAACACGAAGCCGCCCATGCGCAGGTTCTCTTCTACCGTGAGCAGCGGAAAGACGTTGATCTCCTGGGGCACGTAGCCGATGCCGCGGGATTTGACGACATAAGGCTCGAGCCCGTCGATCGGCGCGTCGGCAAACCGAATGCGGCCGCGATGCGCCTTCAAGAAACCGAACAGAACCTTGAGCAGCGTCGACTTGCCGGCGCCGTTCGGGCCGACGATCAAGGTGAGGCTGCCGCGCGCAACGTCCAGCGATAGTCCCTGCAGCACGTCGACGCCGCTCGCATAGCCCGCGTGGAGGTCCTCGACCGTGAGCAGGGCCTCGCTCATGCGCGGATCTTGCCCAGATAGGCGCCGATCACCTCGTCCTTGCCGGCGACTTCGTCGAGGGTGCCTTCGGCGCCGATGCGGCCCGCGATCATCACGGTGACGCGGCGGCAGAGCCGGCGCACGACCGCCATCTCGTGGCTGACGACGAGGAACGTGGTGCGGTGCTCGCGGTTGTGAGCTTGGATCAGTTCGACGATCGCATCCTTGATGACCGGGTTGACGCCCGCGAACGGCTCGTCGAGCAGATAGCATTTCAGCCGCGGCGCCATGAAGCCGGCGGCGATCTGCAACAGCGCGCGCTGGCCGCCGGACAGCGCCTTGGCAGGAGATTGCGCGAGCGGCGCGAGCCGGGTCAGCTCGAGCAATCGCGCGGCCTGCTCGGCCGCCGCATTGGCGCCGGCCTCGCGCCGATCGGCAAGATAGGGCAGCATCAGATTGTCGAGCACGCTCATGTTGCCGAACAGCCGGGCGACCTGAAAGCTGCGGATGAGGCCCTTGCGCGCCACCTGGTGCGGCGCGAGGCCGGCGAGTGGCTCGCCGTCGAGGCGGATCTCGCCGCCGGTCGGCGGATAGAGACCGCTGATGAGGTTCAGAAGCGTGGTCTTGCCGGCGCCGTTGGGGCCGATGATGCCGCGGATTTCGCCGGGCTCAACCGCGAGGCTTACGCCATCGACGGCGGAGAGCCCGCCGAAGCGCTTCAAGAGCTTTCTCGTCTCCAGCAGCGCCGCCACGGCCGCCGCTCACGCCTGCCGCACGCGTTCCCCGAACAGGCCGGCGGGGCGCAGCAGCAGCACGAGGATGACCAGCAGAAAGCCGTAGACGTTCTGGTAGGGCGCCGCGAGGAACGCCGCGCCCAGCGATTCCACGACGCCGAGCAGGACGCCGGCCACGAGCGCGCCGGGAATCGAGCCCAGGCCGCCGATCACGATGATCTCAAAACCCTTGACGGTGGTGACGACGCCGTTGGTCGGGAACACCATGAAGACCGGCGCGAGCAGCGCGCCCGCGATCCCGGCGAGCCCGACCCCGATCCCGAACGCGATCTGATCGAGCCGAAACACGTCGACGCCGGCGGTCTGCGCGCCGACCCGGCTCTGCGCCGCCGCGCGCAACGCGAGCCCGAGCCAGGTGCGCTTGAGCAACAGATAGAACAGCGCGATCACCGCGAGCGCGCACACAAAGGCGGCCAATCGCGCGCCGCTCTCCGGCAGCGGACCCAGCATGACGGTCGGCAGATTGGAGCCGGGCGTGCGCTGGTAGGGGCCGCTGAGCGCGGTCGCGAGATTGCGCAACAGCAGCAGCAGCGCGATGGTGACGACGATGGCATAATCGTCCTTGCGCTCGATCCCCTGGGTGAACATCGGCTTGATCAGCAGCGGCTCGAGCAAGAAGCCGAGCGCGAACACGCCGAGCGCCGAGAGCGGCGCCGCCACGCACCACAGATCCGGCCCGAGCCATTCGACGACCAGCAGATATTGGAGATAGCTGCCGATCATGTAGAACTCGCCCATCGACCAGTTGATCATCTTGACGATGCTGTAGATGAAGGTGATGCCCAGCGCCATCAGCGCATAGAGCACGCCAATCATGACGCCGGCGATCAGCGTCTGGGCGAACAACTCGGCGGAGAAGATCATGCGGGCCACAAACGAGGGGTAGACCACCGGATATCATCTGGATGGCGGACTTCGCGGCGGCGGAGCCTCGCGCGACTCCCTCTCCCGCTTGCGGGGGAGGGATGGGGAGGGGGCATAAGTCCTTCGTGAATCAGTTTGCCCCTCCCGCCGTCGCTTCGCGACGGCGACCTCCCCCGCAAGCGGGGAGGTAATGGAGCAAGCCTCGCTGTCGCGCTCACTGCGATCCCGCGTGCTCGATCACGACGGAGGCTTCCTTCCAGTCCTGGCCGGGCGCGGTGTATTGCAGGATCAGCACCGGCGGCGACCAATTGTGGAAAAACACGCCCTCGGCGCGCGGGAACGTCACCGCCGCGGCGGTCCAGCTCTTGAAGCGGCCGGTCTCCAGCGCTTGGATCAGCGCCTTGGAATCCGTGCTCTTCGCCTGGGCCAGGGCCTGGGCGATGATCAGCACGTCGCCGAAACCGTTGAGCGAGGAATAGACCGGCGACTCCTTGTATTTTTCCTCATACGCCTTGGCGAAGGCGGCGCCTTCTTCGGACAGCTTCTGCTTGGGCGAGTAATAGGCGATGAAATACAGCTTGTCGCCGGTCTTCGGGTGCAGCTGCCAGAATTGCGGCCGGATCGGCGCGTCGTAGGAGACCAGCATCGGCGTCTGCGGCGTGAGCCCCAGGGTCGCCGCCTGCTCCAGCATCAGATCCATCGGCTGGCCGACGCCGACGTTGATGATCAGGTCCGGCTTGAACGCCTTGACCTGCAGCAGCAGCGGCGTGAGATCGGTCGTGCCGTGATCGAACGTGATAGTCTGCAGTTCGATGCCGAGCTTGCGCTCCTTGCTCTGCTTCTCGGTCTCGGTGACAAGCCCGATGCCATAGTCCGTCGTCTCGGCGAGCAGCGATATCTTCTTGAAGTTCCTGGCCGTGATGAAGTCGAGCCACGCCGCGGTCCGCACCGGATCGATCACGTGGGTGCGAAACGCGACGTCGTAATGCTTCGCGGTAATGTCGGCGGCGGAGGTCTGCGTGCCGATGGTGGGCACGCCGAGCTCCTTGGCGACTTCGTTGGCGGCGAGATTGACCGAGCTGTGGAAGAAGCCGGTGACGGCCACCGCGCGCTCGTCGGCAACCAGGCGCCGGTAGGCCGCGACCCCGCCTTCGGTGCGGCCCTGGCTATCCTGAACCGAAAGCGCCATCTTCCTGCCGTCGATGACGCCGCCCATCGGTCCGTTGATATGGTCGATGGCGAGCTCCGCGCCACGGCGGATGAGCTGGCCGGCGGTCGGGTCGCCCGGCGGCGAGAGCGGGACGACGAGGCCGACGACCACCGGCGGATCCGCGGCTTTGAGCGCGCCGATGGGCAGACCGGCGACGAGGAGCAGAATGAAAAGGGCGGCAACGCGCAGGGTCGGTTTCATCGGGGCCTCCGTCGGGCGTGCCGCTGGCGCGCGGCTTGCCGATAACTCTAGCAGGGGACTGCCTGCATTTCATCCTGACGGCCGTTGCGCGGGTTCGGCGGGCGGTGCCGATTTCGCCGGGTGGATTTGCCTGTTAATCTGCCGGTCGCGAGCCGAACAGCGGCACCGAGACCGCTTCGAGAGCCAGACATGCATCGGCAGTCCAACCGTGAGCGCATTGCGACCGGCGGCAAGGCGATCTGCGGTGCGCCGCTCGGCATCCTCATGCTCGAGGCACGGTTCCCGCGCATCCCCGGCGACATGGGAAACGCGCAGACCTGGCCGTTTCCGGTGCTCTACAAGGTGATCAAGGGCGCCTCGCCGCAGCGCGTGGTGATGGAGCGCGCGAAGGGGCTATTGGACGCGTTCCTCGACGGAGCGCGCGAACTCGTCGATCTCGGCGCCGAAGGCATCACCACCAATTGCGGATTCCTCTCGATATACCAAACCGAGATCGCCCGTCACGTGGGCGTGCCGGTCGCGACCTCGAGCCTGCTGCAGGCGGCCTTCATCGAGAGCCTGCTCGCGCCGGGGCGCCGGGTCGGCATTCTCACCATCAGCGCGAAGACGCTCACGGGCGAGCACCTGCGCGGCGCCGGGGTCGCTGCCGGCACGCCGGTCGTCGGCACCGACCACGGCGTCGAGTTCACCCGCGCCATTCTCGGCAACGAGTCGCAACTCGATGTGGCCGCGGCCGAGCGCGATATTCTCGAGGCCGGCGAGACCCTGGTCGAGCGATACCCCGAGGTCGGCGCGGTGCTGCTCGAGTGCACCAACATGGCTCCCTACGCCAGGGCGCTGCGCGAGCATCTGCGATTGCCGGTCTACGACATCTACAGCTTCATCACCTGGTTCCAGGCCGGCCTGCGCCCGCGCGACTTCGGCTATCCGGCCAGCGCGGGGCGCAGCGGATAAATTTGAGTTGGGCGCTGCATCCGGCGAATGGCTTGCGCGTATCCGTGACGATTCTGCAACAGATCCGAACATTCGCGTCCGGGTCATCGCCGAACGGACATCAGGATCGCCTGTTTGCTGGATTGCGCAGACCCGCGCTTCGCCCGGGGTTTGGCGCATTGATCCGGATCAATGCACCCAACCGGGGGACAAGGGGAATGGATTGCCCGTGCCGACAAAGGGTAAAGTGCAATGGAACGCTTGATCGAATGGTTGAAAGAGGCAGGCGCCAAATCCGGCAACCTGAAGATCACGCCGGAGACCGAATTGATCTAACGGGGCGTGCTCGACTCGCTGGAGATCCTGCGCCTCGTGGCATTTCTCGAGGAGCAGTTCGCGATAACGGTGCCGATCGAAGAATTCGTGCCGCACAATTTCAGGACGCCGTCGACGGTCGCGGCCATGATGGTTCGTTTGGGGAGCGCTCCCGCGCAGGCGGCACTCACGTAATAAAATTCGTGGAGGGGAACGTGGGGATTCCGGCGGGGACTGACATCCTGGTGATCGGCGGCGGTCCCGCCGGCAGTTCCGCGGCCACCGAGCTCGCGCGCCGCGGATACCGGGTCATGCTGGTCGACAAGGCTCGACATCCCCGCGAAGTCGTCGGCGAAAGCATTTTGCCGCACGCGTGGCGATACTTCGATCTGCTCGGGGCGACGGAGCTCGTTGCGCGCGAGGGTTTCGTGAAAAAGGCGGGCGGCGTGGTCGCTTGGGATGGCAAACTCAGCGAAATTTCATTCCGGGATTTCGAGTTCGACCGGCCGGGCCTGCATGTGGAACGAGCCGCGCTCGATCATCTGCTGTTGAACAATGCGCGCGCTGCCGGCGTGCAGGTCTTCGAAGGCGTCATGGCGGAGAGTTTCGTCGAAGACCGGGGCGAGGGTGCACAGGTTTGGCTGCTGGACATCGAGAGCAAGGATCGCCGACGCGTGACATGCCGGTTTTTCATCGATGCTTCGGGCCAAGCTTCCTTTGTCGGACGCCAGCTGGGCGCGATTCGCCTCGATCCGGATTTTCGCTTCATCACCTTGTGGGGGTATTTCACGGGCTCCCGCTACGTCGGCTCGGGCGGCATCGTCCGCCCGTTCGAGTATCTCATCCATCACCCGCCGATGACCTTTGTGTGCTCGCTCGGCAACTGGGGTTGGGCGTGGCACATTCCGCTTCGCAAGAACACCAGCGTCGGCATCCTCGTGCCGTTCGACGATTATAAGAAGCGGGCGGACGCGGCGCGCTCGCGCGAGCAATATTTTCTCGACACCTGCATGGCGAACCCGCATCTGGGCGCGTTGCTGCAAGATGCGCAATTGTCGGACGGCGGGGTTCGCCTCATGCGCGACTTTTCCTACACGTCCGCCAAGGTCGCAGGGCCCGGCTATTTCGTGATCGGCGATGCCGCCGGATTCGTCGATCCGATCTTTTCGATCGGCGTCGTGGTGGCGCTCTATGCGGGCGAGCTCGCCGCATGGGCGATCGATGCTTCGTTGCGCCGACCCGCGAGTGCATCCATGTACCGAGGTCTGTTCGAGGCGCAGTTGGCCGGGCGGGTCCAGCTTTACCGCACCGTGGCGCTGCCGACCGCGGATCAATCCCTGCCTGCTCCCGATGCTGCAAAGGTTTTTTTCGATTTTATTCCGGAATCGGAAAAGCAGCTGATGTGGTCCGCCGCGTCGATGACCATGCGTTCGGGTAATCTGGTGCGCACGGGAGGGCCGAACTGGATGCCGCCTCCCCTGAAACGCCGCGATCTGGAGGCGCTTCGTTTTCAATAACCGACTCGATTGCACGACACCGATTGGGGGCGCTGCGGGTGATGGCAATCGACTGAGCCCGACGCGCGATCTCGCGAACGTCGGCTCCAAGTTACGAAGCGCACCCCTTCCGGCTCGGCGCTTGACACCGCCGCGGCGCCTGCTCACGCTCCATTTCTCGCCGCGTCTTCCTGGAAGGGCCTATCCGCATGCCTGCGCTTCCCCGCGTCGCCGAATTTGCCGACGAGCTCGTGGCGATCCGCCGCGACCTCCACGCTCACCCGGAGATCGGGTTCGAGGAGAGCCGGACCTCCGGCATCGTGGCCGAAAAGCTCGCGGCCTGGGGCATCGAGGTTCATCGCGGCGTCGGCAAGACCGGGGTCGTGGGCGTGCTCACGGGGCGCGCCGCGGGCTCGCGCCGCATCGGGCTTCGGGCCGACATGGACGCGCTGCCGATGGACGAGGAGACCAACCTGCCGTACCGCTCCAAGCACCCGGGACGCTTCCACGGCTGCGGTCATGACGGGCACACCACCATGCTGCTCGGGGCGGCGCGGTACCTCGCGGAGACCCGCAAATTCGCCGGCACCGTGGTGTTCATCTTCCAGCCGGCCGAGGAGGGGCTCGGCGGCGCCCGCGCCATGCTGGCCGACGGGCTGTTCGAGCGCTTCCCCTGCGACGAGATCTATGCGCTCCACAACGCGCCCGAAGGTCCGCAGGGCCAGGTCTCGGTGCATAGCGGGCCGATGATGGCCGGCGCGGATTTCTTCGACATCCGCATCACCGGCCGCGGCGCCCACGGCGCCCATCCGCACCAGGCGATCGATCCCATCGCCGTGGCGATCACGTTGGCGCAGGCCATGCAGACGATCGTGAGCCGCAACACCGACCCGCGATACCCGACGGTCGTCTCCATCACGCAGATCCACGCCGGTTCGGCCTACAACGTGATCCCGGAGAGCGCGCATCTCGCCGGCACCGTCCGCACGTTCCGCGACGAGGTGCGCGAGCTCGTCCGCACCCGCATTCGCGCGCTCGCGTCCGGCATTGCCGCGAGCTTCGCGGCCAGTATCGAGGTCGACATCCGCGACATTTTCACCGTGCTGGAAAACCACGAGGCGCAGACCTTGGCGGCGACCGAAGCCGCACGCGAGATCGTCGGCGAGGCGCTGCTCGAGGCCGAGCCGCGGCCGAAAATGGCCAGCGAAGATTTCGCCGACATGCTGCGCGCCGTCCCGGGCGCCTATTTCTGGCTCGGGCAGACGCCGGGTCCGGCGGTGCACAATCCCGGCTACATTTTCGACGACGGCATCCTGCCGATCGGGGCGTCGCTCCTGGCGCGCATCGCCGAGCGGCAACTCGCCGGCGGATCGGTGTAAGGAAGACGCTACAGGCCGAAACATGGAGAGAATGCTCATGACGATACGACGTGCCCTGCTTCGCGCGGCGCTGGCCGGCGTTTTCTGTGCGGCCGCGCTGTTGCCCGGCATCCGGCAGGCGGCCGCCGAGACCGTTCTGCGCGTGGTCATGCATTCCGACCTGAAGATCCTCGATCCGATCTGGACCACCGCCTACATCAGCCGCAATCACGGCTACATGATCTACGACACCCTGTTGGCGATGAACGCGCAGCAGGAGCCGCAGCCGCAGATGCTGGACAAGTGGGACGTGAGCGCCGACAAGCTCACCTACACGTTCACGCTGCGCGACGGCCTGAAATGGCACGACGGCGCTGCGGTCACGTCGGAGGATTGCATCGCCTCGATCAAACGCTGGGGCGCGCGCGACACCATGGGCCAGAAGCTGATGGCCTCGGTCGCCGCCTTGCAGGCGGTCGACCCCAAGACCTTCAAGCTGATCCTGAAAGAGCCATATGGCTTGGTGCTGCTCAGTCTCGCCAAGCCGAGCTCGAACGTGCCGTTCATGATGCCCAAGCGCGTGGCGGAGACCTCGCCGTCCGAGCAGATTTCCGACTACACCGGCTCCGGCCCGTTCATCTTCAAGCGGGACGAATGGAAGCCCGGCGAGAAGGCCGTATATATAAAGAATCCCGACTACAGGCCGCGCTCCGAAAAACCGAGCTGGGCCTCCGGCGGCAAGCTGGCGAAGGTCGAGCGGGTGGAATGGCTGGCGATCCCCGATGCCCAGACCGCCGTGAACGCGCTCATCGCCGGCGAGATCGACATGGTCGAGGATCCCTCGCTCGACCTGTTGCCGGTGCTGGAAGCCGACAAGAACGTCGGGCTCGCCAACATCAACACGCTCGGCAACCAATTCGTGTTCCGCTTCAATTGGACGCAGCCGCCGTTCGACAAGCCGAAGATCCGCCAAGCGGCATTCGCGGCGTTCAATCAGCAGGATTTCCTGCAGGCCGTGATCGGTGATTCCAAATATTACAAGACCTGCGTGGCACTCTTCATTTGCGGCACGACGTTCGCGACGGAAACCGGCACGGCGCCGTATTTGCATTCCGACTTCGCGCTTGCGAAAAAGCTGCTGCAGGAGGCGGGCTATGACGGCACGCCGGTGCTGCTGATGCATTCGACCGACCTTCAGGTGCTCACCAATCTGGCGCCGGTGGCGAAGTCGCTGCTCGAGCGCGGCGGCTTCAAGGTCAACATGGTGGACATGGACTGGCAGTCGCTGGTGGCGCGGCGCGCCAAGAAGGTGCCGGTGAGCGAGGGCGGCTGGAACGCGTTCATGACCTCGTGGGTGGCGGCCGACGTGCTCAACCCGATCTCGACGGCTTTCCTGGCGTCCAATTGCGATGCCGCCGGTCCGGGCTGGCCCTGCGACGCGGGCATGGAGAAGCTGCGCGATGCGTTCGCGCGCGAAAGCGATGTCGCCAAGCAAAAGCAGATCGCCGAGCAGGTGCAGCTTCGGGCGATCGAGGTCGGGACCCACGTCTGGGTCGGCCAGTGGTACAAACCGCTCGCCTATCGCAAGGACAAGGTCGACGGCTGGCTCGAGGCGCCAGTGCCGCTGTTCTGGAACGTGACCAAACACTGAAGCGCGGCGTCCCGCTGGCGCATGGGGCGTCGCTCATGACTGCGAGCTTGCTCCGATCACCTCCCCCGCTTGCGGGGGAGGTCGGCTCGCGCGTGGAGCGCGCGAGCCGGGAGGGGCACATGGGCTCGCCGCCGTTTTTCCCCCTCCCCATCCCTCCCCCGCAAGCGGGGGAGGGAGGCGTATGCGGGCCGCGTCCGGCGACACGTAATATCCGGGAGAGGTGCCGGTGTTCACCTTCATCGCCCATCGACTGCTCTCCGCCGTGCCGGTGCTGGCAACGGTCGCGATCGTCGTGTTCCTGATGCTCCGACTCACCCCCGGCGATCCCGCCGCCGTCATCGCCGGGGACACCGCCACGGCCGAGCAGGTCGCCGAGATCCGCGGCAAGCTCGGGCTCGACAAGCCGATGCTGCAGCAGTTCTTCATCTGGGCCGGGCACGGGCTGAAGGGCGATTTCGGCGAGAGCTTCTTCTTCAAGAAGCCGGTATCGGAGCTCATCACCCAGCGCATCGAGCCCACCCTCTCGCTCGCCCTCGTCACCATCGTGCTCGCGGTGCTGATCGCGGTGCCGCTCGGCGTGCTCGCCGCGCAGCGCGCGGGAAGCCTGCTCGACCGCTGCCTGATGGGGTTTTCCGTGCTCGGCTTCTCGGTCCCGGTGTTCGTCATCGGCTATCTCTTGATCTACATCTTCGCCATCAAGATCAATTGGCTCCCGGTCCAAGGCTACCGCCGCATCGGCGAAAATATCGGCGATTGGGCGGTCCACCTCATCCTGCCGAGCCTCACGCTCGCCGTGATCTACGTCGCGCTGATCGCGCGCATGACCCGCGCCAGCGTCATCGAGGTGCTCACCGAGGATTACATCCGCACCGCGCGCGCCAAGGGCCTGACCCGCCGCGTCATCCTGATCCGGCACGCGCTCCGAAATGCCGCGATTCCCATCGTCACCGTTATCGGGCTCGGCATCGCGCTGCTGATCGGCGGCGTGGTGGTCACCGAGAGCGTCTACAATATCCCCGGCCTCGGACGGCTCACCGTCGATGCGGTGCTCGCCCGCGATTATCCGGTCATCCAGGCCATCATCCTGCTGTTCTCGTTCGCCTATGTGCTGATCAATCTGCTGATCGATCTCGCCTACAGCTTCTTCGATCCGAGGATCCGCTATTGACGATCGAAGCCGAAGACGAACGCGCCGTCGCCCGGCTTGCCGCGTCGCAAGCGCGGCCGACGCACGTCGGACGCCGGCTCCTGCACCACCGCAGCGTCGTGATCGGGGGCGCGCTCGTTTTGCTGATGGTGGCGATCGCGATCGTTGCGCCGTTGCTCGGCACGGTCGATCCCAAGGCGATCGATCCGGCGTACCGCAACCGCCTCCCGGGAACCGAGCACGTCATCACCCGGCTGGACGGCGCCACCACGACGCAGACCTTCTGGATGGGGACCGATAGCCTCGGCCGCGACATCTACAGCCGCGTGATCTACGGGGCGCGGGTGTCGCTGATCGTCGGCATCACCGTGGCGCTGATCAGCACCTTCGTCGGCCTGACGATCGGGCTGATCGCCGGTTACCTGCGCTGGGTCGACATGGTGATCATGCGAATCATGGACGGTCTCATGGCGATCCCGGGTATCCTGCTCGCGATCGGGCTCGTCGCGGTATGGGGCGCGGGGCTCTTTACCGTCATCCTCGCGATCGTGGTACCGGAGATTCCACGCGTGGTCCGTCTGGTGCGCTCGATCGTGCTCACGATCCGCGAGGAACCCTATGTCGAGGCCGCTATCTCGGTCGGCACGCCGGTCCCACTGATCCTGATCCGGCACGTGATGCCCAACACGTTCGCGCCGATGATCGTGCAGGGCACGTTCGTTTGCGCCTCCGCGATCCTGATCGAAGCGATCCTGAGCTTTCTGGGCATCGGCATTCCGACCGACATTCCGACCTGGGGCAACATCATGGCCGAGGGCCGCCAGTTGTTCCGGGTCTACCCGCACACCATCCTGTTTCCCGGCGTGTTCGTGGCGGTCACCGTGCTGGCCGTGAACATGCTCGGCGACGGCCTGCGCGACGCGCTCGACCCGCGCATGGCGAAATCGATCTGACCGTGACGGCCGCGCTGGAGCTCGCGCATCTCACCGTCGAGCTGCCGCCGGGCGGCGAGCGCACGCATGCGGTGCGCGACCTGAGCTTCGCGGTCGACCGGGGCGAGATCGTGTGCCTGATCGGCGAATCCGGCTCCGGCAAATCGGTCACCGCGCAGACCGTGATGGGGCTATTGCCGCGGACGCTCAAACCGGTCGGCGGCGCGGTGCGGCTCGCGGGCGAGGAGATCCTGTTCGCTCCCGAGGCGCGGCTGCGGGATCTGCGCACCACGCGCATGTCGATGATCTTCCAGGAGCCGATGACCGCGCTCAATCCGGTCATGACCTGCGGGGATCAGGTCGACGAAGTGCTGGCGACGCACACTTCTCTCAATGCGGCGGCGCGGCGGGAAAAGACCATTGCCATGCTGCGCCGCGTCGGCATCGCGGAGGCGGAGCGCATCTATGCCGCCTACCCGCACCAGCTCTCCGGCGGCCAGCGCCAGCGCATCATGATCGCCATGGCGCTGGTGCTCGAGCCGGGCTTGCTCATCGCGGATGAGCCCACCACCGCCCTCGACGTGACCACCCAGGCGCAGATCCTCAAGCTCATCAAGGACATTCAGCGCGAGCGCGGGATGGGCGTGCTGTTCATCACCCACGATTTCGGCGTAGTGAGCGAGATCGCCGACCGGGTCGCGGTGCTGCGCCTGGGCGAGCTCGTCGAGCTCGGCGCGATGCGCGACGTGCTGATGCGTCCCAAGCACGAGTACACCCGCACGCTGATCGCCTCGGTGCCCAGCATGGTTCCGCGTGCGTCGCTGCGCGACGCGAGCGCGCCGCCGATGCTCCGCACCGAGGGTCTGACCAAAATCTATGCGGACGGCGGCCTGTTTCGCAGGAAGCAGCTGGTCCGCGCCGCCGAGGCGGTTTCGATCGAAATTCGCCGCGGCGAAGTGCTGGGCATCGTCGGCGAGTCCGGCTCCGGCAAATCGACCGTCGCGCGCTGCATCGCCCGCCTGATCGAGCCGACCGAAGGGCGCATCTGGCTCGGGCCGGACGAGCTCGCCGCCATGAGCGGCCGCCGCCTGCGCAAGCACCGGCGCCGGATCCAGATCGTGTTCCAGGATCCGTACCGCTCGCTCAATCCGCGGCGCAAGGTCGGCGAGTCGATCATCGAAGGGCCGATGAACTTCGGCCTGTCGCGCGCCGA
Organism: Xanthobacteraceae bacterium; assembly: GCA_036395835.1. GTDB lineage: Bacteria > Pseudomonadota > Alphaproteobacteria > Rhizobiales > Xanthobacteraceae > AP-16. The sequence continues at coordinate 15,009 of DASWCW010000091.1, forward strand.
CGCGGTCGCGCGCGCGGCCGGGCTGCTGGAGTTCGTGCGGCTCGACCGCAACGCGCTCGAGCGGTTTCCGCAGGAGTTCTCCGGCGGACAGCGCCAGCGCATCTGCATCGCGCGCGCGCTGGCGATGGAGCCGGAGTTGCTGATCGCCGACGAAGCGGTGTCCGCGCTCGACGTCTCGGTCCAGGCCCAGGTGCTCCGGCTGTTCGCCGACGTGCGCAAGCGTTTGGGGCTGACCATGCTGTTCATCACCCACGATCTTCGCGTCGCCGCGCAGGTCTGCGACACGGTCGCGGTCATGCAGCGCGGCAAGGTGGTCGAGCACGGCGAGGTTTCGCGGATCTTCAGCGATCCGCAGCATGCCTACACACGCGCGCTGATCGAGGCGGCGCCGGGCCGGCACTGGAATTTCGCCGCGTTCGAGGGCACGGTGGCACAGAGCTAGCGACGCCAAGCGGTTGCGTGTTCTGGCCCGAACCTCGGCTTGCTGTTAGCTTGTGCCCGCTCGCCGTAATTTTGCAAAGTGAACTGCGTGGCCGAAATCCATGATCTGAGCGCCGTCGAGCTCATCGAGCTCTATCGCAAGAAGGCGCTCTCTCCGGTCGAGGCTACACGCGCGGTGCTGGCCCACATCGAGCGCTGGGAGCCGTCGCTGCGCGCGACCTATCGGCTCGATGCCGATGCGGCGCTCTTAGCCGCCAAAGCATCCGAGGCGCGCTGGCGCGACGGTACCCCGGGCGCGCTCGACGGCGTGCCGATCCTGATCAAGGACAATATCGCCACGAAGGGCGTGCCGGTCCCGCTCGGCACCGCCGCCAGCGTGCTGCAGGAGGCCGCGCTGGACGCGCCGCCCGCCGCGCGCGTGCGCGAGGCCGGCGCCGTGATTTTCGGCAAGACCACGATGCCGGACTACGGCATGCTCTCCTCGGGCCTGTCGAGCTTTCATCCGCTCACGCGCAGTCCGTGGGATCTTTCCAAGAACCCGGGCGGATCGAGCGCCGGGGCCGCCGCCGGCGCCGCGGCCGGCTATGGGCCGCTGCACATCGGCACCGACATCGGCGGGTCGATCCGGCTGCCGGCCGGCTGGTGCGGCGTGTTCGGGCTCAAACCGAGCCTCGGCCGCGTGCCCATCGATCCGCCTTATATCGGCCGCGTCGCCGGTCCGATCACGCGCACCGTGACCGACGCGGCGCTGCTGATGCGCGTGCTCTCGCGACCCGACGGCCGCGACCACATGAGCCTGCCCGATCAGAGCTGCGATTGGCTCGCGCTCGAGCGCGACGTGAGGGGGCTCAAGCTCGGCCTCTTGCTCGACGTCGGCTGCGGGCTCGCGGTCGAGCCGCAGGTGCGTGCGGCCGTGGAAGCCGCGGCTCGCGCGTTCGCGGCGGCGGGGGCGATGGTCGAACCGATGAAGCCGTTCCTCACCGGGGCCGTGCTCGACGGCGTCGACTATTTTTGGCGCATGCGGGCGTGGGCGGAACTTTCGGCGCTGGAGGCCGCGCGCCGGGCCAAGGTGCTGCCCTTCATTCTCGATTGGGCCGAGGCCGCCGCGAAACTCTCGGGCCTCGAGCTGTTCCGGTGCTTCAGCCAGGTTTTCGTCATGCGCCAATCAGCCCACGGTGCCTGTCGGGCATACGATTACGTGCTCTGCCCCATCGCGCCGATCCCGGCGTTCGCGGCCGAGCTGCCGTGCCCGACCAACGATCCGGCGCGGCCGTTCGAGCACATCGCCTTCACGGTGCCCTTCAACATGTCGGAACAGCCCGCGGCGTCGATCAACTGCGGCTACATTCGAGACCGCGTCGGTCTCATGGCAACGGAATGACATTTTCCTCCCGGTGCTCAAGGGTCTCAGGACGTTCCTGGGGCCCTCTTTTTTTGAAAAATCGGAACGCGTACCGATGCCCTTGAGTTTTATTCCGCATGCCGGCGTTATGCCGGGGGCGGGCGGGGCCACGGCCGTTGCGCCGGCCGAATTGTTTCGTAGCTGCGTGCAAGCTGCAGCACGCCGAGATCGTCGAAGCGTTTGCCGACGATCTGCAGCCCGATCGGCAGGCCTTCCCTCGTG
>DASWCW010000092.1:0-1674 GCA_036395835.1 Xanthobacteraceae bacterium
GCGGGCTATGATGGTACGGGCGTCAGCGTGAAGATTCGCCGCAAGGCGCGCAGCGATTGGCTGGCGCTGATGCCGAACGCCCATGAGGGCTATGTCAGCTGGGAGAAAGCCGAGACGATCCGCAAGATGGTGAGCAGCAATGTTCCCACCAGCCGCCATCACGGCGCGCCCAAGCACGGCGACGCTTTGCTGGCGGGCCTGCTCCGCTGCCGCCGCTGCGGGCGCAAGCTGACGCTCCGCTATTCGGGCGCAAAGCACCACATCCCACGCTACAGCTGCAGCCGTGGCTGGATGGATAATGGCGAGCCGCGTTGCATCGCCTTTGGCGGTCTGCGGGTCGATGACGCCATTGAGGAGGCGCTTCTCACGGTGGTCGGCCCTGGCGCCATTGCCGCGGCCATTGCCGCCGAGAAAGAAGCCAATCAGCGGCGGGATCAAGTGCGCGAAGCACTCAAGCGTGATCTCGAAGCGGCGCGCTTTGCAGCTGATCGGGCCTTCCGGCAATACGACGCCGCCGATCCGGCCAACCGGCTGGTGGCCGGCGAACTGGAAGCGCGCTGGAACAAGGCGCTCGCGCGTGTGACGGAGGTTGAAGGCAAGATCGCCGCCCATGACGCCGCCACGCTCGCGCCCGTTCTCGATCCGGGATCGCTCGCCACGCTCGCGGCAGACCTCAAGACCGTCTGGGTCGCCCCTTCGACCGATGCGCGCCTGAAGAAGCGGATCGTCCGCACCGTCATTCATGAGGTGATCGCCGACATCGATCCGGAGGCGGCCGAGATCGTTCTGGTTGTCCATTGGATCGGCGGCGTTCACAGTGAGATGCGTCTGCCCAGACGGCGGCGTGGCCAGCGCAACAGCACCTCAGCCGATGTGATTGCCGCGGTGCGACAACTGGCGCTGATCGCCAATGACGATCTCATTGCCGGTATCCTGAACAGGAACGGATTGGTGACAGGCAACGGCAACCGCTGGACGCGTGAGCGCGTCACCTCGCTGCGCTCGCATCACCGCATTTCCGTCTACAAGCCCGCTGATGACGGCATCGAACCGTGGCTCAACCTTAGCAACGCCGCGCGACTTCTCCATATCTCGCCCCGAACGCTCAGACTGGCAGCGCAAGCCGGTGAGATCGAAGCGATTCATCCCCTGCCGGACGGTCCCTGGATCTTCAGCCGCACTGCTCTCTCCACATCATCCGCGCGTGCTGTCACCGAGCGCGCGCGGCAGAACCCAAAATACCCCACGGGATCGCACCCCCATCAGCAAAGCCTCTTCTCTTCAATCACATCGACAGATGGGTGTTGTGATGCGTGATTGTAATCGGCCCGCCAGGCTTTGAGCACGGCGCGGGTGTGCGCGAGCGAGCGGAACAGGGTTTCGTTGAGCAATTCATCGCGTAGGCGTCCGATGAAGGACTCGGCGAATGCGTTCTGCGCCGGCTTGCCCGGCGCGATGTAGTGCCAGGCAACCTTGTGATCATCGGCCCATTGCAGGATGGCGTTTGAGGTCAGCTCGGTGCCGTTGTCGCTCACGATCGTCTTGGGCTTGCCGCGCTCTGCCAGGAGCCGATCGAGCTCGCGATGCCGGAGATCGACGTATCGGCGATGAGCGCCAGGCACTCGCGTGTGCAGTCGTCGACGACGACAAAGAGCGGCGTCAGCCGTCGAAAGC
>DASWCW010000093.1:0-8332 GCA_036395835.1 Xanthobacteraceae bacterium
CGGCATTGATGGCGCCCGCCTTGCCGATCGCCAGCGTTCCGACCGGTACCCCGGGCGGCATCTGCACGATGGAATAGAGCGAATCGAGCCCGGAAAGCGCCGGGCTTTCCACCGGCACGCCGAATACCGGCAGGATGGTCAGCGCGGCGGTCATGCCCGGCAGATGCGCGGCGCCTCCCGCGCCCGCAATGATGACCTTGAACCCCGCGGCACGCGCGCCCTTGGCGAATTCGTAGAGACGCTCGGGCGTGCGATGCGCCGAGACGATCCGCACATCATGATCGATGCCGAGCGCAGCCAGCGTTTCGGCGGCATGACGGAGCGTCGTCCAATCCGACTGGCTCCCCATGATGATGGCGACGGGTTTTGCCCCCATGCGCGCTCGAACGGCTCCGGCGGGTCCGCAAAGGAAGCCGCGGATTATAGGAGGGGGTCCCTCGGTGGCAAGACGAAAGGCCGGACTTGGTTTCCATCCGCCGTCCGACCGCGATGGATCGCGGACAGCACACGCACGGTAGCATAGTAGTCTCAAGCGATGATGTCGGGGGTCAGCTGGTCTTCGATGAACGTAATCCGGTCGCGCAGGCTGAGCTTGCGTTTTTTCAGCCGCTGCACCTGCAATTTGTCGGCTCCCGGCGTCCGTTCCAGGGCTTCGATGGCGGCATCGAGGTCGCGATGTTCCTGTTGCAGCCGCCCCAGGGTCGCGCGGAGCTCGCGTTCTTCCTCTTTGGTCATCGCCGCATGTGTGCTCTGCACGCGTCGCGGTCATTCGCCCGCGCCCCGCGGACGTCGAAATCGCGCGAGTATCGCGCTTTTCGCGGCCGAGCTTCAAGGTCGAGTTGTCGAATGACCACATTCCACATCGATTGCTGCGGTGCACAATCGATCCAAGTCGACGAAATGCCGACCTCATGGCACACTTGGCGGCGTCAGGCTGGCAATCTGACCGAGGAGAACTTGCACATGTCCATCCAAGCGCATCTTGCGGAACTGGAAAAACGGCACCGGGCGCTCGAGGCGGAACTCGCCGAAGCGCTCGCGCATCCGTCGACCGACGATCTGAAGATCGCCGAGCTCAAGCGCCGCAAGCTGCTGGTGAAGGACGAAATCGCGCGGCTCCAGAACGGCGCCGTCGCCAGTATCCATTGATCGGTCGATCCGCGGCAGGGATCGACTGCCCTTCCGCCGAGAGGCGTGGGGCAATTGCCCATATCAGGCTCGAACGCGCCGTGCGGCGCGCTCATACCGACTTTGCCATTTCGCGCAGCCGGAATTTCTGGATCTTGCCGGTCGAAGTCTTCGGCAGCTCCGCGAACACCACGTGGCGGGGCGTCTTGTAGCCGGCGAGGTTCTTGCGGCACCAGGCGATGATCTCCTCGGCGCTGGCGCTCGTTCCCGGCTTGAGCTCGATGAAGGCGCAGGGGGTCTCCCCCCATTTCTCGTCGGGCTTGGCCACCACGGCGGCGGCCTGCACGGCAGGGTGCTTGTAGAGCACGTCCTCGACCTCGATCGAGGAGATGTTCTCGCCGCCCGAGATGATGATGTCCTTGGAACGATCCTTGAGCTGGATGTAGCCGTCGGGATGCATCACCCCGAGGTCGCCGGAGTGAAACCAGCCGCCCGCGAACGCCTTCTCGGTCGCCGATCGGTTCTTGAGATAGCCCTTCATGACCACATTGCCGCGGAACATCACCTCGCCCATGGCCTCGCCGTCGCGCGGCATCGCCCGCATGGTCTCCGGATCCATGACGTCGAGCGCCTCGAGCGGAACGTAGCGCACACCCTGACGCGCCTTCTTGGCCGCCTGCTCGACCGGCTCGAGCGCGTCCCATTGGCGATGCCAATCGTTGATCACCGCCGGCCCGTAGGTCTCGGTCAGCCCATAGAGGTGCGTGACGTTGAACCCGGCGGCCTTCATGTCGGCCAGCACCGCTTCGGGCGGCGGTGCCGCGGCGGTGAAGAATTCGACCACGTGCGGCAGCGGCTTCTTCTCGGCCGCCGGCGCATTGAGCAGCGTCGCCATCACGATCGGCGCGCCGCACAGATGCGTGACTTTGTGCTGGGCGATGGACTCGTACATCGCCGCCGCGCGCACCCAGCGCAGGCAGACGTGGGTCCCGGCCGCCACCGAGATCGACCACGGGAAGCACCAGCCGTTGCAGTGGAACATCGGCAGCGTCCACAAATAAACCGGGTGCTTCGTCATCCCGCAGGTCACGACGTTGCCGATCGCCAAGAGATACGCGCCGCGATGGTGATAGACGACGCCCTTGGGGTCGCCGGTGGTCCCCGAGGTGTAATTGAGCGAGATCGCGTCCCATTCGTCGTCGGGCATGCGCCAGTCGAAATCCTGGTCTGCGCCGGCGAGGAACGCCTCGTATTCGACCGAGCCGAGCCGCTCGCCGGGCCCGGTGAATTCCGGATCGTCGTAATCGATGACGAGCGGCTTGACCTTGGCGAGCGCGAGCGCCTCTTTGATGGTCTTCGAGAACTCCCGGTCGGTGATCAGAATCGTGGTGTCGGCGTGGTCGAGCGTAAAGGCGATGATCGGCGCGTCGAGCCGGGTGTTGAGCGTGTTGAGAACCGCGCCCGTCATCGGCACGCCGTAGTGCGCCTCGAGCATCGCCGGCGTATTCGCGAGCATCACCGAGACCGTGTCGCCGCGCTTGATCCCGCTCTTGGCAAGCGCCGACGCCAGCCGGCGGGCGCGGGCGTAGAACTCGGAATATTTCCACTTGCGCGTACCGTGGATGATGGCGGTGTGGTCGGGGAAAACCGCGGCGGCCCGTTCGAGAAACGACAGCGGGGTGAGCGGCTGAAAATTGGCCGGATTGCGATCGAGATCGATATCGTAGGGGGTCTTTGCCATGGCCGTTTCCTCGCCTGTCGCAGCCTAGCCAAGCCCGAGGGGCGTGATCAATCGGCGCGGCCGACAAATCGCGCAACCGGCCGCGTTGCGCGACTGATCTGGATCAAGGAATGAATGCCGTAATGCGGAATGCTGGTAGCGGCGTCGGGCTTCAGGACCCGTGCGCCGAACCGTGCCGGCCGCGCTGGTTGCAAACGGTGCCGCTCGGCTCACAATAGGCATGCAGCACCACGAGGGAGGTCGCCATGGAGGCTCGGACCGGGAGCCGATACCACGAAGTCTACGAGCGCTCGCGGCGAGATCCGCAAGGCTTTTGGGCGGAGGCGGCCCGCGACATCGACTGGTACGAGCCGGCCAAAAAAGTGTTCGACCCGAACGCCGGCGTCTACGGCCATTGGTTCGTCGGCGCCACCTGCAACACCTGCTTCAATGCGGTCGACCGCCACGTTGCGAGCGGGCGGGGCGCACAGCCGGCCATCCTCTACGATTCACCGGTGACGGGCACCAAGCGCACGCTGACCTATGCCGAACTGCTCGCGGAGGTCGGCGCGCTCGCCGCGATCCTCGAGGACTTCGGGGTGAAGCGCGGCGACCGCGTGATCATCTATATGCCGATGGTGCCGGAAGCCGTGATCGCCATGCTAGCCTGCGCCCGCATCGGCGTCATCCATTCCGTGGTGTTCGGAGGCTTCGCCGCCAACGAGCTTGCAACCCGCATCGACGATGCCAAGCCGAAGCTCGTGCTTTCGGCGAGCTGCGGCGTCGAGGTCGGTCGTGTGGTCACCTACAAGAACCTGCTCGACGAAGCGATTCGCCTGGCGAAATCCAAGCCGCAGGCCTGCATCGTGCTGCAGCGGCCGCAGGCGGTGGCGACCCTCGTCGGCGGTCGCGATCATGATTGGGGCGAGCTGCGGCAGAAGGCGATGGCGGCGGGCAGAACCGCCGCATGCGTGCCGGTCGCCGCGACCGATCCGCTCTATATCCTCTACACGTCGGGCACGACCGGGCAGCCCAAGGGCGTGGTGCGCGACAACGGCGGGCACATGGTCGCGCTGCGCTGGTCGATGCGCTACCTCTACGGCGTCGAGCCGGGCGAAGTATATTGGGCGGCCTCCGATATCGGCTGGGTCGTGGGCCACAGCTACATCGTCTATGCGCCGCTGCTCCACGGCTGCACCAGCATTCTTTACGAGGGCAAGCCGGTCGGCACGCCGGACGCGGGCGCGTTCTGGCGCGTCATCGCCGAGCACGGCTGTGTCGCGCTGTTCACGGCGCCCACCGCCTTCCGCGCCATCAAGAAGGAAGATCCGGAAGGCAAGCTGCTCGCCCGCTACGACCTGGCGAAATTTCGCACGCTGTTCCTGGCCGGCGAGCGCGCCGATCCCGATACGCTGCAATGGGCCGAGCGCATCCTGAAGGTGCCCGTGATCGATCATTGGTGGCAGACCGAGACCGGTTGGGCCATCGCCGGCAATCCGGTCGGCTTGGGCATGCTGCCCGTCAAGCACGGCTCGCCCACGGTGGCGATGCCCGGCTATGACATCGAGATCGTCGACGAGACGACCAAGCCGCTGCCGCCCAACAAGATGGGCTCGATCGTCGTCAAATTGCCGCTGCCGCCATCCTGCCTGCCCACGCTGTGGCAGCAGGACCAGCGTTTCAAGGAGAGCTATCTCGCCGAGTTCCCCGGCTACTACAAGACCGCGGATGCCGGCTTCAAGGACGAGGACGGTTATCTCTACATCATGAGCCGCACCGACGACATCATCAACGTCGCCGGCCATCGGCTGTCCACGGGTGGAATGGAAGAAGTGCTGTCCTCGCATCCGGCCGTGGCCGAATGCGCGGTGATCGGCATCAAGGACGAGCTCAAGGGCGAGGTGCCCTGCGGCTTCATCGTGCTGAAAGCCGGCATCGATCGCCCGCCGAACGCGATCGAGCGGGAGATCGTCGCTCTGGTGCGCGAGCGGATCGGACCGGTGGCGGCATTCAAGCTCGCCATCACGGTCAACCGGCTGCCGAAGACGCGGTCGGGCAAGATCCTGCGCGGCACGATGAAGAAGATCGCCGACGGCGATTCGTGGACTTTGCCGGCGACGATCGACGACCCGGCCGTCCTCGAGGAGATCGGGGTCGCGCTGAAGGGCCACGGATTGGCGGTGACTACACCGTAGCCCGCATGGAGCGTAGCGGAATGCGGGACTGGTGTTCCCGGATTTCGCTACGCTCCATCCGGGCGACTGAGCAGTCTAAACATCCCGCCGAGGCAAATGGCCGCAGCGAAGCGGCTCAGCCGCCCGTGCCTTCGCCGCCCTCGCCCTCGGTCTTGCCGCCGAGCTTCTTGAGCTTCGCCAGCACCGCGCCGACGTCGAGCTCCTCGGACGGCTTTTCCTTGGCGGCCTGGGCTTCCGCGCGCGATTCCGCCGTCGTCGCCTCCGCGGGCAGGAGGGTGGAGCCGCGCTCCGCCTCCGCCTCGACCGGCTTCTCCTTGGCCGCGCGCTGAACCTCGAGGTCGAGATCGATCTGCGAGCACAGCCCCAGCGTGACCGGATCCAGCGGCGTCAGATTCGGGGCGTTCCAATGGGTGCGCTCGCGGATCGCCTGGATCGTCGACTTGGTGGTGCCGACGAGCCGCATGATCTGGCTGTCCTTGAGCTCGGGATGGTTGCGGATGAGCCACAGAATCGCGTTCGGCCGATCCTGGCGGCGCGACACCGGGGTGTAGCGCGGGCCCTTCTTCTTGGATTTGGTCTCGGGCAGGCGCACTTTGGGGTCGGCGAGCTTGAGCCGCCGGCCCGGATCGGCCTCGGCGGCCTCGATGTCCTCGCGACTCAACTGCCCGGTCAGCACCGGATCGAGGCCCTTGATGCCCTGGGCGGCGTCGCCGTCGGCGATCGCCTTGACCTCGAGCGGGTGCAATTTGCAGAAGTCCGCGATCTGGTCGAAGGAAAGCGCGGTGTTCTCGACGAGCCAGACGGCGGTCGCCTTCGGCATCAGCGGCGGACTGGTCATGGCAAAATCTCCTCTACGCTTCGCCCGCCCGTCGGGCGAAGCCGCTGTCATCGAAGATGACGGAAAGTGCGCGGAATATATGCAGTTCCGGCCGCGCTGTCCAATGTCGCGGACGTGACGTTGTCGCAGCTTGACAGGTCCGGCGCTTGCGGCCCACTTCGCGTAGGGGCTATTCGGGCACCCGAGGCTCGCAATTCCCATGATGCCGCCTACCGCAACGGATTCGATCGGCAAGCCGCCGCTTCGAGTGTTGCTGTGCTCGCCGCGGGGCTTCTGCGCCGGTGTCGTGCGCGCCATCGACACGGTCGAGCGCGCGCTCGCGTTCTACGGCCGGCCGGTCCATGTCCGCCACGAGATCGTCCACAACAAATACGTGGTCGAAGGTCTGAAGACGAAGGGGGCGGTTTTCGTCGAGGAGCTCGACGAGGTGCCCGACGGATCCACCGTGGTGTTTTCGGCGCACGGCGTGCCGAAACGGGTGATCGACGAAGCCCGGCGCCGAAACCTGTTCACGATCGACGCGACCTGCCCATTGGTCACCAAGGTGCATCGCGAAGCCATCATCCACCACCGCCGCGGCCGCGAGATCGTGCTCATCGGCCACGGCGGTCACCCGGAGGTGGTCGGCACCATCGGGCAGTTGCCGCCCGCAGCGGTGAGGCTCGTGGAAACCGCGGCCGAGGCCGCGGCGTTCGTGCCGCGCGATCCGGCGCGGCTCGCCTATGTGACGCAAACCACGCTCTCGGTCGACGATACCGCGGAGATCATCGCGGTGCTCAAGCAGCGCTTCCCGGATATCGTCGGTCCGCAGAAGGACGATATCTGCTATGCCACCACCAATCGCCAGGAGGCGGTCAAGCGCGTCGCGCCGCAGGTCGAAGCCATGATCGTGGTCGGCTCGCCCAATTCCTCGAACTCGCAGCGCCTGAAGGAAGTCGCCGAGCGCTCCGGATGCGCGAGCGCGGCACTGGTGCAGCGGGCGCAAGACATCGACTGGAATCGGTTCGGCGAGCTGCGCAATCTCGGCATCACCGCCGGCGCCTCGGCCCCCGAACTCTTGGTCGAGGAAATCATCGGGGCCTTCGCCGAACGCTATAGCATCAGCCTCGAGACGGTCTCGGCCGCCAACGAGGACGTGTTCTTTCCGCTGCCGCGTCCGCTCCGCAACGGCGAGGCGGCGGAGTAAGCCGCGTGGCGGTCTACACCGACGTCGCGGCCGAGGATCTGGCTTCCTTCCTCGCCGGCTACGAGCTCGGCGAGCTGCTGGCGTACAAGGGCATTGCCGAAGGCGTCGAGAACTCGAATTTCCTGCTTCATACCAGCCGCGGCTATTTCATCCTGACGCTGTATGAAAAGCGCGTCGCTGCCGGCGACCTGCCGTTCTTCCTGGGACTGATGGAACATCTCGCCGCTCGCGGGCTCAATTGCCCGCAGCCCGTCAAGGATCGCGACGGCCGGGTGCTCGGCCGCCTCGCCGGGCGGCCGGCCGCGATCGTGACGTTCCTCGACGGCATGTGGATCCGCCGACCGAGCCCGGGCCACTGCGGCGCCGTCGGCGCGGCGCTCGCGCAACTCCACCTTGCGGGGGCGGATTTTCCGCTTCGGCGCGCCAATGCGCTCTCCGTTTCCGGGTGGCGCGCGCTCTACGCGGCGGCGCAAGCCAAGGACGCCGACCGCGTCCAGTCGGGACTGACCGATGCGCTCGCAGCCGAGCTCGCGCAGCTGGAAAGCGCCTGGCCCCGCGACCTGCCGCAGGGGGTCATCCATGCCGACCTGTTTCCCGACAACGTGTTCTTTCTGCACGACCGCCTGTCCGGGCTCATCGATTTCTATTTCGCCTGCACCGATACGCTCGCCTATGATCTGGCGGTCTGCCTGAATGCCTGGTGCTTCGAGACGGACCATTCCTACAACGTGACCAAGGGCCGGGCCCTGCTGCAGGCCTACGCCGGCAAACGGCCGCTCTCGGCGGACGAGCAGCGGCTGCTGCCGCTGTTGTGCCGCGGCGCTGCGCTGCGCTTCCTGTTGACGCGGCTCGTCGATTGGCTCGAGGTCCCGGCCGGCGCGCTGGTGCGCCCCAAGGATCCGATGGAATACTTTCGCAAGCTGCGTTTCCACCAGACGATCGGCAGCGCGCGCGACTACGGCTTCGATTGAAGGATTCTCGGCATTGAGCTCGCGGCACGTGGTCATTCACACCGACGGCGCCTGCTCGGGAAACCCCGGCCCCGGCGGCTGGGGCGCGGTGCTCGCCTGGAACGGCCATGAGCGCGAGCTCAAAGGCGGCGAGCCGCACACGACCAACAATCGCATGGAGCTCACGGCCGCGATCGCGGCGCTGGAGGCGCTCAAGCGCCCTTGCGTCGTCGAGCTTTATACCGACAGCCAATATGTGCGCGGCGGCATCACCGAATGGATCCATGTCTGGAAACGCAACGGCTGGCGCACCGC
>DASWCW010000094.1:0-11462 GCA_036395835.1 Xanthobacteraceae bacterium
ACGCCGTTTCCGAACTCGAGCAAATGTAGGGGCGCCGGCGACGACGAATCGGCACACCGAGTTGGCATTTTCCCTGTGATACAGAATTGAACCATCGGAACAGGATCACTATTCCGCCGCTTGCTTTGGGAGTGGTGCCGAGAACTCCCTAGCGCCCACGGAACGCCGGCTTGCGCTTCTCCATGAAGGCAGTGCGGCCCTCGACGTAGTCTTCGGACGCAAAGCAGGCGTCGACGGCGGCCTGGCAGGCGGCGAGATCGCGCGCCTCCGGATCCTTGGAATATTCGCCCGCGCACAGCTTGACGGCCGCAACGGTGAGCGGTGCGTTGGCTGCGATCATCGCCGCATATTCCCTGACGTAGGATTCGAGCTCGGCCGCCGGCCGCACCCGGTTGACGAGCCCCATCTGCAGCGCCTCCACGGTGTCGAACTGGCGCGCGGTGAAGAAGATCTCCTTGGCGAAGGAGGGGCCCACCACGTCGGCGAGCCGCTTGATGCCGGGAAATCCGTAGCCGAGCCCCAGCTTGGCGGCCGGCACGCCGAAGCGGGAACCCTCCGACGCGATGCGCAAGTCGCAGCACAGCGCGACCGCGAGCCCGCCGCCGATGCAATAGCCCTGGATCATGGCGATGGTCGGCTTCCTGCATTCGACGATCGCACGATGGGCGCGGTCCGCGATCTCGTTATATTCGATCGTGGCCTCGCGCGACGCGCGCCGCTCGCCGAATTCCGAGATGTCGGCACCGGAGACGAACGCCTTGCCGCCGGCACCGCAAAGCACCACCACGCGGATCGCCTCGTCGCGCGCGAACGCATCGAGGATGTTCGGCACCGCCTGCCACATGTCGAGCGAGACCGCGTTGTGCCGCGCCGGATTGTTGAACACCATCCAGCCGACCGCGCCGTCCTTGCGGGCGATCATCCGTTGGGTGCCGGTCTCCATCGTTTTCTCCATCGGTTTCCAGGCGTGCAGTTGCGGTCCGGCGGCGCACACGGTTACACGATCTTGCGCGCCCGCAATCCGGCAATCGCCTGATCATCGAAGTCGAGCGCGCGCAGCACCTCGTCGGTGTGCTCGCCCCGTTCCGGCGTCGCGTAGCGGATGTGGCTCGGCGTCCGGCTGAGCTCGACCGGTTGGTTGACCACCTGAATGTCGCCGAGCTTGGGATGGCGGACGTCGGCGGCCATGCCGAGATGGCGCACCTGCGGATCCTCGAACACCTCGTTCATCTTGTAGATCGGCCCGCACGGCACGCCGGCCACGTTGAGAATATCGATCCATTCGCGACTGGGTCGCGTGCGGGTCTTCTCGGCGATCGCGGCGTTGAGCGCGGCGCGGTTCTTGGATCGCAGCTGGTCGGTGGCGAACTGCGGATCGCCGGCGAGATGCTCGGCCCCGATCGCGGCACAGAACCGCTTGAAGATGTGCTGGCCGGACGCGGCGATGTTGATGTGCCCGTCGCTCGTTTCGAACACGCCGGTCGGGATGCTGGTCGGATGATCGTTGCCGGCCTGGCCGGGCACTTCCTTGGCGATGAGCCAGCGCGCCGACTGAAAATCCGTCAACGCGATCTGCGCCTGGAGCAGCGAGGAGCGCACCCATTGACCCTCGCCGGACACCTCGCGCTCGAGCAGCGCGACCAGGATGCCGAGCGCGCAATAAATTCCGGCGCCGAGATCGGCGATCGGCACGCCGGCGCGCACCGGTCCCTGGCCCGGAAGGCCGGTGATCCACATCAGCCCGCCCATGCCCTGCGCCACCTGGTCGAAGCCCGGCCGCTTCCGATACGGGCCATCCTGGCCGAATCCGGAGATGCTGGCATAGACCAGACGGCGGTTGAGCGATTTCAGGCTGTCGTAATCGATGCCGAGCCGGAATTTCACGTCGGGCCGATAGTTCTCGACGACGACGTCGGCGGTCCTGACCATCTTGCGAAAAATCTCGGCGCCTTCCGGCTGCTTGAGATCGAGCGTCATGCTGCGCTTGTTGCGGTGCAGATTCTGAAAATCCGGTCCGTGGCGCGGCCCGCCCATGTCGCCGCCCTGGCTTCCCTCGGGCATTTCGATCTTGACGACGTCGGCACCCCAGTCGGCGAGCTGGCGCACGCAGGTCGGCCCGGCGCGGACCCGGGTCAGATCCAGCACCTTGAAGCGGGCGAGCGCTTCGCTCGCGGGAAGGCGGGACATCCTCTGCTCCTGGTCAGGTGCCGGGCGCACGGCGGTTCACACGATCGGCGCCATCTGGCTGGGGTCGAGCTCGAGCCAGGCGGATTCGCCGACCCCGTAGACCTCGAGCGGCGGGGCGGTGACTCGCAGCCTGGTCGAGCCGTGGGCCGGCATCACGACGTAGTCCCAATATTCGCCGAGATACGCGCGCTCGATCACCTTGACCTCGACCTGCGGCCCCTTGCCGGCGCGCTCGGAGGGTGCGCGCGACAGCCGCATGCTCTGCGGCCGGACCGAGAACGTGATTTTCCCGGTGAGCGCCGCGCCGTTCTCGAGTGCGCTCTTCGGCACGCTGAAGCGGTCGAACACGATCTCGGTGCCGTTGCTCGCGCCTTCGATGAAATTGGTGCGGCCGATGAAGCCGGCGACGAACCGCGTCCTCGGCTTGGTGTAGAGCGTGTGCGGATCGTCGACCTGCTCGATGCGGCCCTGGTTCATCACCGCGATCCGGTCCGACGTCACCATCGCTTCCGACTGGTCGTGGGTGACATAGACCGTGGTGATGCGGAATTCCTCGTGCAGCCGCCGGATTTCGAAGCGCATTTCCTCGCGCAGATTGGCGTCGAGATTGGAAAGCGGCTCGTCGAGCAGTAGCACCGCCGGCTTGATGACGATGGCGCGCGCCAGCGCCACCCGCTGCTGCTGTCCCCCGCTCAATTCCGCCGGATAGCGCTCCGCCAAATGCCGCATCTGCACCACGTCGAGCATCTCGCCGACGCGCCGGCGCACCTCCTCGCCCGCAAGCCGGCGCAGCTTCAGCCCGAACGCGACGTTCTGCTCGACCGTCATGTTCGGCCACACCGCGTAGCTCTGGAAGATCATCGACATCTGCCGGCGCTCCGGCGGCACCGAGCCCGCGGGCGAGGACAGCACCTTGCCGTCCATCTCGATCGTCCCGGCGGTCGGATCGATGAAGCCGGCGATCATGCGCAGCGTCGTCGTCTTGCCGCAGCCCGAGGGGCCCAGCAACGAGACGAACTCCCCTTCCTCGAGCGCCAGATCCACGCCGCCGACGGCGACGGTGTCGCCGAAGCGCTTCTCGACGCCGCGCAGCACGAGCTTGCTCACTGGCTTCTCCGCAGCATGAAATCGCGGCCGATGACGCGGAAGCCGAGCCCGGCGATGACCACGCTCGTCACCAGCAGGATCGCGCCCAGCGCCGCCAGCACCTCGAAATTCCCCTCTTCGGAGAGATCGAACAACATCACCGAGATCACCCGGGTATTGGGCCCGACCAGGAAGATCGCCGAGGAGAGCTCCCGCGCCGCCGGAATGAACACCAGGATCCAGGCGCCGGCGAGACTCTTCTTGAGCAGCGGGGCCAGCACCTTGCGGATCGCCAGCAGCCGCCCGCCGCCGAGGATCCGCACCGCCTCCTCCATCTCCGGATTGATGCTCCGCATTCCGGCGACGTTCGACGTATAGGCGATCGGCAAAAAGCGCGTGGTGAAGGCAAGGATCATCATCAGCGCCGTGCCGTAGAGCGCCAGCGGCGGCGGCGCGTAGGCGGCGTAGAATCCGATCGCCAGCACGATGCCGGGAATGACGAATGGCGCCATGCACAGGAAGGCGAGCACGTTGGTCCACGGCACCACCCTGCGGCTCACCACATAGGCGATGGCGAGCGAAAGTCCGATTGCCGCAAATGCGGTGGCACCGGCGTACATGAAGGTGTTGAGGATCGCCTGCTGCGCCTGGGTCTGCTCGAACAGCACGTACTCGAAATTATGCAGCGTGAGATTGTCGAGCGAGAAGCCTCGGCCCCAGGCCTTGGCGAACGCCGCCTGCAGCAGCACCAGCATCGGCAGCAGCACCGACATGGCACAGACGAACAGCGCATAGCCGAACATCGGCCAGCGCCAGGCGCCCAGCCGGATGGCGCGGCGCTCGCCGCCCTTGCCGGTGACGGCAGTATACCCCCTGCGACCCATCAGCGAGCGCTGCAGCCAGAACATCACGACGGTGATCAGCAGCAGCGGGATCGAGTAGGCGGCCGCCTCCTCGACCCGCACCGGATATTCGAAGAACTGCCAGAGCTGGGTCGAAACGACGTGGAAGCGGGCCGGCAGCGCGATCAAAGCCGGAGCGCCGAACAGCGCGATGGCTTCCAGAAAGCTGATGATGAGACCGCCGAGAATCGCCGGCAGCACCAGCGGCAGCGTCACCCGAAAGGTCGTTCGCAGGATCCCGGCGCCGAGAATGTTGGCCGCGTCCTCCATCTCGGAAGACACCAGATCGAGCGCCGAGCTGGTAAACACGAAGACGTAGGGAAACGAGGCGACGGCGACCACGACGATCAGGCCTGTCATCGAATAGATGTTGAAGATCCCGTGGTCGGCACCCGAGAGCGCCATCCACACCTTGTTGAGCCAGCCGGAATTCGGCCCCGCCAGCAGGATCCAGCCGATCGCGCCGAGATAGGGCGGCGTGATGAAGGCGCCGAATACCATCAGACGCACGAAGCCCTTCGCCGGCATGTCGGTGCGCGAGATCGCCCAGGCGATCGGCACGCCGAAGATCCCGGCGAGCAGCGCGACGCCGAGGCCGAGCTCCAGCGAATTCAACAGCGCCTGCAGCTGCCGCAGGCTGCCATAGGCTTCGAAGTAATTGGCGAGCGTGAGCGCGCCGGTCTCCGCCTCCTGGAAGCTCGAGACCACCAGCCGGACCATCGGGCTCGCCACCAGGAACACCAGCACGGCGATCATGGCGAGCCACAGCAACATGCTCGGCTCGAACCGGCTGAGCCACCGCGTCAGCACGGCGGCCGGCTCGGGATGCGCCAGCGCCTCGGCCCGGCTCATGCTCGCCATCGAGAGCTGGCGTGTGTTGCGCTGCTCGCTCCGGTTACCTCCCCCCTTGTGGGGGAGGTCGGCTCGCGCGCGGAGCGCGCGAGCCGGGAGGGGGGTACAAGACCCGCGGAGTCAACCAAACGCCCCCCTCCCCATCCCTCCCCCACAAGGGGGGAGGGAGCAGAACGTGGCTCATGCGGACGGAAGCGGCTGGCACCCAAGTAAAAGGCCCCGCTCATACTCCGAAGGTCTCGCGCCATTGTTTGATGACCTCGGGAATGCCTTTGAAGATCTCCTCGACGCTCGGCCGGATCGTCTTGAGCTCCTTGGCGGACTTCAGGCCGGTCGAGGGTGGCACTTCGGGCCGGACCGGCTCGCCGAAATGATCGACCCAGACCTTCGAGGCGTCGACGCTCATCAGATAATCCATGAACAGCCGCGCCGCGTTGGGGTGCCTCACTCCTTTCATGATGCCCGAGGGCGCGAGCATCAGCAGGGTGCCGTCGGTCGGGTAGATCATGGCCAGGGGATTGCCTTTCTGCGCGCTCTCTCCGGCGGTTGCGAGCGGACCGGTGCCGGCGACCATGCGCTCGCCGGCATTGAGCATGGTGACGGTATCGTTGATCGAGCGGCCGATCTGCGGGTTGTTCTTCGCCAGATCTTCGAAGAACTTCCAGCCGTAGAGCTTGCGCATCATCACGGTCCAGGTGCCGACGTAGCCGCTGAACCCGGGATGACCGAGCGCGATCTTGTCCCTCCATTTCGGGTCGGTGAGGTCGGTCCAGTTCTTCGGCGCGTCCGCCTCCTTGAGCTTGGCCGTGTTGTAGACCATCCCGATCAGGCCGGCCGAGGTCACGAAATAATATCCGTCCGGATCGTAGTTCTGATAGACCTCGAGCACCCTGCTGGCGTTCTCCGGCACGAACTGCTCCAGCAGCTTCTTCTCCTTCAAATAGACGTAATGCCCGATATCGGTCGAGCTGAGCACGTCGACCTGCATGGCGCCGGCCTTGATCTCCTGGGAGACGCGCTGGAACGCCACTTGCGCGGTGGTGCGCACCACGCTGACCTTGATGCCGGGATAATTCGCTTCGAAGCCGCGGCCGAGCGCTTGCGCGGTCACGTCGTCGGAATGCGCCGAGTACCAGGTGAGCTCGCCTTCCTTCTTCGCCGCCTCGTAGAGTTCCTGCTGGCGCGCGCTCATGGTGGCGGCCGCCCCCGCGTTGCGCGGCGATAGCGCGCCGCCGGTCGCCGCGGCCACCAAAGCCGCGGATCCGCCCTTGAGTACGTCGCGACGGGATCGCGTAGGTCCTGCGGGCATGGTCGTTCCCTCTCTGCCGACGGTGCTTCGCCCGCGGCTTTTTCTTGATTGCATTCGAACCGGCTTTCGACGCGCCGGGGCGGAACGTGCCGGTTCAGCAGTCCGCAGCGGCCGTCGCCGCGCTCCGGCGGGCGGTGGTGATCCTCCGACCCCACAGCCCGCTCCAAGCGACCAGCCGGGCCTGCGGCCGACCATAGCTGCCTGCCCGCGCTCTCGCCAAGAGCCGCTCCCGCCGGCGCTTGCGCCGCCGGATCGCCCAAAGCGTGATCCGCTCCGCGGCGCGCTTGAGCGTGACGCAAAGCCCGAGCAGATGCGCGATTGCCCAGAACACCCACAGCGCGAGATCGAACAAGCCGGTGGTCAGCGCGATGGCACCCCGGCCCAGCAATTTGAGAACGGCGCGGGTCTTGCCGCCCTTGACGGCGGCAAGCTGCGCGAGACGCGCCAAGTCCTTCGGCTGCTCCGCGAGCTTCAATCCCTCGATCGCCGCGCGGCTGCCGGCCTTGCTCTGCACCCGGCCGACGTCGCCGGCCGCACGGACCAGATTTTCCACGCGCTCGAGCCGCGCGGCGCGCAGGAAGCGCGCTCCGATCCGGCCGGTTTTCGCGCCCGCCTTGATGACGGACAGGCCCAGGCGCGCCGGCGCCATGGCTCCGAGACTCGCATAAGTGCCGGCCGTGATCGCAATTCCGGCAAGCGACAGCGCCACGACCGGCTTGTCCACGGTCTCGCCGCGAGCGAACCGAACGCCTTGCCGCGTCACATCGCGCACATCGCCGAACACGAACAGGTCGCCCAACGCGGTACCGCCGAACGCGGCGATGCTGTCGGTTTCGCCCAATACCAGTCCCCGAGCAAAGCTCCTTGCGGTGCTCGCGGCGGAGGCCGCGGCCTGCTCGGCGGCTTCCACCTTGGCGATGAGGTCCGGATCGACCGGAATTGCGCGTTCGCGGGCGAGCTCGACGAAGCTCTCCGCGAGCTCCGGATCGTTCGCCGCCAGCGCCGCATCGATCTCGCGCGCGGCGCACGCCGCATCGTAATGATCATCGAGCCCGAGCTCGGTCAGCTGCGCCGGGTCGTCCTCGGCCGCGAGCATACGGCCGGCATTCACGCCACGAGAAAGCACCGGGTAGGCTGCCGACGCCAGCACGACGAGCGCAAGGGCGGAAAAGGCCAAGCCGAATCGGATCATTTCACCGCCTGATTTTCCAATCTCGCAGCTCACGGGATTGCGCGGCCGCCAAAAGCATTCGGTTCGCCCGGGCAAAAGTCTTCGCCCAAGCCGTTGCAAGCGTCCAGCCAAAAAGAACGGCCAATCTAGGCTTTGGCATCCGCCGACGCTATGGTGCAGTGCAGAGAATTGATGTCGCACGAGGACGCAGGCGAGCCATGGCGGATAACATTGTCCCGCATTTCCACAACGATCCCGGGGTAGCAGTGATCGAGATCGGCGCCAAGGAATTCATGTGCATCGGCGCGACGCCGCCGTTCGATCACCCGCATGTTTTCATCGATATGGGCGACGACAGCGAGGCGATCTGCCCGTATTGCTCGACGCTGTATCGTCACGATCCTTCGCTCCACGGCCATGCGTCGCGTCCGGCCGAATGCGCCTGGCGCGAGCCGGCCGAACCGTGAGCCGCCGCCGCTCGTTCACCTCGCGACCGGGCTCGGCAGAACACCGTGGAGCCGGCGACCCCAGTTCTTGATTCAATTCACGCACACCCGAGGCGGAATCAGCGGTGGCGCGCTCACGGACCGTAATGATCGCGGGAGCCGGAATCGGCGGGCTCACCTGCGCGCTCGCGCTGATCCGTCGCGGCTTCCGCGCGGTCGTGCTCGAGCAGGCGGAAGCGCTCGATCCGGTCGGAGCCGGTATCCAGCTCTCGCCCAACGCGAGCCGCATCCTGATCGATCTCGGATTGGCCGAACGCCTGGAGGCCGCGGTGACGGTGCCGCGGGAAATTCGTGTGCTGCGCAGCCATAATGCGCGGGAGATCGTCCGCGCCGCCATCGGCCCTGGCGCGGCGTTCCGCTATGGCGCGCCCTATTGGGTCGTTCACCGCGGCGACCTGCAGGCCGCCCTCGTCGAGCGGCTGCAGGCGAGCGCCGATGGCGCGCTTCACCTCGGCCGCAGCGTGGAGGATTTCGCGGTCCACGCCCACGGCGTGACGGTCGAGACGCGGACCTCCGCCGGTCCCCGCAGCGAGCACGGCATCGCCCTGGTCGGCGCCGACGGCCTGTGGTCCCAGATGCGCGGCCGGGTCGGAAACGAAACGCCGGCGCACTTCTGCGGCCGCACGGCCTGGCGCGCGACCGTCGCCGCCGATCTCGTTCCGCAGGAGTTCCGTGAGCCCATCACCTGGCTTTGGCTCGGGCCCAAGGCCCATCTCGTGCACTACCCGGTCCGGGCCGGCGCCGCCGTCAACATCGTGGCGATCATCGAGGACGACTGGCAAAACCCCGGATGGAGCGAGCCGGGGGTGCGCGCCGACGTCCTGGCCCGGTTCTCCGCCTGGGCGGCCGAGCCGCGCGCGCTGCTGGCGACCCCGGATTCATGGTCGAAATGGGCGCTGTTCGAGCGCACCCCATTGCGCACTTGGACCGCGGGTCCGGTGACGCTGCTGGGCGACGCCGCGCACCCGATTCTGCCGTTCCTGGCGCAGGGCGGTGCCATGGCGATCGAGGACGGCGCGGTGCTGGCGGATTGTCTGGCCCGGCGGGCCGACCGGCCGGCATCGGCGTTCGAGACCTACGAAGGGCTGCGCCGACCACGCACCGTGCGCGTTGCCCGCGCGTCCCGCAACAACGGCTGGATCTATCATCTCTCCGGTCCGGCCGCGCTGGCTCGCAACATCGCGTTGCAACGGCTGAGCGGCGAAAAACTGCTCACGCGGTACGACTGGCTCTATGATTGGCGCCCGGACTGAGCGCGAGGAGACCCGATGTTCGCAGCCACGATTGCCGGAAGCCTGCCCAAACCATCCTGGCTTGCCGAGCCCGACAAGCTTTGGCCGGCGTGGCGGCATGCCGGCCCGGAACTCGCCGCGGCAAAACGCGATGCCACGTTGCTCGTCATCAAGGAGCAGGAGGATGCGGGAATCGACATCGTGACCGACGGCGAGCAGTCGCGTCAGCATTTCGTCCACGGCTTTCTCGAGCACGTGGAGGGCATCGATTTCGCGCGGCGGGTCGCAATGGGCATCCGCAAGGACCGCTACAAGGCCATGGTGCCGACTGTGGTCGGCCCGGTGGGGCTCAAAGCTCGGGTGCATGCAACCGAAGCCCGCCTCGCGCGCGCCCACACCAAACGCCGGCTGAAATTCACCCTTCCGGGCCCGATGACGATCGTGGATACGATCGCCAACGGCTATTACCGCGACAAGGTCGAGCTCGCGATGGCGCTCGCCGGCTTGCTGAATCAGGAGGCGCGCGCGCTCGCGACGGACGGCATCGACGTGATTCAATTCGACGAGCCCGCCTTCAACGTCTTCATGGACGAGGTGAAGGATTGGGGCATCGCGGCATTGCACCGCGCCATCGAAGGCCTCCCCTGCGTCACCGCCGTGCACATCTGCTACGGCTACGGCATCGCGGCAAATCTCGAGTGGAAAGCATCGCTCGGCAGCGAATGGCGCCAGTACGAGGCGATCTTTCCGGCGCTGGCCGCAAGCCACATCCAGCAGATCTCGATCGAATGCAGGAATTCCCGGGTGCCGATCAGCCTGTTGGGCCTGCTCGACGGCAAGGACGTGCTGCTCGGCGTGATCGACGTCGCCACCGATCAGGTCGAGACGCCCGAGGACGTCGTCGCGACCATCGAGCAGGCGATGCGCTACGTGCCGGCCGAGCGGATTTTTCCTTGCACCAACTGCGGCATGGCGCCCATGCACCGCGACGTCGCGCTCGCCAAATTGGAAGCGCTCGGCCGTGGCGCGGCGCTCGCTCGGGACAGATTGAGCTGAAGCGATGAACCGCACCGTCACGTCCGCGCGCGGAACCGACCCGCTCCCCTCCCCGTATTTCCGCGAGGAACACGAGCTGCTGCGCCGTCAGGTGCGGCGGTTCGTCGAGACCGAGATCAAGCCGTTCGCGAGCGCCTGGGAGGAGCAGGGCTTCGTGCCGCGCGAGGTTCTGCGGCGGATGGGCGAGCTCGGCTTTTTCGGCATTCGCTATCCGGCGCAATACGGCGGCAGCGAGCTCGACACCATGGGCTCGGTCGTGCTCGCGGAAGAGCTCGGCCGCTCCAGCTTCGGCGGCGTCGCGGTGACCGCGCTCGTGCACGCCGAGATGGCATCGGTTCACATCGCGAACTTCGGGTCGGCCGAGCAGAAGGCGCGCTACCTGCCGGACATCATTGCCGGCCGCACCATCACCGCGATCGCGGTGACCGAGCCCGACGCCGGCTCCGACGTGAAGGGCATCCGCACCAATGCCCGGCGCGAGGGCGAGAGTTTCGTGATCAACGGCGCGAAAATGTTCATCACCAACGGCGTCTATGCGGATCTCTATTGCGTCGCGGCGAAAACCGCGCCCGAGGCCCGCGCTTCCCAGTCGATCTCCATGCTGCTCGTGGAGAAGGGCACGCCGGGCCTGAAGGTATCCCGCGCGCTCGACAAGACCGGCTGGCGCTCCTCCGACACCGCCGAGCTCGCGTTCGAGGACTGCCGCGTGCCGGCCGACCATCTGCTCGGCCGGGAAGGCGGCGGGTTCTACTCCATCATGCGCAATTTTCAGAACGAGCGGATCGTGCTCGGCGCCATGGCGATGGGCGAGGCCGAGGAGGCGCTCGATCTCACCCTCGACTATGTGACGACGCGAAAGGCGTTCGGCGCCACGCTGTACGACAAGCAGGTGGTTCGCCAGCGCCTGGCGATGCTGGCCACCCAGGTCGAAGCCGGCCGTCTGCTCGTCTATCACGCCGCCTGGCTCGACGCGCAGGGCATCGAGTGCACCCGCGAAGTGTCGATGGTGAAGGCCTATTGCTGCGAGCTCGTCAACGAAGTGATGTACGCCTGCGTGCAGTTTCACGGCGGCATGGGCTACATGCGCGAAAGCACGATCGAGCGCATGGCGCGCGACGCGCGCGTGCACTCGATCGGCGGCGGCGCCACCGAGGTCATGCT
>DASWCW010000095.1:0-3095 GCA_036395835.1 Xanthobacteraceae bacterium
GGTCAAAATGCGAAGAACTCACTAGGAACATATTTCTTCCGGTTTGTCGCGCATAGCCGACATTCGCACTCACCGCGCACCGATCAGCCGGACCCCGCATGACGTCCGGCGACCACCACGAGGCCGGGGACCGGGACGGCGTTCTCGGTGCGGGGCGAGGCAACAACAAGGGTGAGCACGCATAGACCCGCGGCTTCGAGCGCGCCGCGCACGTGCTCGGCGGAATGCGCGTAGCGCAGCTTCTCGCTCAGCACAACGCCGGCGCCGTCGTGGGTCTCGGTCGTGAAGGCAAACAGCCCGCCTCCTTCGAGCACCCGGGCGGCCGCGCGGCAAACCGGCGCGAGATCGGCGAGATAGACGAAGGCGTCCGCCGCGACGATCAGGTCGGCGGGCTCCTGCTCGCGCCCGAGTGCCTCGTTCAGATCGGCGACGTGGAGATCGCGATAGAGATTCTTGCAGCGCGCCTGCTCGATCATGGCCGGCGAAAGATCGATCCCGAACATGGTGTCGCAGAGCTGCGCGAACGCCTTGCCGGCGAGCCCGGTGCCGCAGCCGAGATCGAGCATGCGGCGGAATCGGAACGGTCGTCCCCGCGCCGCTTGTGTCCGCTCGACCGCATCCCGCAGCAGGCGCGGCGCGCGATAGGCGAGCGCCGCGACGAGCGCGTGGTCGTAGCGCGGCGCGTATTGGTCGAACGGCGTGCGCACGTAAGCCGGCGGCATCGGCGCGTTGCGGGCTTGGAGCCGCGCCAGGCGCAGCCCGGCGCCCTGCGCGTCCTCCGGATCGAGCGCCAGCGCCCGGCGGAATGCCTCGCCGGCGCCAAGCCGATCGCCCAGGCGCTCGCGGACGTCGGCAAGCGCAAACCAGGCAACGCAAAAACCCGGCGCGCGTTCGAGCGCCTGCGCCAACACATCGGCCGCACCGGCCAGCTCCCCGCGCCGCTCGAGCTCCCGGGCGATCGCATAGCGCCGATCGGCAATCAGGTCGCCCGACGAGATCGGAAGCGCGGCGGAGGCGATCATCGCCAGCATGGGGTTCGAATCAGGCAAATCCATACCTATGTGACGGTCGTGAGTCCCGAAGAGCTGTTGGTGCGCACGCCCACCGGACTTTGTTGTCGCGCCGGCGGATTTTATATCGATCCGCTGCGGCCGGTCGACCGCGCGCTTCTCACCCATGCCCATTCCGATCACGCCCGGCCCGGACATCATCGGGTGCTCGCGACCGCCGAGACACTGGATCTGATGCGGCTGCGCCACGGCGAGGGTTTCGCCGCAACGGCGCAGCCGATCGCCTATGGGGAGAGACTCGACATCGACGGCGTAACGGTGAGCTTTCACCCGGCCGGGCACGTGCTCGGCTCCGCGCAGATCCGCATCGAGGCCGCCGGCACGCGCATCGTCGCGTCCGGCGATTACAAGGACGTCGCCGACCCGACCTGCGCAGGCTTCGAGCTCGTGCCCTGCGACGTGTTCATCAGCGAGGCGACATTCGGCCTGCCGGTGTTCCGGCACGGCGACCCCGGTGCGGAGATCGGCAAGCTCTTGAGCTCGATCGCGCTGTTTCCCGAGCGCGCGCATCTCGTCGGCGTCTATGCGCTCGGCAAGGCGCAGCGCGTGCTCGCGCTATTGCGGCAAGCCGGCTACGAGAAACCCGTCTACCTGCACGGCGCGCTCGAGGCGTTCACCCGGTATTACGCGAGCCGCGGCATCGAGCTCGGCGAGACGCGGCCGGCGAGAGATGCCGGCAAGGCCGAGCTCGCCGGCGCCATCGTGCTGTGCCCACCCTCCGCGCTCCGGGAGGTCTGGGCAAGGCGGTTTCCCGATCCGGTCGCGGTGTTCGCGTCGGGCTGGATGCGGGTCCGGGCGCGGGCGCGCCAGCGCGGGGTCGAGCTTCCGCTGGTGATCTCCGACCACGCCGACTGGGACGGGCTGACATCGACCATCGCGGCGACCGGCGCGGGTGAGATCTGGGTGACCCACGGCCAGGAAGATGCGCTGGTCCATTGGAGCACGCAACGCGGACTTGCCGCCCGGCCGCTGCGCATCGAGGGCTACGGCGAGGAAGACGATGAGGGGGCTTGAGCCGGCCGGCAGCATGAACCGCTTCGCGCAATTGCTAGACCGGCTCGCCTTCGAGCACGGCCGCAATGCCAAGCTGCGGCTGATGACCGAGTATTTCCGCACCACGCCCGATCCGGAGCGCGGCATCACGCTCGCGGCGCTGACCGGCGCGCTGTCGTTTCCTCACGCCAAGCCCGGCATCATCCGCGCGCTGATCGCCGAGCGCACGGATCCGGTGCTGTTCGAGCTGTCGTACGATTACGTCGGCGATCTCTCCGAGACCGTCGCGCTGTTGTGGCCGCGTCCGCCCACCGGGCGCGGCGCCGAGACCGCGCCGCCGCTCTGCGATGTGGTCGCAAGGCTCGGCACGCTGGGCAAGGCCGAGCTGCCCGCGCAGCTCGCGCGCTGGCTCGACGCGCTCGATGAGACGGGCCGTTGGGCGCTGCTGAAGCTCGTCACCGGCGGGCTGCGCATCGGCGTCTCCGCCCGGCTCGCCAAGACCGCGGTCGCAGCGCTGGGCGATCAGGATCCCGATGCGATCGAGCTGATCTGGCCGGGGCTCAGGCCGCCGTACACCGAGCTGTTCGCCTGGGTCGAAGGTTTTGGCGAAAAGCCGGTCGGGCGCGATCCGGCGCCGTTTCGCCCGGTCATGCTCGCGCACGCGCTCGAGGAGGCGGATCTTCTCCCGCTCGATCCCAAGGCTTATGTCGGCGAATGGAAATGGGACGGCATCCGCGTCCAGGCGGCGAGCGGACGCGGCGAGGATGGAGCACGCGTGGCGCGGCTCTATTCGCGCACCGGCGAGGATATTTCCAGGAGCTTTCCCGACCTGATCGAAGCACTGAAGTTCGAGGGTGCGATCGATGGGGAATTGCTGATCGTGCGCGACGGCCGCGTCCAATCGTTCAACATGCTGCAGCAGCGGCTCAACCGCAAAATCGTGACGCCGAAACTCACGGCGGATTTTCCGGCACATTTGCGCGCCTACGATCTGCTGGTCGAGGGCGGCGAGGATTTGCGCGAGCGCCCGTT
>DASWCW010000096.1:0-9379 GCA_036395835.1 Xanthobacteraceae bacterium
CACTTCTTTCATGGCTTTCATCTGGCCCAGGCGTCTGAGCGCCCTGTCCATCATACGATCGAGACGCTCCTCGAGCGCGAGTTCCTTCATCACCCAGAAGCGCTCGGGCAACGAAGGTACTCCCTCGCGCAAGTTTCGGACGCGGCGCTTGCGCCACATGCATTTGGCGAGCGTGAAGACCGCATCCTCTTCCGCGGGACCGGACGGAGACCACTCGTCGACCAGCCCGTGGTGTAGGCGGTTGAACTGGCGCGGATCTTCGCCGGGCAGAACGGCGGTTTCGGACCAGGCGCCGTGCTGGAGCGCGCTGGGGCGCGTCCTGGATCGATTGACTTCCAACATCACGCGAGCACCTTCTCCATTCTTCAACAATGAAATCGCTGCCGTCGCCTGACCCGGGCTTCCATGACTTGTTCCCGCACGCGGCGGATTGGCATGGATGCCGGGTCAAGCCGGTCGATTTCGGCCATGACGGCAGAGCGTGGCCGTTTACGGTGAGTCGAGGTGCCGCGCCAAGCCTAAATTGCCGCCCCGGCGCGAATTGGGATGGGCTGCCGGCCCGGACTGCCACGCCGTGCGGCCGCGATCGGCAAGCTTGCCGGGATCACGTCGCGTCCGAACAGAGGCGTCAGCCCCGCCGCTGGGCTGCCCTTTGCCGGCGCACCGGCCGCGAGCGGATGCGATCGATGAGGGCCGGCAGCCGGGCGAGATCGCGCATGGCGAACGGGCCGCTGCCGGGGATGCGGTTTTCCGCGGTGATCGCCACGAACAAGGTGCCCAGCGCGCGCGCGGCCGCGAGATCGTCGGGGCCGTCGCCCACCATGAGCGCCTGGCCCGGCAGGACCCGCTCGGCTGCGAGCGCCGCCCGCAGGTTGGCGGCCTTGGAAGCCGGCCCGCCCAGCACGCCATCGAGCCAGGGGAGCAAGCCGCGTCCCCGCACGATGGCGAGGAGGTCGGAATGCGGGGTGGCGGAATTCACCCAGATCCGGATGCCGCGAGCCTTCAGCGCCGCGAGCGCCGATCTCGCGCCGCGTCGTTCCGGCGCCGCCGCGATGGCCCGCGCGCAGCATCGCGTGTACGCCGCGGCGAGCGCCCGGCCCCGCCGCGCGATGGCGCTCGGCTCGCTCTTGGGATCGAGCCGGCGCGCCACTTCGGCGAATAGCCTGTAGCGATTGCCGCCGAGCCGGCGCGCCGCTTGGAACGCCGCAAGCCCGCCCGGCAGATCCGCGATCGCGGCCCGCATGCACGCGCGCTTGCGCGCATTGGAATCGACCAGCGTTCCGTCGAAGTCGAACAGCACGAGACGGATCATCTTGTCCCCGCCCGCCAAGCATCGCCGCGTTGCCTTGAGCCGCAAGCCGACGGCAATGTCAATGCCTTAACGCTTGCTGTTTCAAGTTCCGCCGAAGCTTTGACAGCGGCGAAAGAAACTGCCATGGCCCTTGCGCAGCATGAACCTGCCGCTTCAGCACCATGATGAATTGCCGGGGCGCGCGCGATCGGCCGCGCGAGCCGGGCCGCGCATCGCGTTCGGGATCGTCAGCCTGTTTGCGGGCGGCGGATTGCAGCGCAATTGTCTGGCGATCGCGCGCATTCTGCGCCGGCGCGGTCATGAGGCGGCGATTTTCACTTCGCGCACCGATGGGCCGCTCCCGAACGATCTGTCGATCGAAGTACTGCCGAACCGGGCCTGGACCAATCACGGGCGCAATCGGCGTTTCGCGGCCGATCTCGCGAAAGCAACCAGCCAACGCTTCGATCTCGTGGTCGGCTTCGACAAGCTGTCCGGGCTCGACCTGCTCTATTGCGCCGACCCCGCGGTTGCGGCCCGGAGCGGATGGCGCAAGCTGACGCCGCGGCATCGTGCGCTCCGCGCACTCGAAGCGGCCTGCTTTGCGGCCGGGGCGAACACCCGCATCATCGCGCTCAGCCCATCGCAGATCGAAGGCTATCGCCGGGCCTGGCACACCGAATCCGACCGCGTCGCGCTGCTGCCGCCCAACGTCGAGCCCGAGCGCCGGCATCCGCAGCGCCGCCTCGACGGCACGCGCGAACGTCGCCGCGCTGCGCTCGGACTTGAAGACCAGGATTGGTGCTGGCTGGCAATCGGCCGGCAAGCGCGCCACAAGGGCTTCGATCGGGCCGTCGCCGCGCTGTCCGAATTTCCGGCCGCACGTTTGTTCATCATCGGCTTGGCTCGATCCGACGCGGCCTCCCTCGTTAGGCTGGCGCGCAGGCTGCGCGTCGAGCATCGTCTCGTGCTGCTCGGGTTCGTGGCCGACGAAGACATGCTGGACGTCATGGCGGCCGCGGACCTGCTGATCCATCCGGCCCGGATCGACACCACCGGGACCGTGATCCTCGAAGCCCTGGTGAACGGCCTGCCGGTGGTGACGACCGCGGTTTGCGGCTATGCCGGTCACGTGCACGAGGCGCATGCCGGCGCGGTGGTCGCGGAGCCGTTCGCGCACGAACGCCTGCTGGCGGCGCTTCGGCAAGCGCGCGATCAGGGCGCCTCGGACTGGAGCGTGAACGCGATGCGCTATGGCGAGCGGCCCGAGCTCTATTCCGGTCTCGAAGTCGCGGCCGACATCATTCTGCGCGCCAACGTCTAGCGATGCGCAGCGGTCGGCCTCGGTGGGAACGGGAATGAGATACGCCGTCATTCTCGCGGGCGGCAAGGGAACCCGGTTGCGGCCGTATACCGTCACGCTGCCGAAGCCCCTGGTGCCGATCGGGGACACGCCGATCATCGAGATCTCCATTCGCAGGCTGGCGCAAGCGCGGTTTGACGTCGCTACCTTGGCCATCAACCACATGGGCGATCTGATCCGCGCCTATTTCGGCGACGGCGAGAAATTCGGCGTGGAGCTGCGCTACTCGCTCGAGCCGGAACCGCTGGGCACGTTCGGGCCGCTGCGCCTGCTCCGCGATCTTCCCGAACATTTCCTGGTCATGAACGCCGACGTGCTCACCGACCTCGACCTCGGCGCCTTCCTCGATCGGCATAGCGCGTCCGGCGCGGCGTTCACCATTGCGGCGACCCGGCGCGAGCAGCTGCTCGATTTCGGCGTGCTCGGCGTGGAAGGCGAGCGGCTGGTGAGCTTTCGCGAGAAACCGACGCTGACCCAGACGGTCAGCATGGGAATCTACGGCGTGTCGCGCCGCGCCCTCGACTTCATTCCGGATCGCGGCCCGTTCGGATTCGACGATTTGATGCACAAGATGCTGGCCGCCGGACAGCGCATCGACATTCATCATCATGCGGGATACTGGCTCGACATCGGCCGCCCCGAGGACTACGAGCAGGCGAGCCAAGAATTCGCCGGAAAATTCGATCGCTGACGATGAGCGCGCGCGTTCTGGTGACGGGTGGCACGGGCTTCATCGGCCGCCGGCTGTGCGCGGCCTTGCGGGCGCGGGGGTTCGAGGTTTGGGCGCCGGGCCATGAGGAGCTCGAGCTCGGCCGGAAAGCAGCCCCGCGCGTCGAAAAAGTATTTCATCTGGCGGCCCGAACCTTCGTGCCGGATTCCTGGAACGAGCCCGCCGCGTTCTACCGCGCCAATGTGCAGGGCACGGTCGATCTGCTCGAATATTGCCGAACGGCGGCGATCCCGATGGTTTACGTCAGCGGCTATTGCTACGGCGTGGTCGACCGGCAGCCGATCCCGGAAACCGCGCCGTTGCGGCCGAACAACCCTTACGCCTTCTCGAAAGTCGCGGCCGAGGCCGCCTGCCGGTTTTTTTCCGCGAAGCTCGGGGTCCGGGTAACCATCCTGCGCCCCTTCAACGTCTACGGGCCCGGGCAGCGGCGGCAATTCCTCATTCCGCAGCTCATCGCGCAGGCGCTCGATGCCACGGCACCGGCACTCAGCGTCGACGACCCGCGTCCACGGCGGGATTTCGTCCACGTCGACGACCTCGTCACCGCCTTGTGCACGGTGCCGGTGGCGGAGGAGGCACGCGTCTACAACGTCGGCTACGGTCGCTCGCATTCCGTCGGCGAGATCGTGCAAATGGTGCAGCGGGCCGCCGGCACCGCAAAACCGCTGGTCGCGCGTGGCAGCCCGCGAGCCGATGAGATTCCCGACGCGGTGGCGGATATTTCCGCCATTCGCGCGCTGGGCTGGCGGCCGCAGATCGAGCTCGCGGACGGGCTGCGGGAGCTCGTTGCCGAATTTCGCGAGGCGTCAAATACGGTCGTCTAGGCTGCGGCCGGTTTCGACATGCCGAAACGAGGGAATGACCTTGGCCAGCATCGCGACGATCTCCGCCTTGCTCAGCGGCATCCGCGCGTCGCTCACCGCCCGCTCGAGAAAATCCAGAACCGCATCGAGTTCCTGCGCGGGCGGCTCGCGATGGCGAACGGCGCTCAAAGCCTGCAGGCCGACCTCGCTCGCGACCTCCCCGGCCGACACGAACTCCTCGTAGGGTTTCTCGCCGCTGGTATCGAGCTCGGTGACCAGCACCGGATAGGAGCCGCGCTCGATCTCCCGCTCGACCGCGCCGCGCGCCGCCTCCGGATCCTCATAGAGGGCCGCGCGAAACCCCAGATGCGCGAGCGTCGCTTGCGCGATGTTTAGCAAGGGCCGCAGATGCGCCTTCGGGTCGAGCTTGGGGAACAGGGTGAAGCCGGTCGGCGCCACGACCGCGGCAAGCAGGCAGATCTGTGCGGCTTCCTGCGCACTGATGAAATAGCGCCGGGTCTCGCGCGGGACCGCAAGCGGCTGCCGCCGCGAAACGCGGATCAGGAAGCTCTGCAGCAGGCTTCCGTTCGAGAACGCCACGTTGGCGAAGCGCGCGGCCGTCGCCGCTTCGAAATCGCCGCCGGCGCCAAACAGCACGTGCTCCATCAAACGTTTGCTGGCGCCCATCAGGCTGGTCGGATTTGCCGCCTTGTCGGTCGAGACGCAAAAGCACCGCCCCGCATGTCCATGGGCGATAAGCCAGCGCAGCAGCCGGCGCGTTTTCACCACGTTGGTGTCGAGCATCTGCAGCAGCGAGGGCAGATCCTTCTCGCCGCGCACGTGCTTCTGGGCGGCGAAATCGAGCACCAGATCGTATTTTCGCTCGCCGTGCAGCACGCGCTCCATCGCGGCGCTGCCGAGATCGAGCGGCAGAAACCGCAGCTCGGCGGCAATCGCCGGCCCGGCGCCCGAGCGCAGATCCCGCGTCAGCTCCGCAAGGGCATTTTCCGCGGTGTCGACGATGTGGACCGCGGCCGGTCGGTACGCCAGCAGCAAGCGCACGCTCGCCGCGCCGATGCTGCCGGCGCCGCCCAGAACCAGCACGCGCTTGCCTGCGATGCCCTCGGCGAGCTCCCCTGCCCGTTCCGACACGTCGGCATCGAACAGCGAGACCTCGCGGCCGGTCGCGATCTTGTCGAGCCAAGGATCGCCATGCGGCGCGAGGAAAGGCGTCGCGGTTGCCGAGGCTTCCGGCGCGGGGTGTCGTTGGCGAGCACGGATCAAATCGGCACCCAGCCGGATCAGCTGCAGATCGGGAGCGGGCCGATGGGACCGCGGGCTTTAGCCAGCTTGAACGCGAAATAGGTCCGGCTCGAACTCGGGCCGCTCGCCGCCGTAAAGCTGCCGAGCGGTTCGACGCTCGCATATCGAGCCAAGTGCCGCGCCGGCGCCGTACAGATCGTGACGAGCAGGATCGGCTCTGCGGCGCTCTCGGTCAGCGGCCGGGTCAGATCGAAATTCACTTTGTCGTCCGAGGGCCAAGCCAGAATCTTCACCGGCGCGTCGCGAAGATAATAATACAGCGCGCCGAGCTGGTTGCGCTCGTCGCCTGCGATCGTCGCTGCGCCGGTGCGCCGCGCCAGCTTGCCGGCTTCCTCGGCAAACGCCCGCCAGCCCAATGTGCGGCGATAGAGGTCGCGCTGCGCTTCGGGCAGGAACGGCAGCGAGATTTTGGTGGCGAATGCGTCGCCCGCCAGAAACACGAATTGCGCGATCGCGCCGAGGACGATGCTGGCCCGCAGCAGGCCCCAGGAGTGCCAGCGGGTGAGCACGCCGGCGGCGAGCACGATCGCCGAGATCGCGGAGGTCGCCGCCCAGTTCGCATAGGCCTTGGTCAGCAGCGCCGTCACCGTGATCAGCGCCAGCGGCGGGATCGCGAACGCGAGCATGAGCCGGTCCGGCGCGGTCAACGCTCGCGAGCGAATCCGCGCGAGGCAGACGATCAGCACCGCGAACACGATCGGCCCGACCACCGCGAACTGCGCCGCGAGAAATTCGAGCGCCCGACCCGGATGCAGGCCGAAACTCTGCTCCGCATTCACCACGGCGCGCGTATGCCCGAAGGTGACCAGCCCGTTGTTGAGGTTCCACAGCAGGTTCGGGGCGATCACGATGGCGCCGATCGCGAGCGCGATCCAAGGCTCGCGCCTCGCCAGCAGCTTGCGCGCGTCCTCGTTGAGCAGCGCGGCGAGACCCGCGCCGAGCAGGAAATAGATCATGGCGTATTTGGCCAGCAGCCCGAGCCCGAGCGCCAGTCCGAGCACGATGCTCCACGCAAGCTTCGGCTGTTCCAGGAGCTTCACATAAGCGAGCAGAGCCAGCGCCCAGAACAACAACAGCGGGACGTCGGTGGAGATGATGCGGGCGGAGAACACCACGCCGGTGCCCAGCGCGGTGAGCATCGCGGCCCAGAACGCCGCGCGCTCGTCGTAGAGCGCGGCCGCGATCCCATAGACCACGAGGCTGGTGGCGAAATAGAGGATCGGGGCCGGCGCGCGAATGCAGGCCTCGACGCTGCCGCAGACCTGGTCGGCGAGCGCGATGGTCCAGGCGAGCAGCGGCGGCTTGGAAAAATAGCCCCAGGCCAGATCGCGGGACCAGCTCCAATATTGCGCTTCGTCCGGGAACAGGTCGACCACGGAGGTCGACAGGCCGATCAGGCGCACCAGGGTAAGCGCCGCGAGGATCGCAACGGCGAGACCCAGACGCGACTTCGGCAGCGAGACGGCTTGTTGAACAATGGCCATGGGCGAGACAGCGCTCGAAAAACCGGCGCACTTGTGCAGGAAAGCCGCGCGTCCCGCAACCCTCGTCGGGGACCGGACGCGACAACGCGCGGAATTTAGGCTAAAGCGGCGCCGGGGAATAGTCTACTCGCCCGCGGATCCATGCCGAGCTCGATCGATCGCTACATCTTCCGCACCACGTTCGGTGCATTCCTGCTGATCCTCGTCAGCCTGACGGGGATCATCTGGATCACCCATGCGTTGCGCGAGATCGACCTGATCACCAACCAGGGCCAGACCATCCTGGTATTCCTCGGCATCACCGGGCTGCTCATTCCGATCCTGGCGCAGGTCATCGCTCCGATCGCCTTCGTGATCGCGGTCGTCTACGCAATCGACAAGCTCAACGGCGATGCCGAGCTCGTCGTCATGAACGCCGCCGGCATGTCGCCGTGGCGGCTGTTCCGGCCGTTCCTGGCGGTCGCCGTCACCGTGGCGCTGCTGGTGGGTTTCATTAGCGCCTATCTCTCGCCCAGCCTGCAGCGGGAATTGCGCGATCGCGCCACCCGGGTCCGCACCGATCTGGTCACCAACATCGTTCAGCCCGGCCGCTTCTTGACGATCGAAGGCGGCCTGACGTTTCACATTCGCGAGCGCCGACCCAACGGCGACCTGTCCGGCATCCTGATCGACGATCGCAGAGTTCCGGAGATGCGCTCGACCTTTCTGGCCGAGCAGGGCTCGATCGTGAAGAAGGACGGCGGCACGTTTCTGTTCCTCGAGAACGGCAGCATCCAGCGGCTCGACAAGGGCCGCGTCGAGCCGCGAATCGTGATGTTCGACCGCTACGCGTTCGACCTTTCGCGCTTCACCAATGACGCTCCGGCGCAGGTGACGAACCGTCCGGCGCGCGAGCGCTATCTGTGGGAGCTCATCGCTCCCGATCCCAATGATCCCTTGGTGAAGGCCCAGCCCGGGCATTTTCGCGCCGATCTTCACGACCGGCTGCTTGCGCCGATGTACCCGTTGACGTTCGTCGTGATCGCCTTTGCGGCGATCGGCGGGCCGCGGACGACGCGGCAAAGCCGGGGTTTCGCCGTGGCGCTCGCGATCGGGGGGGTGGCGGTGCTGCGCATGATCGGTTTTGCCTGCATCGTGCTCTCGATCCAGACACGCACCGCGCTCGTCGTGCTCTATGGCTCGGTGATCCTGGCCTGCGGCTTGGGAGCGCTCGCGATCCGGCGCGGCGTCACCATCGAGCCGCCCGCCTCGCTGGCCAACTTTCTGTCCTCGATTTCCGAGCGGATGGTGCGCCAGGCGGCAACTTGAACGCTGCGCCGGCTGCGCTCGGATTGGGCTCTAGCGGCATCGGGTGCGAGCGCGCGGCCGCGACCCGGCTCGAGTCAGCATTTCCTCGACGGCCCCCATCACTGCCTCTGGCGGGATGCGTTCCATGGCCTCGCCGCCGAACTCCCGCGCCCAAACCATTTTGCGCAGCGGCGCGAACGGCGCCCAGCGGCGGGGATCCGTCGGCCCGAACAGGCTGACGATCGGTCGGCCTGCCGCCCCGAACAGATGACCGGTGCCACTGTCGTTGGCGACCACGACGGCGAGCCGCTTGGCGATCGCGATCGTGAAGTCGAACGCGCCGCTGCCCGCGGACGAGCGGGTCAAATCCACGCTGGCGACGGCCGGCATGGCGCTGCGGATCTCCTGCGCGCGCTCGATCTCGCGCGGACCGAGCAGGAGAACCGGCGCCATGCCCTGCCCGGCAAGCCGGCGCGAGAGCTCGGCGAATTTCGCGATCGGCCAGTTCTTGCGCGCCTCCCGGCTTCCGAGGCCGAGCCCGACATAGATCGGCCCCTCCGGCAGGACGGCTTGCGCGGCCTGCCGCGCCGCGGGCGTCGACTCGAGCTCGCCGCCGGCGTCGGCCCCCTCCCCGAGCGCCGCTTGCGCCAGGCTCAACACGCGCTCGCCGATGTGCCGCGGGCGCGCGAACCGGCCAGGCGGCCGTGCGCTGCTCAGGAGATAGCCGGGCAGGCAGCAGAAAAACTTCTCGTGAGCGAGAATGTGGCGCGCCAGCCAAACGTTCGCGATCCGGCTTCGCGTGTCGAAGACGAGCGAAAAACCCGGGAACTCCCGCAGCCGCTGCGCCGCCTCGCGCAGCGGCTTGCCGAGCCTCGCATGCTCTCTCACCACTGCGAGCTCGGGCGGCATGAACTGCCGCAGCGGCCCGGCCATGTCGGTCTGATGCGTCGAGATCCACCAGATCGGCGTGCTCGGAAAGCCCCGTGCGATGGCGCGGAGCAGCGGCAGCTTCAACAGCACGTCGCCGAGGCCCTCGCGTTCGACCAGGACCGCGATCGGGCGTGCTGGCGTGCCGGCTGACGGTGTCATGATCGCGTC
>DASWCW010000097.1:0-1646 GCA_036395835.1 Xanthobacteraceae bacterium
TCGACCTCGCAGGCGCGCGCGCTCGGGGTCGAGAACATGGCGCAGAAATGCGTGCAGGGCCGCGGCGTGATGATCGATCTGCACGCCCACGTCGGCCGCGAGCGGGCGCTGATCGGCTACGACGAGCTCATGCGCATCCTCGAAACCGACAAGGTCGAGGTCGAACCAGGCGACATGGTGCTGCTCCACACCGGCTTCGACGAGGTGCTGCTGGAAATGCGCAAAGAGCCGGATCCGCAGATTCTGCGCAATTCCTGCGCGGCGCTCAACGGCCGCGATCAATGGCTGCTCGACTGGATCACGCAGAGCGGGCTCGCCGCGCTGATCGCGGATAATTACGCGGTCGAGGCGTTTCCGTCGGTGCGGCGCGCCGGCTGCTGCGCCGCGCTGCCGCTGCACGAGCATTGCCTGTTCAAGCTTGGCGTCAACCTCGGCGAGCTTTGGCTGCTCTCCCCGCTCGCGCGCTGGCTGCGCGAGCATGGGCGCTATCGCTTCCTGCTGACCGCCCCGCCGCTGCGCCTGCCCGGCGCGGTCGGCTCGCCCGCGACCCCGGTCGCGACGGTCTGACGAAAGCCGCACGGCGTGCCTACATAGTGCCGGATGCGGCGCGGAAAGCGCCATTCGCCTCGATGCGCGGGCTGCGGTAGCCTTCAGTCCGCACCGTCAGGAGCCAAATCTCATGTCCACCACCGGCTGGATCATCCTCGGTGTCATCGTCGTGATCGTCATCTGGGCGATCTCCGTTTACAACGGGCTCATCGCCATGCGGCAGCGCGTGGGCCAGGCCGGCTCCGACATCGACGTGCAGCTCAAGCAGCGGCACGACCTCGTTCCCAATCTGGTCGAGACCGTGAAGGGCTACGCGGGCCACGAGCGGGGAACGCTCGAGGCCGTGGTCCAGGCGCGCAACGCCGCCATGGCCGCCCGGGAACAGGGCCCGGCGCAGCAGGCGGCGGCCGAGAACATGCTCAGCGGCGCGCTCCGCCAGCTGTTCGCGCTCTCCGAGGCCTATCCGAATCTGAAGGCCAACACCAATTTCCAGGAGCTGCAGGCCGAGCTCACCGATCTCGAGAACAAGATCGCGGCCGCGCGCCGCTTCTTCAACAACGCGGTGCAGGAGTACAACACCGGCATCCAGCAATTCCCCGCCGCGCTGTTCGCTTCGACGTTCGGATTTACGCCGCACGAATATTTCGCGGCCGCAGAGGAGCACCGGGTCTTGGAACAGGCCCCGCAGGTGAAATTCTGAGGAACGCGTTTGACCTGCGATTACGAGGTATTGGCTGATGCGAGCCGCTTGCGCCCCCTCTCCCCGCCGGGGAGAGGGATGGGGTGAGGGGAATCGGAATGACAGCGATATCGTTACCCCCTCACCCGGCGCGCTCCGCACGCCGACCTCTCCCCACCGGGGAGAGGTGAAGCGTGCGAGCGGCGCTTCTCAGGGCAAGGCTCAAGCCATGGAACAGGCCTTCGGGCTCTATACCCACATCCGGTCGAACCAGCGCCGCTCGGTCGCGCTGCTGATCGGGCTGTTCCTGCTCGTCTATGTCATGGTCTATGCGGGCGCGCTGGTCGCCGAAGGGCTCACCGGCGACGCTCCGATCGATTATTTGCTGCAAGCCGCCTTGCGCGATTTCGTCGTCGCC
>DASWCW010000098.1:0-23368 GCA_036395835.1 Xanthobacteraceae bacterium
GTCCAGACTCACAAAATGTAACTTGTTGATCCGACTCGTTCTTTTCGCTTCCGTTCCAAAGACCCGGGAAGGCGAAAACGGCTGGGGCTCAACGGCTTCTGTGATTTATGAGTTTTGACCCTAGTAATCTGATTACCTCAAAACCTGGCTCGATTTCCTTGCGGTTGGAGTTGAGAAGGCGCATTGTAACATTCGCAGCAGCACGCGTCGGCTGCCTAGACAGTCACGCAAGGAGGATGACCATGGCCACCTATGTCGTACTTGTGAACTTCACGGACCAGGGAGTCCGAAACGCCAAGGACTCTCCGAAGCGGGCGGATGCATTCAAGGATATGGCGAAGAAATGCGGGGCGACCGTGAAGGAACTCTACTGGACGCAGGGACTATATGACGCCGTCACGATCCTTGAGGCACCCGATGACATCACTGCCACTGCGCTTGCCTTGAGCGTCGGCGCCTTGGGCAATATCCGAACCCAGACACTGCGAGCTTTTTCGGCGGCGGATATGAAGAAGGTCATCGGCAAAATGGTGTAACCTGACCTGACGACCCTACACGCGGCTGTGCGGCAGTGTCACTCCGGCAACCCGGCTTTTCGCAGGGCCTCCAGAAACCGAAGTCGATCCTGTTGCCGCTGGAGAGGCAGTATCACTTGCTCCACATTGGAAAGGCGCAGGGATGGATCGAGCTGCTGCATGCGGATCGTAGCAGCATGCGCTTCATCAGCATGCCCCGCCATGGCATTGCTTGCTGCCGAGATACGTAACGAAGCAAGGTAGTCTGGATGGTCCTGCAAAGACCGTCCGACCCATAGAACCGCGTCGTCATAGCGGCCCGCAAAGAAGTATGCCAAAGCCGTGAAGGTCTGCCAGACGAACATGCGCGGATCGAGTGGGCTCAGGCGCATTGCGGTCGCCTGATCACTGATTGCAGTATCCTTCTCTCCCAGACAAATGCTTATCCAGCCACTCGCGCCCCATGCATAGGCCAAGTTGGAGTTGAGGGATAGCGCACGGCGGGTAAGAGCAGCACCCGCATTAATATCGCGCCCAACGTATGCGAGAACCAGGCCAGCAAGTGAGAGTACAATTGCGTCATCTCGTCCCAAATGTATTGCTTCTTTAGCTAACCGACAGGCTTCGGCACTCTCTTGAACGCTATCAGTCATCCAGGCGTTTGCTTTTCGGAGGAGGTAGAGGTACGCCGCCCTGGCATACGGCGGAGCGAAGTCCGGGTCGAGTTCTATTGCCTTCTTAAACTCCTTTAGGGCCTGATCGTTTGCGCATTTCGTCATTTGGTACGTAATTGCCATCCCGCGCAGGTAATAGTCGTAGGCGTCGAGGCTTCCGGTCGGCTTGCGCTTGGCGCGCTCGATCTCCGCCTGCTCCAGCCTCGGTGCAATCGCACCTACCACCTTTCCAGTCACTTGGTCCTGGAGATCAAAGATGTCCTCCAGCCCGCCGTCGAAACGGTCGGCCCACAGATGCGCGCCGGTCGTCGCATCGATGAGCTGCGCCGTGATGCGCACTTTGTTACCCGCCTTGCGCACGCTGCCTTCGAGCACGTACCGGACACCCAGTTCGCGACCCACTTGCTTCACGTCCACGGCTCGGCCCTTGTAGGTGAAGCTGGAGTTGCGGGCGATTACGAACAATTGCCGGAAATGCGATAAGGCGGTGATGATTTCTTCGACGATCCCGTCAGCGAAGTAGTCCTGCTCTGGGTCGCCGCTCATGTTCTGGAATGGAAGCACAGCAATCGAGGGCTTATCGGGCAGTGGGAGACTTGGGCGTGTGGTGGCTGCTGTCCCGCTGGGCCGCACACGATAAACCCGCACCGGCCGTGCTATGTTTTTGAGCCGCTGTGCGCCAGTATCCTCGAACCCGATATCGATCTTTCCCTCCACGTCTTCCAAAACCCGGCCGGACACGCAGATGCCGCCCGGCTCCGCCATTCCTTCCAGCCGCACCGCGACGTTTACCCCGTCGCCGAAGATGTCCTTATGATCGAGGATTATGTCGCCCACATTGATGCCGATGCGAAACTCGATCCTCTTCTCCTCCGGCACATCGGAATTACGCTGAACCATGCCGCGCTGGACATCGAGAGCACACCGTACCGCGTCTACCACACTGCTGAACTCAGCCAGCAGACCATCACCGGTGTTTTTGACGACACGTCCCCGGTGTTCGGCGATCTTGGGATCGACGAGCAAGCGCAGGTGATCCCGAAGCCGGATGTGCGTCCCCTCCTCGTCCAGGCCGGTCAGGCGGCTATAGCCAGCCACGTCAGCCGCCAGGATGGCGGCTAGTCTGCGCTCGATGCGGTCCTGCCCCGGGGTGGCCATGGCGCTGCCCTTTGGCGCCATTCTACACCGAATTGCAGCGAGGAGACGTCGAGCCATCCCTCAACAAGCCCAGACGACGGCGCCCGCAAGGAGAGCGCAGGTGCCCTCCAAGGTGTCATGGCGACGGCACTGAGGTCTGTTAATGGGATGGCCCGGCCGCGCTCAGCGCCTAATCTGCCGGACTGAGGCTGGGAGGCGTGAAGCAAGGCTTGAGCATGCGATGCGCACATCTCAGAAGACAACTGGAATCATCGCCACGATCGGTATCGACATCGGCAAGAACACGTTCCACCTCGTCGGTCTCGACAAGCGGGGTGCAATCGTTCTGCAGCAGAAGGTGTCCCGCAGTCAGCTTGAACGCCGTCTCGCAAATATTCCGCATTGAGGCCTGCTCGGGCTCCCATCACATCGGTCGGCAGCTTGCAGCGGTCGGCCACGATGTGCGTCTGATCCCGGCGCAATACGTGAAGCCGTTCCTCAAGGGGCACAAGAACGACTATCGCGATGCCGAGGCGATCGCGGTCGCGGCTCGCGACGCCGTAAACCGGCTTCGCAAACGTGCGGTAAAAGAGGGTCGCGGCGTCCCAGTAATTTGGTTTTCCGATCTCGATCTGGATTTTGGCGTGTCTGAATCTGCCGAGGTGGCATGCAGCGTAGAGCGCGCCTTAAGTGCGAATCAGAGCGAGAATACTCACATCGTGGCCGATCTCTGGCGGCTTGCCGCTCGGGCATATCATTTCGCAAAAAAGGACGAGGACAAAAATCGGTGCCTTGCGGCGGCGGTGGTCGTGCATCATCGGGCATTTGGTTTCAGGCCGGGAATCGGCCTAGGGTCGCCAAGCGGGCAGGTTGCTGCGTAGCTTGACTCGGAAGCCGTCGTCTTGCAGGCGACGGTAGTTCACTGCCGCTCAATGTATCGGCCTCCTCCAACTTGATTCTATCAAGGCGATGCATCTTTCGATTCGCTTGTGTCGAGCGCGCTCCGCCTGTAGCTCGAGTTCTTTCACTTCGGCCTTGGTTGGCGGCTTCAGTTTGGGTCCTCGACCGATCCGCTGCCCCCGCCCCGCCTTTCTCCTGATGCGTCTTCTGTGGGGCCTCCGGTTGTTCGCCATGGTATCGAGCATCGGGTTGTGCTTTGGGTTTTTCGCGTTCTGAAGGCACCGGCGCAGAGTGCCCAGCTTCATCCCTTTATAGCGACCATCGAAGAGCGACTTCTCGATCAACAATCTGCACGCCTCGCTATCGTTGCATTGATATTGATCGCACGTTTGATTCACATCACTCAGGAGTCGACAATATCGTTCGTCCGTCCACGATTTCTTGCGGCCGCCCTTCTTCTGCGGGAACACCACTAATGCAAGTAACTTGGTCAAGAGTCTGTGGTGCGATGCGTCATTCCGGTCGAGCCCGAACTGCGTAAATGCTGCTTCCTCTGCAGTTTCCTCGGCAAGAGTCCAAAGCAACGTTCTCTGATCCGACCGCCTCTCTGGATTGAGCTTGAACGTGTCGTATGCCAGTTCCATCGCCAGATCTGCATCGAGACCGCTGACCAGTTGCTGCCTGTTCTTGACGGCATCAGTCAGTTCGGCAAGGCGTTTCGCAATGCTCGGCCGTCTAGCCATACTCGGTCATCCTTGTTCCGGAGTGGTGCAGCGCGAATTTATCTCATTCATGATTGATTGCAAACCACAGGCTCGTGGTGAGCGAAATCAGGAGTGACCCGTTTCCACTCAACATGGGCGGCATTTGTTCGGCACTTTTTCCGCTCACATGCTCGCCCCATAATGACGATGAACAGGACCAAACGATCGACTATGCGGGCGAAGCGTCCGTATTTGGATATGTGGAAGACACGCTGAGAAACCCATGAGCGGCCGCATCAACACATCCGCCTTTTCGGGCCAGAGGAGCACGCCTCACGACGACGTAGAGGTCGGGGACGTGTCATGGCTGTGGCCGGGCCGCATCCCTTTTGGCCAAATCACTCTGTTCGCGGGAAAGACCGATGTCGGAAAGACCCTTGTCGTCGACGATGTGGTCGCCCGCGTGACCGTCGGCGCGGAATGACCGGACGGCGCCGGTCGCGCCCCGGTGGGCGAGGCGCTGATATTCGGCGAGGACCCCATCGCCGCGATTCAGAACCCCCGTCTGCTCGCGGCGGGGGGCGATCTGGGGAAGGTCCGGCATTGGCGCGCGCCGGAGTTCTACATCGACCACCATCTCGGCGAACTAAAGGCCGACCTTGCCGCGCATCCAGAGACAAGGCTGGTCGTGTTCGACCCGCTCGCCGACCACATCGTCGCGAGCACCTACACGAGGGTGCGGTCGGTCATGATCAGGCTGCGCGACCTGGCGAGGGAGATGAAGGTCGCCGTGCTCGGGGTCGGCCATCCGCCCAAGGGCCAGCCCGCCTCGATC
This sequence comes from Xanthobacteraceae bacterium, assembly GCA_036395835.1. Taxonomy (GTDB): domain Bacteria; phylum Pseudomonadota; class Alphaproteobacteria; order Rhizobiales; family Xanthobacteraceae; genus AP-16. Next base: position 4,766 of record DASWCW010000098.1, read on the forward strand.
GACGCGTTCGGCGGAAGCCGGGGCATCGTGACGGTCGCCCGCGCGATGTGGCTCGTCGTGAAGGACGACGACGGCCGGCGGCTGTTTCTATGGACCAAATGCAACCTGTCCCGCGTTCGCACCGGCCTGGAGTTCGTGTCGGTCAGCGCACGGGTGGACGGCAAGGACGGCCGCATCGAGGCGCCGCGCGCGTCCTGGGTCGATGCTCCTGTCGATATGACCGCCGATGACTGGTGGTTCCTGGAGCAGGCCCGGCGCAAGAGGGGCGAGCCGAAGGGGGCGAAGGCGGCGGCAGTCGCGTTCCTCGAGGAGCTGCTCAAGAACGGCCCGAAGCTCGCGGAGGAGGTGCTCCAGGCGGCCGCGGAACACGAGATCAGCCGCGGCACCCTCCACCGCGCCAAGGAATCGCTCGACATCAGGGTCGCGAAGCGGGCGGTGGTGGACGGGCCATGGGAATGGATGCTCCCGGCACCGACGAAGAAGCCGAACCTCAGGCTGCTCAAGCGCGGGAGCGCGGAGTGATGGACGAACGGACTACGGCTGTGGGACTTGGAATCTTCGAAATCTTCGAAATCTTCGAAATCTTCGAGCGTCGCCGACACCAACATCGTGCGGCAGCAGCATATCCTCGGCAAGGCAGGCAGGCTAACCCGCGGCAGTTGACCGCGAAGGTTTCGAAGATTCCAAGCTCCGGAGACGCGTGATGGAACCATGGACGACTAAATACCGGCCGAGCCACATCGCCGACTGCGTGCTGCCCCCCGACCTGCGCGACCGGCTGGAGGGCATCGTCAAGCAGGGCCAGTCGCCGCACCTGCTGTTCGCCGGCCCGCCCGGCGTCGGGAAGACCACGGTCGCCCTCGCCCTGTGCAACGACTTGGGCTGGAGGGTCTGGTTCAAGAACGCGTCCCTCCACGGCCGGATCGAGAATGTCCGGGACGAGATCGCGGGCTTTGCGCAACCTGACCTCTCGGCTTTCTTCGGCCAGCAGAACCAGAACTGCGTGGTGCTCGACGAGGCCGACTACCTCAGCGGCGAGGCCCAGGCGGCGATGCGCAACATCCTCGACGGGGCGCGATGTCCGTTCGTGCTCACCGCGAACTGGCCCGACAAGCTCATCGAGCCGATACGGTCTAGGTGCGCCATCATCGAGTTCGACTATGCGCAGGACAGGGCCGTCATGATCGCCGGGTACCGGGCCAGGCTCAAGGAGATACTGGCCAGCGAACAAGTCGAGTGCGCCGAGGAAGCCGCCGCCGCGTTGCTCGACCAGTGCTTTCCGGATTTCAGGCAGGTCCTGAACGAGTTGCAGTCGCGGATTTCCTGACCAAACGGCGTGGGCAACGAAATCGACCGGCGGACCGGCAACGGCGGCGATCAGCGAGATACGGCGCGATCGGCGCAGCGGGATCGTGACATGCTGATGCGCATGCCCGGCTGCATAAGGACCACAGCCCGCCGATGCCAAGCCCGGGGTTCAGGTCCCGGCGGCGATGAGGTCAACGAGCCAACGACCCCATTAAGAGCACGGAGATCAACGCCGCCATCGCCCCGAGAACGACGCTCCCCACCAGTTCGTCCCTGATCATGGGGATGCCCCCGACAATGAAAGTGCCCAAGTCGAGAACGATGATGAACGACGGCAAATAGGCGAGTCTGGCGGGAATGTCGAGGGCCGGACCCGGCGCTTCAAAGCTCGCCCGGTACGACATCATCCTCGGCTGGACCGCATCGGTACCACGTTCTCCCCCGCGTGGCCCGGCAAGAGATACGCCGCCCAGTCCTCCATTAGGCGGACTCGGCGGTCGAGTAGGTCGGAACGCCAGTAGGCCGCGACCGTCCCGCTACCCCGGCTGTGCCCGAGGGCTTCCTCCGCAACATCGCTGGGCCGACCCGTGTCCGCGCACCAGTCCCGGAACGTGCTTCTCAGCCCATGGACGTCCTTGCCGGGACGCAGGACGCGCATGATGTCGAGCATCGCGTTCGTGCCGATGGGGAACACGCGGCCATCGGGACGGCGCTCGCCGCCCAAAGACGCAAGCAGGTTCAAGGCGGGCCCACTCAACGGCACCCGGTGCGGTCGATTCGACTCGGTCGTCTCGGCGGGCTTCACCCACACGCCGTCATCACCCACGTCCCGCCAACGCATCTTCAGAATCTCCCCGGTCCGCGCTGCGGTCAGGCCCAGGAACGCCAGGGCCTTCGCCGCTCGCTTGTTAATTGCCATGACCTCGCCGAGGAAGGCCGGTGCATCCTGCCACGGTATGGCTGCCATCGGCACCACCGGGCGGATGTCGCGGGGCGCCCCGAAGCCAGCCGAGCGGATGTGCACCCATCGAGCCGGGTTGGCGCCGTTCCGATAGCTGCGTGCCTCTGCCCAGTCGAGCACTGCCATTACCTGAATCCGCAGCCTGTTTGCTCGTATCGGAATGCGGTGCCAAAACTGCTCCAGCGCGGCAATGACATGGGGGCCCTGAATGTCGGCCACGTTCATCCGGCCGAGCACGGGGGTGATGTGCTTGTCCATGGCCGATACCCATTCCCGAGCATATTTGGCAGAACGCCAGCGCCCCTCGCGTTCAAGCTGCGCGACATAGGCGTCACGACATTGGTCAAACGTCATCATGGGCGCGGTCGAGCCGGGCTTGCGCCGATGCACCAATGCCGGATCGCCGCCCGAGATGAGTATGCGCCGATATTGCTCCGCGACGAGCCGGGCTTGCTCCAACGTGACGGTGTGAGCGGGCCCCAGCCCCAAGGTGCGCACGGCTGGTCGTGCTCGACCGTTGCGGGAGATGACCGGCGGCGCACCCCGAACCGCATACTGGAACGCCCACGACTTGGAACCGTCGGCGGCGAGATTGAGCAGGAGCCCGCCGCCGTCCCGCATCACGCTGTGCATCGGCATCACGACGCACCGCTCGCCGTTTCGCGTGATGATCCGCCCCTTCGCCGTCGACAACAGGGTGAAATCGTCCACCCCCGGACCGACCCACAGCATGTGCTTGGACACCGGTTCGATGCGCTCCCTCGGTTTGGCGCGGTCGACGAGGCGTTGCGTGAGGCGGTTGAGCTTCCTGGTAGTCATATCCAGCCGTCCACTGTTTTCAACGCTGTTTGGAAGTAACCCCGGCTCCGACCGCGCTGCAAGGCTACGGGCCGTTTCCGTGTTGACATTCTTGGGGAAATCGACCCCGCTTCAGCGGTATCGCCAGGGGGCGGAACCTGTCAATGGCGGAAAGGCGATCCGCTACGGCATCGGGGTCGGCCGCCCAGGATTCGCCTGGTCCGGCGTCAAGGAAGTCTCGATGAAGCGCGAATGGCCCGACTGGACGCCGCCCGACGAGATGCTCCGGCGCCGCCCGGATCTGCCGCGCTACATGCCGGGCGGCCCGGAGAATCCGCTCGGCGCGCGCGCGCTCTATCTCGGCTCCTCGCTCTATCGCATCCACGGCTCCAACGAGCCCTGGACGATCGGCACCCAGGTGTCGTCCGGCTGCATCCGCATGCGCAACGAGGACGTGATCGACCTCTACGACCGGGTCAGGGTCGGCACCAAGGTCATCGTGATCTAAGACCGGGCTCAGGCGGAATCCAAACCGCCGTCGCCGCCGTCATCGAAGCCGCCGTCGTCGGCGAAATCCGGATCGCCCGCATCGCCCGCATCGTCCTGGCCGGCATCCATGAAGCCTTGCGGGGCGCCGCCTTCGTTGCCGTGATCCGGGCCGCGGCCGATGTCGTCGAGCCCGGCTTGGCGGGCCAATTCGTCCGAGCCGCCGCGCCACGGCGAGCCCTCCTCGGCGCGCGGACCGGCGTGGAGCTCATCGAACGTCGCGGCGAACGGTCCATGCCGATGGCCGCCGAGCATCGAACGCATGCCGTCGAGCAAGAGCGCGCCGCCCACCATTCCGGCCGCCGCGGCCGCCGCGGTGCCGAGGAACGACGGCCCCTGCGCATAGGGTTGCGCGTAGGCGTTCTGCGGAGGTGCCGCCGCAAATCCGGGCTGCACCGACGGTACCGAGCCGCGCCGCGGCTCGCTCCGTCCGAACAGCGCCTCGCGCATGTTGTCGAGAAATCCGCTCGGCCGGCCGGCGTCGATTGTGCCGCCCTCGAGCGCCTGGATATGGGCATTGGCGGCTTTGAGCGCCTCGTCCTGCACCAGCACGGTCTGAACCAGCGGGTAGATGGCGTGCGGGGCGCGGGCGAGCCCCTCGCCAATGGCGCGCTCGGCCTCCGCATCGCGCGGCTGGCCTTCGAGCTGCGCCAAGCGGTCGAACAGATCGGCGATGAGCTCACGTTCCTGCGGGGTCATGCGGCGCTCCTCTGATTGCCTTTCGCAGGATATGGGCGGTGGGACGTCGCAAGGGAATGGCCTGCTACGCCAACCTCACCCCTGCGGCCGCGAGCGCGCGCGGAAAAGCGTCGCCCGCGAAATATTCGTATTCGGTCTCGCGCAGATCGGTCAGCGGATCGAGCCGCCGAAGCTCGGCGTCGACGTGGCCGGGATGGCACATGATAAGGCCGCCATCGGGCATTGCGTCGAGAAAGCGCGGAAACAGCGCGGCAAAGTCCGTTGCCGGATCGAGATCGTAGACGCCGGCGAAGGCCGGATTGGTCGCCAATCCGAGCGCCTCGACGCGGCGGCGAACGCCGCGGCTGAGCACGCTCAACGCCAGCGTCTTGAAGTCGCGGAGCAAAACGCGCAGCGGCAGCGCGCTGCCGCACTGCCGCACCCAGGCGGCGGGCGCGGCGCGTTTCACCGCGGCGAGCATTTCCTCGCGGATCTGCGGAAACAGATGCACGTGCTGATGGCCGTCGACGAAGTCGGGCGCGCGTGCGAACGCAGCCGCGAATGCGCCGAATTGCGCCTCGATCTCGCGGACGAGCGCGGCTTGGTCGAGCCGCCGCAGGAACGCGCGCCGCGCGATTTCGGCGAGCGGCGGAAACGTGTCGCCGCAAAGCGGCCGGAACGCGGTGAGCGGCGGGAACCGCCCGGTCAGGGTCAGATGCAGGCCGATCGCTATGCGCCGCTCGGCATCGAGCGCCGCGAGCGGGGGCGCCTCGGACTCGAAGCTCGGCGCGACCACCATGACGGAAGTCGCATTGAGCCGCGCGCGCGCGATGAGATCGCGGATCGCCGCATCGACCGCCGGCGCGATGGCGTAATCGTCGGCGCACAGCCAGATCCGCCGCATCCCGGATCGGTCTATTCGGCCGCGGCCTGCGCCGATTCCCTGGCGCGCTCACTGGTATCGGCGGTTTTCACGCTGTGCTCGGCGACGAAATAGACCGGGCGGTGCTTGAGCTCGGAAAGGATCTTTCCGATGTATTCGCCCATGATGCCGATCATGACGAGCTGGACTCCGCCCAGCACCATCAGGCCGACGATGAGCGAGGGATAGCCCGGGACGGATTCCTCATAGATGAAAGTCTGGACGACGATGATGCCGCCGAAGACGAGCGCGCTTGCGGCGAGCAGAATGCCGAGCAGGCTCGCGAGCCGCAGCGGCGCCACCGAGAACGAGGTCAGGCCTTCGATCGAGAGGCCGACGAGCGAGCGGAGCTGGAACGTGGTCGAGCCGTGGGCGCGTTGGGCGGGCTCGTAATCGACCCGGACCTGGCGGAACCCGATCCAGCTCGCCAGCCCCTTGAAGAACCGGTTGCGCTCCGGGAGCTGCCGCAGCGCCGCGGCGGCGCGCGGCGAGAGCAGGCGGAAATCGCCGGCGTCCACGGGAATCTTCTGCCGCACCCCCCAGTTGATCATCGAATAGAAGACCTTGACGCCGAGGCGCCGCACCAGCGGTTCGTTCTCGCGATGCGCCTTGGCCGTATAGACGACGTCGTAGCCGTCATCGAGCCAATGGGAGACCAGCGTGTCGATCAGGCCGGGCGGATGCTGGCCGTCGCCGTCCATGAACAGCACCGCGGCCTGGCGCGCGTGATCGAGCCCGGCGAGCAGCGCGGCTTCCTTGCCGAAATTGCGCGACAGCGCCACCACTTGGATGTCGGCGGCACCCGCCGGCAGCGCCCGTGCGATCGCAAGCGTCCCGTCGCTGCTGCCGTCGTCGACATAGACGATCTCGCTGACCAATCCGCGCGTCTCGCGCAGCCGGCGGAGCACCTCGCCGACGCGCTGGTTGAGCCCGGGCAGGCCCGCGGCCTCGTTGAACAGCGGGATAACGACCGAAAGGCCGGACCGGCGGGGCGTCGTCGGCGCGGCATCTTCGGCCATGGCTCGGCTCGATGCTGCCGGATTCATGGAATTTCTGTCCGTGCTCCGTTGAACGCAACGCCTGCCGCGGCTTCGGACCGGAGATCGGCAGTCGGATACCGGGCCGATCTATAGCGCAATCGGGCACTGCTGTCGCGACGGCGGCGCGCGACAATAAAGCTCGGTTAAGGCCGCCAAAGATGCTAAGCGGGCCGCCATGATTCCCGTCGACCGATTGCAGAGCCTGTGGGACCGCGTCTTCGCCATGCTCGGCGGCCGCATCCTCGTCGGGCAGGCGGCAAGATTCGCCATGATCGGCGTGGTCAACACCTCCGTCGATTTCGGCGTGTTCCTGTTCGCGCTTGCCTTCCTCACCTCCTCGCTCGTCGCCGCCAATGTGTTGTCCTGGACCGTGGCGGTAACCGGCTCCTATGTGATGAACTCGTTCATCACCTTCGCGGCGGAATCCGGCCGGCGGCTGCGGTTTCGGGCCTACGCCGGCTTCATCGGCTCGGGCCTCGCCGGGCTGATCGCCAATACGGCGACGCTGCTCATCGCCGCCAAATTGCTGTTGCTGCCCGTGGTGCTGGCGAAGCTGCTGGCGATCGGCGTCAGCTTTCTGGTGAATTTCTCGCTGGCGCGCTTCGTCGTGTTCCGGCCGCGGCCCTCGCCGGCGGAGTGAGCCTGCGGGCTACTCGCCGCGGACGGCCGCGGCGCCCGCGCTGCTGTTACACCTTGGGTGTTGTAGGTCGAAGTCGACAATCCCCAAACGGATTCGCCGGGCGGCGCCTCCCAAGTGGTTGCCCGCATAAATTTACCAGTGTTTGCATCCTTATGGTTTGATCTCGACTGGCGTCCCATCCGGTACGGTCCGCCAAATTTCTTCGATCTCCTCGTCGGAAACTGCGATACAGCCTGCCGTCCAGTCAACCCAGCGATGAAGCCTTCCGATCCAGCCGATTCCATTCCGGATGCCATGGATCAGGATATCGCCGGCAGGCTTTTCCCCCCGCGAAGACGCTGAGGCGGAATCCCCGGGATCGGGATAGCTAATGTGGAGGGCGAGATGAAAAGCGCTGCTGGAGTTCCGTCCGTCTATGCGATACTGGCCCTCGGGTGTCTTGTTGTCGCCTTCGCGTCTCTTTGGCTGCAAACCACCCCTTCCGAGCGCAACCGAGTAACTACGCAAGGATCGGCCATTCTCGAATAAAGTCATCGTATGATTGGCCTTCTCGATCAAAATTCGATCAGCTCGAGCACCGGGAGGCAGAGGAACCCTGGAGCTCCCTGGCCGGATGACGAGCGCAACAGCCACCAGTGATATCGCCATTGCGGCGAATAGCGCACTCGAACCGCGCTTCATCGCGTCTTCTCACCTTCCCCTTTCACGCCGGGTCCAACCTTAACATGGGCCGACACTCGCGCGATATTCTGATGAACCTGCCACCAAGCATCGCGCAACTAAGTTGATGGCTTGGAAAGAAGCCCTATGTTCGACCTGGGCCGCGTCAGGACTATTGGCCCGCGGGTGCGCCGGGCTCGGCGCTCGCGCTGCCGGGCAGGGCGCCGCCGCTGCGCGAGAACACGGCGCTCGCCCGCACCAGGCGCTCGCCGTTGACCACCAGGAAGGCATTGGCAAAGCCGAGCCGGCTGCCGACCTTCTGCACGTCGACGTGGGCCTCGACCCAATCGCCGACTTTCGGCGCACCGGCGAAATCCGCGCACACGCTGGCCGTGGTCAGCGCCGCGGGAGGGTCCTGGCTGAACGCCGCCCGGTAGCCGAGCGCCACGTCGAGCAGCGTGAGCAAGAGGCCGCCGTGCGCGCTCCCGCGTGTATTGGCGTGTTTGGGCAGCACCCGCAGGCCCACGACGAACCCGCCGTCCGGCTCCTTGCGGTAGAACAACGGACCCACGGTGTCGAGGAACGGGCTCGTGCGGAACAGCGGCTCGAACCCGGCCGGGGGGCGCGGCGCTTGGTCTTGCATGATTGCCTCCTGCCGTCCCCGCAGCACCGAGGGAACCCGGCGCGGTTCACGCCGCGCCGAGCCCGGCCTCGAGCCGGGCGTAGAGCGGATTCTCGCTCGCGAACACGTATTCGAGCTCGGCGACCGACACCATGGCGGCGCCGTTCTCGCGCAAGAAGCTCGCGAGCGCATGGATCGCCGCCGGCGGGCAATGCAGCGTCAACATGCCCGAAGAGGTCGGCCCACCGAACGGCGCCACCACGCCGAAGCGCTCCCGCGCGCTGTCGAGCAGCCGCGCGTCGCAGCCGGCAAAGCGCGCCCGCACCTCGCGAAACGCGCGCGCCCGCGCCTCGGCCGCGATGCGGTCGAGGATGGCGCGGGCGATCTCGCGTTCGTCGGCGCCCCACGACGCCTTGCGGGCGGCGACGAGGTTCGCCTCCGAGCGCAGGATCACGCCGTCCTCGATCACCTTCAGCCCGTTGGCCGCGAGCGTCGCGCCGGTGGTGGTGATATCGACGATGAGCTCGGCGGTGCCCGCGCCCGGCGCCGCCTCGGTGGCGCCGAGGCTCTCCACGATGCGATAGTCGGTGATGCCGTGGCGGGCGAAGCAGCTGCGCGTCAGGTTCACATATTTGGTCGCGACCCGCATCTTGCGGTCATGGCGCAGGCGGAACGCGGTGGCGACGTCGTCGAGATCCGCCATCGTGCGCACGTCGATCCAGGCCTGCGGCACCGCGACGGCCACGTTGGCGTGTCCGAACCCGAGCTTCTCGACCAGCACGACGCTCGCCTCGGTGTCGGGGATCATCTCGCGCACCAGATCCTCGCCGGTGACGCCGACATGCGCGGCGCCCTGCGCGAGCTGGCTGGTGATCTCCGCCGCGGACAGATAGGCGATTTCCACGCCGGAAATGCCGTCGAGCGTGCCGCGATATTCCCGCGGGCCGCGCGGCTGCACCAGCACGAGCCCGGCGCGGCGAAAGAACGCCTGCGCGTTCTCCTGTAGCCGGCCCTTCGAGGGCACCGCGAGCACGAATGGCGCGCTCATGGCGAACTCCCGATCGCCTCGAGGCGATCGATCCAGACCGCGAAACCGACCGCGGGAATCGCATCCTTCGCGCCCAGCCGTGACAGCAAGGCGTCGTAGCGCCCTCCTGCCACTAGTTGACCGGCGACGCGCGCCCGCGCGTCGTGAATCTCGAACACGAAGCCGGTGTAATAGTCGACGCCGCGCCCGAATGCGGTCGCAAAACGCATGCGCGAAACATCGATGCCCTGCGCGGCGAAAAATCCGGTGCGGTTCTCCAATAGATCGATCGCCGGACCGAGCGCCACGCCGGTTTCCTCGACGAGCGCCCGCAGGTCCGCGGCGGCCTCGTCCGGATTGCCGGCGATTTTCAGGAAGCGCTCGATCACGCTCTGAGTGTGCTGCGGCAGCCGTGCACCCGCGCCGAGCGCCGCCTGTTCGAGAAACCGGTCGGCGATCTCGCCGACGCTGCGGCCGCCGACCGTGGTGATGCCGGCGATCGACAACAGGTCGGTGACGAGCGCGTGCGCGGCGCGCAGATCCGAGCCGGCGAGCGCCGCGAGCAGCCCCTGGTACTCCGGGCCGCTCTGCGCCGCATCGAGGCGGAGCCGATCGAGATCGTGCGCGAGGCTTCCGGCGCGGTGGAAGTCCTTGGCCAAGCGCCGCCGCCACGCCGGCGGCAGATCGAGCGCCGCGATCAGCGCCGTGAACAGGCCGACGTCGCCGATGCGGATCTCGGACGCCTCGACGCCGAACTGCGCGAGCGCCTCGAGCCCGAGCGCGAGCATTTCGGCGTCGGCCGCCGCGGTATCGCGCCGGCCGAAGGATTCGATGCCGGCCTGGAGGAACTCGCCGGGAGCATCGCCGCGCTGCCGGAACACCGGACCGAGATAGCAGAAGCCGGCAGGCTCGCCGGCCGCGCCGGCTCCCGAGGCGAGATAGTCGCGCGAGACCGGGATGGTCAGATCCGGCCGCAGGCACAGCTCGCGGCCCGAAGGCTCGCCGGTGAGATACATGCGCCGCCGGATGCCCTCGCCGGAAAGATCGAGGAACGGCTCGGCGGGCTGCAGGATGGCGGGCTCGGCGCGCCGATAGCCGGCGCGCGCGTAGGAAGCGACGAGCGCTTGCGCGCGCGCATCGGACCCGTTCGTCTTTCCTGCCACCCCGGACATGGCGCTGTTCGTGTAAAAACTTGTTTCGCGGAGCGCGCCCTTTACCACGCCGGGGTTAAGGTTTCGACGGCAATTGCCCGGGGTCGTGACCGACGGGCTTTACTGGAACAGGTAAGGTTAACGTTGCGCGGCCTTGGCCGGGACGACATTCCGAGGTTTTCATCCCGGCCAGCGCGTCAAGCCGAAGCGCTGGGCCGCGCGGCGAGCCTTTCATGCCAGCGGCGCACGTGCGGGGATTCGTCGGGCAGGGGAATGCCGGCGAATTTCATGAAATCGAGCGCGACGAGCCCGGTGATGTCGGCGACGGTGAAGCTCTCGCCGCAGACGAACGGCTTGTCCGCGAGCTGCTGCTCGAGCGTCGGCACGAATTTGAGCGCCCGCGCCCGGTTCGCCTCGGCCCAGCTGGCGATCTGCGGCACTTCCACTTTCGCCATCAATGGATGCGAGTGCCGGAAAAAATGGCCGATCGTCGCCATCAGCCCGAGCTCGATGCGCCGCTGCCACATCTCCACGTGCGCGCGCTCGAGCGTCGAGCAGCCGAACAGCGGCGGCTCGGGTCTGAGCTCCTCGAAATACCGGCAGATCGCGATCGATTCGGCGATCACGGTGCCGTCGTCGAGCTCGAGCACCGGCACTGCCTGGCGCGGATTGAGCGCTGTGAACTGCGGGCTCCGCTGCTCGCCCTTCATGATGTCGACGGTAATGCGCGGAATCTCGATGCCCTTCTCGGCCAGGAACACACGAACGCGGCGCGGATTCGGCGCAAGCGGATGGTCGTAAAGCTTCATGGCTCGCCTCACATCGATGCGCGGCGTTGCGCGCCCGCGCCGGCCGGACGCGCGAGCGCTAGCGCCTGTTTGATCGCGGCGCCGGCGTTCGCGATCGCGGTGCGGGCATATGGTATCGCGCCGGCGAGGCAGAAGAAATGATGGATCATGCCCGGATGGCAGGTGTACTCGACCGGAACACCTGCGGCCGCAAGCTTGTCCGCATAGGCCTTGCCTTCATCGACCAACGGATCGAACTCGGCGGTGTGAATGTGCGCGGGCGGCAGCCCGGAAACATCCGGCGCGAGCAGCGGCGAGAGGCGCGGGTCGATCGGATCCGTTCCGAGCTCGACGTATTGCCGGAAAAACCATTCGATCGATTTCTTCTCCAGCAGATAGCCTTCCGCGAGCGCCACGCGGGAGGGCGTGTCGACGCCGGACTCGGTCGCCGGGTAGAGCAGGAGCTGCAGCGCGAGCTTCGGTCCGCCGGCTCCTTTGGCGAGCTGGCACACCACGGCCGAGAGCGTGGCGCCGGCCGAATCCCCGCCGATCGCGATGCGCTCGGCATCGATGCCGAGCTCGCGCGCATGCTCTGCGACCCAGGACGCCGCCGCATAGGCGTCGTCGATCGCGGCCGGAAACTTGTGCTCGGGCGCCAGCCGATACGCGACCGAGATCACGCGGCAGCCACTGGCATTGGCGAAGAGGCGGCACAGCCCGTCATGGGTGTCGAGATCGCCGATGACGAAGCCGCCGCCATGGAAATAGACGAGCGCCGGCAGCGGGTCGCTCGCCGCATGCTTCGGCGTGTAGCTGCGGTAGGGCAGGGTTCCGGCAGGTCCCGGCATGGCGCCGTTGTCGATGCGGCCGATCGGCACGTCCTTGGCGTCCGCCGCCTGTGCGAGCGCCGATATCCCCTCCCGTGCCTCGGGCGGGCTCACTTGCCAGACTTTCGGCCGGCCGGCAGCGACCAAGAGATCGAGCAGATTCTTCGCATCCGGATCGAGCGGCATGGACATCACCCCCGGCTCAATTGACTTCAACTCACGCCGTGGCGCTGCAGGACCTCGCGCACGGCGTCGATCAGCTTGTCTTCTGCAATCGCGAATTGCGCCGGCCGGCTCTCGCGCCATTCCTCGTGCGAGGCGATCGCCGCCGCGGCTTTGGCGCCTTCGATCAGATCCTTGACCTGCAGTTCGCCCTTCGCGCGCTCGTCGCTGCCCTGGATGATCACGCAGGGCGCGCGGCGCCGGTCGGCATATTTCATCTGCGCCTTCATGCCGGCGGCGCCGAGATAGACCTCGGCGCGGATGTTCGCCGCACGCAGCCGGCCGGCGAGATTCTGATAATCGCCGATGCGCTCGCGGTCGAGCACGAGGATCACCACCGGCCCGGCTTCCGCCTTGGCGTCGCTGCGGCCGATGTGGGCGAGCGCGGCGGCGAGCCGCGATACGCCGATCGAGAATCCCGTCGCCGGCACCGCCTCGCCGCGGAAGCGCGCGATCAACCCATCGTAGCGCCCGCCGCCGCCGACCGAGCCGAACCGCACCGGCCGGCCCTCGTCGTCCCTGATCTCGAACGTCAGCTCCGTCTCGTAGACCGGGCCGGTATAATATTCGAGCCCGCGCACGACGGAAGGATCGATGACGATGCGCTGCTCGTAACCGGCCGCGGCGATCAGCGCCGCAATGGCGCGCAGCTCCTCGATCCCCTGCCTGCCCGTCGAGGAGGCGGCAATCACCTCGCTCAGCCCCGCGAGCGTCGCGTCGGCATCGCCGGCTCTGACCTTGGTGAACGTCAGCACGCGCTCGATCGCATGGGCCGCAAGTCCGGCGCCCTTGGTGAAATCCCCGCTCTCGTCCTTGCGACCGGCGCCGAGCAGATCGCGCACGCCCTCGATCCCGAGCCGGTCGAGCTTGTCGATCGCGCGCAATACCGTGAGGCGCTTGGCTTCGTCGCGCTCGCCGCTCAGGCCGATGGCATCCATCATACCGTCGAGCACCTTGCGGCTGCTGAGCTTGACCAGATAGCTGCCGCGCGGAATGCCGAGCGCGTCCATGGTGTCGGCCGCCATCATGCAGATCTCGGCGTCCGCCGCGGGCGAAGCGGAGCCCACCGTGTCGGCGTCGAATTGCATGAACTGCCGGAAGCGGCCGGGGCCCGGCTTCTCGTTGCGAAACACCCAGCCGACCCGGTAGCTGCGATAGGGCTTCGGCAGGACGTCGAAATGCTCGGCGACATAGCGGGCGAGCGGCGCGGTGAGATCGTAGCGCAGCGAGACCCATTGCTCGTCGTCGTCCTGGAGCGAGAACACGCCCTCGTTGGGCCGGTCCTGGTCGGGCAGGAATTTCCCCAGCGCATCGGTGTATTCGATCGCCGGCGTCTCGACCGGCTCGAAGCCGTAGCGCTCGTACACCTCGCGGATGCGATCGAGCATGCGGCGCGTCGCCTGGATTTCGACGGCGTCCTGATCGGCGAACCCGCGCGGGAGCCGCGCCCTCACGCGGTTGTCTTTTGTATTGGGCATCGATCGGTCACTCGGGTCGGAAGCGCCGGTATGTCATCGGGTTGCGGCCAGGGCAAGCCGAAGGGGCGGCAATCGGGCGCGTCCGAGCGCCGGTGCGGAGATTTCGTCCCCGCGCGGCGGCTGCTATACCGTGGGCCATGCTCCGGGCGCGCCGGCGCCCAAAAACTCGATCCGGGAGGCCGACATGGCGCAGGCCAGAAGCGAAGCCGTTGCGACCGCCGTACCCAACGATCTCGAATCGTTCTGGATTCCGTTCACGCCCAACCGCGCCTTCAAGAAGGCGCCGCGGCTGATCGCGCGCGCCAAGGGCATGCATTTTTACACCGTCGACAATCGCGCCGTGCTCGACGGCACCGCGGGGCTGTGGTGCTGCAATGCCGGCCACGGGCGCGACGAGATCGTCGCCGCGATCTCTCGCCAGGCCGCCGAGCTCGATTATGCGCCGGCGTTCCAGTTCTCGCACCCGAAGGCCTTCGAGCTCGCGAGCCGGCTCGCCGCGCTCGCGCCCGGCGAGCTCGATCACGCCTTCTTCTGCAACTCGGGCTCGGAGGCGGTCGACACCGCGTTGAAGATCGCGCTCGCCTACCACAATGTGCGCGGCCAGGCCTCGCGCACCCGCTTGATCGGCCGCGAGCGCGGCTATCACGGCGTGGGCTTCGGCGGCATCTCGGTCGGCGGCATCGTCGCGAACCGCAAGTATTTCGGCTCGCTGCTCGCCGGCGTCGACCATCTGCCGCACACGTACAATCGCGAGAAGCAGGCCTTCACCAAGGGCGAGCCGGAATGGGGCGGGCATCTCGCCGACGAGCTCGATCGGCTGGTGGCGCTGCACGACGCCTCGACCATCGCGGCCGTCATCGTCGAGCCGATGGCCGGTTCGACCGGCGTGCTGCCGCCGCCCAAGGGCTATCTCGAGCGGCTGCGCGCGATCTGCAACAAGCACGGCATCCTGCTGATCTTCGACGAAGTCATCACCGGCTTCGGCCGGCTCGGCCATGCGTTCGCGGCCGAGCGCTACGGGGTCGAGCCCGACATGATCACGTTCGCCAAGGGGGTGACCTCGGGGACCGTGCCGATGGCGGGCGTGATGGTGAGGAAGGGCATCTACGACGCGTTCATGAACGGCCCCGAGCAGACGATCGAGCTCTTCCACGGCTATACCTATTCGGCCCATCCGCTCGCCTGCGCGGCGGCGCTCGCCGCGCTCGACGTCTACCGCGAGGAGGCGCTGTTCGAGCGGGCCAGGAAGCTCGAGCCGGCCTGGGCCGAGGCCGCGATGGCGCTCAAGGGCCTGCCGCACGTGCTCGATATCCGTACCGTCGGGCTCGTGGCGGGGATCGATCTGGCCTCGCGGCCCGATGCGGTCGGCGGCCGCGCCTATGAGGCCATGCTCAAGGGCTTCGAGCAGGGCGTCATGATGCGCATCACCGCCGACACCATCGCGCTCTCCCCGCCGCTGATCATCCGCGAGAACGAGATCGCCGAGATCTTCGACAAGGTCGCCCGGGTGATCCGGGCGCTGAATTAGCTGAGGTCCAGCTCGTAGGTCACCCAGCGCGAGCGCCGGGCGATGCCATCGTAAAGCCGCTGCGCGGTGAGATTGTCGTCCGCGGTGCGCCAGTAGATGCGCGGCCAGCCGGCGCGCCGGCCCTCCGCGGCGAGCGCCTCGATCAGCGCCCGGCCGATGCCGCGTCCCCGCCGCTCGGCCTCGACATAGAGGTCTTCGAGGTAGCACACCGGCGCCTCGAACCAGGTGTTGGGGTGGATGACGGCGTTGAGCATGCCCACGACCCGGCCTTCGAGTTCGGCGACGCGCCCGATCATCTCCGGACGGCGTTGCGCGATGAGCGCCCGCCAGGTCGCCTCGGTCGTCTCGGCGCTCAGGGCTTTGCGGTAGAACGCGAGATAGCCCGCCCACAGCCGGCGCCAATCGCGCTCGTCGGCGGCCGCAAGCGGCCGAATCAGCACCTTGGTATTCGCGTGGTCGGCCATGGGTCCCCCCAGCTCGCGGCGGAAGCAGCAAAAATCTGCCGGATTTGGTGCCATTCGCGCGAAGCTGCTTGCGCGCGGCGGTTTGCTCATGGACATTGTAGAAGGCCTGCTCCGCCAATGAATAGAGAGAGGGCTGGGGGCAGGCCCTAAGCCGGGGAGGGACCGGGCAGCCGTGGGTGCAATCTTCTTTGCTGTTCTTCTCATGCTCGGCGCCGGCTCGGTCGGCGGCGTGCTGTATCGATTTTTCGCCTTCGACCAGGTGGAAGCGGCCCTCGTGAGCATTGCCGCGTTCTCGGTCCTCGGCTTGCTCCAGGTGCTGATCGCGCGCGCGCGCGACCGCGGCGAGATCAGCGACCGCGTCGCGGATCTCTCCCGCGGCGCCGCCGACCTCGCCCGCCAGGTGGCCGAAGCCGGGCGGCGGCTCGCCGCGGCGGAGATCGAGATTACCCGATCCGCTGAGCGCACGGCGCTCGAGCCGAACGCAGCCGAGATCGAGCTGCTGCGGCGGTCGGCCAAGCAGCTCGCCCAATCGGTCGCGGCGCACGGGGAGGCGTTGAAGGGGCTGAGTGCCACCGCCGCCGAGACCGGCCGGCCGGTCGCGGTATCGCTCGCGCTCGACGCCATGGGCGAGCCGGCGCAGGCGCTCGAGGCGGCCCAATCGCGCGACGGCGCCGCCGGCAACGGCGAGGACAGCGACGGCATGGGCGCGGTGCGGCGCGCGACGGAGGCGGGACGGTTCGAGCTTTACCTGCAGCCCATCGTCACGCTGCCGCAGCGCAAGGTGCGCTATTACGAGGCGATGGCTCGGCTGCGGAGCGAGGACGGCAGGCTGTTGAATCCGTGCGATTATCTGCGCCAGGCGCAGAGCGCCGAGGTGATGGCCCTGGTCGACGATATCCTGCTGTTCCGCTGCGTTCAGGTGGTTCGCCGCCTGATCGCCAAGGAGCGGGACATCGGGGTGTTTTGCCACATCGCCGGACATTCGCTGCTCGACCCCGCGTTCCTGGCCCAGGTGTCGGATTTCATCGAGGCCAATCGCGCGCTCGCCTCCTGCATGGTGTTCGAGATTTCGCAGAAGAAGGTCCGCGCCATGGGCGCCACCGAGCGGGAATGCCTGGGCGAGCTTGCCGCGCTCGGGTTCCGGTTCTCGATGACTCAGGTCGGCGATCTCGTGCTCGATCCCCGCGAGCTTGCCGAGCGCGGCTTCCGTTTCGTGAAGATTCCGGCGGCCCTGCTGCTCAACCGCGGCGAAGCCAAGGCGTCGGGGATCGACGCTTCGGATTTTTCCGATCGGCTCGGGCGCTTCGGCATCGACCTGATCGCGGAGGAGATCGAGAGCGAGACCAATGTGGTCGACCTGCTCGATTTCGACGTGCGCTTCGGTCAGGGCCCGCTGTTCTCTCCGCCGCGGCCGGTGCGAGCCGACGTGGTGCACGCGAGTGCCGACCGGCCGTTGCCGCGCGCGAGCGGCAGGGTCGCACCGCCGGCCGCCGCGGCGCATCCTGCGGAGCCGCCGCCGTTGACGGAGCCGTTCGCCGCCGCCGCCGAGGCTGCGAGCCCGATCGGAATTGGCCTGGGTGCCTGAGAGGCGATCGACGTCTTGCCCGCGCCCGTTCTGGTCGATGGCTTTTCCGCGCTGGCGCCCGGCTATGACGCGGTGCTGTGCGACGTCTGGGGCGTGGTGCACAACGGCGTCGCCGCGCTGGCGCCGGCGGGCGAGGCGCTCACGCGCTTCCGCGATGCCGGCGGCACCGTGCTGCTCGTTTCCAATGCGCCGCGGCCGGGCGCCGCCGTGACCCGGCTGCTCGACCGCTTCGGCGTGCCGCGCTCCGCCTATGACGATATCATCACGTCGGGCGACCTCACCCGCGAGTTCGTCGCCTCGCATCCGAGCCGATGCGTGTACCACGTCGGGCCGGAGCGGGACCGAGGCATCTTTGCCGGGCTCGAGCTGCGGTTCGGCCCGGCCGAAGCCGCCGATTACGTTATTTGCACCGGCCTGTTCGACGACGAGCGCGAGACGCCGGAGGACTATCGCGGGATGCTGCAGCGGATGCGCGCCAGAGGCCTGCTGTTCCTGTGCGCCAATCCGGATCTCGTCGTCGAGCGCGGCGACCGGCTGATCTATTGCGCCGGGGCCATCGCCGATTTGTATGCGCAGCTCGGCGGCGAGGTGGTCTACGCCGGCAAGCCGCATCGCCCGATCTATGACGCGGCCCTGGCCAGGATCGCCGCGGCGCGCGGCGCGCCGATCCCGGCCGCGCGGGTGCTGGCGATCGGCGATTCGATCCGCACCGATCTTGCCGGCGCGGCCGCGCTCGGGATCGACGGCATCTTCATCACGCGGGGGATTCACGCCGAAGAGCTCGGCCATCGCGACGATCCGGACCTCGACCGGCTCGGCCGCTTCTTCGCCGCGGCGGGCGTGACCCCGAAGGCGGTGATGCGGCAACTGGCGTGGTGAGCATCCGTACCTCCCCGGAGGGAAGGTCGCCGGACGGAAGTCCGGCGGGTGGGGCGAGCGCTGAATTGGACCCCACCCCGGCAGCTCGCGTGCGCTCGCTGCCGACCCTCCCCTGAGGGGAGGGAAACCGCGAAACCTAGGCCGCGAACACCGTCTCGATTTTGGATTTCAGCGTCTGCGCGTTGAACGGCTTGACGATGTAATTGTTGACGCCGGCCTTCTTCGCCGCGATCACGTTGTCGGTCTTGGATTCCGCCGTGACCATGATGAACGGCGTCCCGGCGAGATTGGGATCGCCGCGGATTTCCTTGAGCAGGTCGTAGCCGCTCATCGGCTCCATGTTCCAATCGGAGATCACCAGGCCGTAGCGCCTGCCGCGCATTTTCGAGAGCGCCGAGGCCCCGTCCGAGGCGTCGTCGATGTTTTCGAACCCGAGCTGCTTGAGCAGGTTGCGGATGATGCGGATCATGGTGTTGTAA
>DASWCW010000099.1:0-21651 GCA_036395835.1 Xanthobacteraceae bacterium
GGGGCCGGGCGCCGCGGAGCCGGACAAGGCGCCGCGCGAAGCCAAGCCCGATCGCGGCCGCAGCATCGATTTCCTGTTCGAGGCGCTGAAAGCCGCGCCCGACGCCGAGACCGCCAAGCTGATCGAAAGCCGCATTTGGGCGCTCTGGCTCGCGTCGGGGAGCGACACCGCCGATCTGTTGATGTCGCGGGTGAAACAGGCGGCCGAGGAGAAGGACACCGATCTCGCGATCCGGTTGCTCGATGCGATCGTGGAACTCAAGCCGGAGTATGCCGAGGCGTGGAATCGCCGCGCGACGATGTATTTCACCAAGAAGGATTACGGCCACGCGCTCGCCGACATCGCCCAGGCGCTCGCGCGCGAGCCGCGCCATTTCGGGGCGCTGACCGGGCTCGGCATGATCCTGCAGGAGATCGGCGAGGACAAACGCGCGCTCGAGGCTTTCCGCCGGGCGCTCGAGATCGATCCGCATCTGCAGAAGATCCCGGAATTCGTCAAAGCGCTGACCGACAAGGTCGAGGGCCGGGCGATCTGAATTCGCTCACGCCGGGGGCACCTGCCGAGGGGCGTCACACGTTATGGTTAGGACCACGGCGCTACCTGAAGATGTTTTTTGACGAATTGAATGGCCTTAAGCGACTGGTTTTCCTCAACGTTTTTTATGAACAGCCTCGAGTTTTCAGCCTGTTTTGGCCTGGAACTCTTCATGCCCGGCCCCGGATCAAGTTCGGGGCAGGCTCTTGTGCGGGCATCCACGATCTCAACCCCAACGCATGAAAAACGTGGATGGCCGGAACACCCCCGGGCTCTATTTGGGCACGACCCAACGAGTTGATAGCCCGGGGGCGGCCATGACGATGATCACACGCCCGTCCTCTGGCGTTGCTCCTCCGCCGCCTGGAACAACGGCACGCTCTCGGCCGCCTCGTCGCCCACGAACGCGAGCCGCATCATGTTGGTCGCTCCCGGCGTGCGCAGCGGCACGCCGGCCACGATGATGATCCGCTGGCCGATTTTCGCAAAACCGTCCCGCACCGCCATGCGGCAGGCGCGATCGACCACGTCGTCGAGATCGCGGGCATCCTGGGCGATGACACAATGCACGCCCCAGACCAGCGAGAGCTTGCGGCCGGTCGATAGGTTGGGCGAGATGGCGATGATCGGCGACTTCGGCCGCTCGCGCGCGACCCGCAGCGCGGTTGCGCCGGAGCTGGTCCAGCACACGATCGCGGAGAGCACCAGTGTTTCGGCGATGCCCCGCGACGCGGCAGCGATCGCGTCGGAGCCGGTCGCCTCCGGCTCGCAGCGCTGCGCCTCCACGATCGAGCGATAGGTCGGGTCGCCCTCCACTTCCTCGGCGATGCGGTTCATCGTCGCCACGGATTCGACCGGATATTTGCCGGCCGCGGATTCCGCCGAGAGCATGATGGCGTCGGCGCCCTCGAACACCGCGGTCGCGACATCGGAGACTTCGGCGCGGGTCGGCACCGGATTGAGGATCATCGATTCCAGCATCTGGGTGGCGACCACCACCGGCTTGCCTGCGCGGCGCGCCGTCCGGGTGATCTGCTTCTGCACGCCCGGCACCTTCTCGAGCGGCATTTCCACCCCGAGATCGCCGCGCGCGACCATCAGCCCGTCGACCAGATCGAGAATCTCGCCGAGCCGGGTGACCGCCTGCGGCTTCTCGATTTTCGCCATCACGGCGGCGCGGCCACGGGTGATCTTCTTGGCCTCGGCCACGTCCTCCGGGCGCTGGATGAACGAAAGCCCGACCCAGTCGATGCCGGCGTCGAGCGCCGCCTCGAGATCGGAGCGGTCCTTGGCGGTCAGAGCCGAGAACGGCACCGTGGTGTCGGGGAGGCTGATGCCCTTGCGGTTGGAGAGCTTGCCGCCGACCTCGACCCGGGTCACCGCGCGCCCGGGCGCGGTCTCGATTGCGGTCAGCCGCACCTTGCCGTCGTCGAGCAGCAGCGTGTGGCCGGGCTCGAGCGCCGCGAGGATTTCGGGATGCGGCAGCTGCACGCGCGAGGCGTCGCCGGGGGTCGGATCGGCGTCGAGCACGAAGGTCGCCCCGCGCTCGAGCATGACCGCGTCGCCCTCGAAGCTGCCGACGCGCAGCTTCGGTCCCTGCAGGTCGACCAGCACGCCGACCGGACGCTCGCTCTTCTTTTCCACGGAGCGGATCAGGCTCACGAGCTCGCGCATGCGGTCGTGCGTCGTGTGGCTCATGTTGATGCGGAACACGTCGGCGCCGGCCTCGAACAGCCGGTAGATGACCCCGGCGTCGGACGAGGAGGGTCCGAGCGTCGCCACGATCTTCGCCCGGCGCAACCGTCTCATCGCGCGGGCGGCCTCGGCGAATTGGGAGCCGGGAACGGCGTCGCCGGCTGGCCGGCGGCGGGCGGCGGCGGATGGATCGGGGCAACTTGCGGCATCGCGCGCTGGGGCGCCTGCTCGGTCGATTCGGTGAGCTGCACGGTCCAGGCGCGCTGCTCGCCGGTGTCGACTTCGAAGAAGCCGGTACGGTCGAAGCCGCGGGCCAGGCAGTCCTCGATGCCGCGAATGGTGAACTCCTTGTCACGCGTGCACATGAATGCCTTGCCGGACCATTCGCCGCCGCGGTCGTAGTCGATCGCGTAGATATAGTAGAATCGCGCCACCAGCGCGCCCTTGAGCAAGGTGTCGCAGTTTCGCGCCGACAGGTTCCACCAGCCCTCGGTGGTCCAGCCGTCGCCGTCCTTGTAGCCGATCGCGATGCCGACGCGGCTGCCGGTGTTGTTGCACAGCCGGAAATCGGCCAGAGCGGGGGCCGTGGAGGCCCAGAGCGGGATCAGCAGCAAAATTCCGCGCAGGAGCAATGCGGCCATCGCTTCAGTTTTCCTCGTAGCGCGGACAGCGGGGGGAGGGTTCCGCCCGGAACTTGGTCAAGCCACCGATAATTCGCGGGATTTCGCGCCAGACCTCAAGGCCTGTCAACGAGCACGGCGCGAAAGTCGTTGACATTAGTCCAGGTCGGCCCCGGGACGACGAGATCGCCCAGCCGGGCGAAGAACCCGGTCGAATCGTTGTTGGCGAGAAAGGCGGCGGGATCGAGGCCGAGCGCCCGCGCCCGCGCCAGCGTGGTTCCATCCGCGAAGGCGCCGGCCGGATCGTCCGCGCGGCCGGAACCGCCGTCGGTCCCGTCGGTGTCGCCCGCGAGCGCGGCAATCCCGTCCATGCCGGCGATCTCCATGGCAAGCGCCAGCGCATATTCCTGATTGGGCCCGCCCCGCCCGGTGCCCCGAATGGTGACGGTGAGCTCGCCGCCCGAGAGGATCACTGCCCGCCGGCCCGCATCCGCCAGGCCGCGGGCGAGGCGGCCGTGATCCGCGGCGATCGTTCGGGCTTCCCCCTCCAGGCGATCGCCGAGAAACATGCAATCGTATCCGGCGGCGCGGACCGCAGCCTCCGCGGCCCGGAATGCATCGGCCGGACGCGCGATCAGGCGGAACTCGGTGCCGGCGAAGATCGGATCGCCCGGCTTCGGGGTCTCGCCCGCTTCATCGGCAAGCGCGCGTGCAACCGCATCCGGAACCTCGAAGCCCTGTCGCGCGAGGATGTCGCGCGCGTCGGCGAGCGTCGAAGGATCGGGGACGGTCGGCCCGGAGCCGATCACCGCCGGGTCGTCGCCCGGCACATCGGAAATGGCGAGCGTCGCCACGCGCGCGGGGTGCGCGCGAGCCGCGAGCCGGCCGCCCTTGATGCGGGAGAGATGCTTGCGCACCGTGTTGATCTCGCCGATGGACGCGCCCGAGCGCAGCAGCGCGCGGGTGACCGCCTGCTTCTCTTCGAGCGTGACGCCCGGCGCGGGCGCGATCCAATTGGCCGAGGCGCCGCCCGAGACCAGCACCAGGACCAGATCCTCGCGCCCGGCCCGGTCGGCGAGATCGAGCGCCCGGCGCGTGGCAGCCAGTCCGGCCGCATCGGGCAGCGGATGGCCTGCCTCGATCACCGGAACCAGCCGGGTCGGCCGGCCGTAGCCGTGACGGGTGACGGCGACGCCGGCGATACGGCGTTCGGGGACGCTCCGGCGATCGAGGTAGTGGGTTTCCGCGACTTCGGTCATGGAGCCCGCGGCCTTGCCGGCGGCCAGGATGATCAGCCGGCCCGCATCCGGCGGCGCGGGAAGATGCGGCGGCAACGCGCTTGCCGGATGCGCGGCAGCGATCGCGGTCTTGAACAAGCCCTCGAGAAATTCCCGCGGCGAATGCACGGCTTCGCTCATGCGGGCTGCCTGGATCGATGCATGCCGGCCATGTTTGCTTCCTCTTTGTCGCGGCGCCTATGGCGGGCACGCCCTTGCGCCACTATCCTCCACTCCATGCTCGGGCAAAGCCCCGTTTGCCGAGGCGAACCAAGGAAACGATCATGAAGCTTGATGAAGCCACGCGCACCAGCCTGGAAGCTGCCGTGTTCCGGCGGCTGGTCGAGCATTTGCGAGCGCGCACCGAGGTGCAGAACATCGATCTGATGAACCTTGCCGGATTCTGCCGCAACTGCCTCTCGAACTGGATGAAGGAGGCGGCGGATTCGAAGGGCGTTCCGATGACCAAGGACGAGAGCCGGGAGGCCGTCTACGGCATGCCCTACGAGGAATGGAAGGCGAAATACCAGCGCGAGGCGAGCCCGGACCAGCGCGCCGCGTTCGATACGGCGGGCCACAAGCACTGAGCCTGTGGATGGTTTTTTCCGCGGCTTGACGGCGGACCGGTTCCTTCCGAAACCTGAGGGCGCGGCGGGTTCCAGGCCGCGCTCGCTCGACGGGAAGGAAAATCGATGACCGACGCCGCGCCCGCTGCCGAAACCCGCTCCGCCGCTCCGGCCCGGATCGCCAAGGAGCACTTGCGCGCCTTCGTCGAGCGCATCGAGCGGCTCGAGGAAGAGAAGAAGACGATCGCCGACGACGTCCGCGACGTCTATGCCGAGGCCAAGGCCACCGGCTTCGACGTCAAGGCGCTGCGTTCGATCGTCAAGCTGCGCAAAGAGGACGCCGACGAGCGCAAGGAGCACGAGGCGATTCTCGCGACCTACATGCTCGCGCTCGGCATGATCGAGGGGTGAGGGCCCCTCGTTCCGGCCAAGCGCGCAACGCGCGAGAGCCGGAGGCCGGGGCGACGCATCCGGTGAGCTATCTTAAGCCCGCGGTGCGCGACGAGAACGTGATGGTCGGCAGGAACGCGACCGCGGCGCCCCCGAAGGCGTCGGCATTCATGCCGAAATGCGGATCGTCGGAAAAGATCATCGCCAGCGCGAACGAGGGTTTGCCGAACAGCGGCCGCAGTGTGCGGTAGTCCGTCGGGCCGAGGACGGAGACGTGCATCGAATATTGCACGCTCGGCGCCATCACGATCCCGCGCAGCCATGGGTCGTGGATCTTTTCGCCGCGGACCGTGAGCGGGACCGACCCGGTCGTGAGCGCAGCGGCGGGTGGCATCGGCGCCGGCGCGCCCAACGACCCCATCGGGGCCGGGCGCGGCGCAGGCTCGGGTGCGGCTGCCGGTGCGGCCGCATAAGCGAGCGCGATCTCGGCCGGGACGCGATCCTTGGCGAACTCGGATGAGGGGCCGATGTTCGCGGTCAGCTCGGGATCGGCGCTGGCGACGACAATTTCCTGCGGCGGGCGCGGGGCGGGCTGCCCCTCCGGTCCCGCGATCCAGACGAGCCTTTGTCCGCCTTCATTGATCGCCCCCGGGGGGGTGGCGGCCCGCGCATCGGCGCGTTCCGCGACCGCGGTCACCGCGGCGGCTGCCGGCGCGGCGGACCAAGTCCCGCGCGCAGGAACTGCCTCGGCCGGGCTCTGGCTCGCCGCGAGCGTGAATTGCGGCGGTCGCGGCGGCGCTTTCGGCGGCATCGGAACGGCGGCGAGGCGGACCGGCTTGGCTTGAACGGGATTCGGGCGCGCAACCGCCGGTGCGGCGTGAACCGATCCGTCGCGGTCGGCCGCGTCGGCATCCTCTTCTTCCGCGTTGAAGCCGAACAGCTTGGCGAGCAAGCCGCGCTTGGGCTTCTCCGCACCCGCCGCCTGGGCGTCGCTCTCGCTGATCGCGCCGGCGTCACGCGCCTGCGCCAGCAAGGTCGCGGACGGGGTCGACCCGCGCCGGCGAACTTCGGCTAGCGCCTGCTCGTAATGGGCGAGCGGCCGTCCATCCGAAGGAATGTGCACGGTCTTGCCGTCCGGGAACACGCGCACGAGCTGATCGTGAGTCATCCGCGGCCAATGCCGCACGCTGCCGGTGTCGAGGTGCACGAACGGCGAGCCGGAGCCCGGGTAGAATCCCACGCCGCCGCGCTGCAGCCGCAGCCCGGCGAAGCGCAATTGCTCGAGCGGCACGCCCGGGATGTAGAAATCCATGGCCCGGCCGACGGTGTGCTGGCTGTACTGGGCGACGCCGCGACTGCGATGGCGCAGCATGGTGTTGGTCTCGGGCGAGCGATAGCCGCAAACCACCTGGATCGATTCCTTGGCGCCGACCTCGTGGGTGACTTCCCAGAGCAGGTCGAGCAGGTGTGGATCCATGTGGGTCGACTGTTCGCGGCGCCAATCGCGCAGGAACCAGTCGAGCTTCTTCAGCGCCTCGTCGTCATAGCGGCCGCCGCGCTTGAAGATGATGCTGATGTCTTCGCCGGTGTGGATGTGGTGGAGCGAGAGCGCGCGCGTGTCGCCCTCGGCGATCACGCTCGGCAGGCCGTGCGATCCGAACAGCACCAACAGCGCCGCAAGGCCGATACGCTGGCCCACGCGCCACGGGCACGACACAAGATCAGCCTTCCACGCGATCCGTAATGGCACGTGCGCTGTTCCGCGAAGACGTTATAGATCATCGCCGCGGCGTCCCCACCGCGGACAAAGGCTAACGCAGTCTTCATTGGGACCGGTTAACGCGGAATTAGCGCGTGTCCCCCGTCCCCCCGTGGATCCTGGGTAGCGGGGGAGTGTGGCAAAAACGTGCCCTCGCCGCGCGGCCGGGGCGGCCGCCAACAGCATTTTTGCAGACGCTGCAGAGGGTTCAGCGGAACCAGCCGAAGAACGGAAACTGCCCGCCGCCGCCGAACGGATAGGATGGCCGCCCCGGCAACCGGACCGCCTGCTGACGGGCGCCGGTCTGCGGGCGTTCGATCGCGATGTCGGCGACGCGTCGCTCGTCGCCCCTGAGCGCGGCAATGACGCGCGCGTCGCGGCCGTACATGTCCTCCCGGATGCTGAGCTTGCCAGATTCGTCGACGAACGCCGTCTGGTAGGTGAGATGCACCGGGATGAGATTCTGGAAGCTGATGTCCTGCTCGCCCCCGCCGATCATCCGGGAGAGCCGCTCTTGCGTATAGCCGTCGCGAGGTCGGGCGATCGACAGCAGAACCTCGGCGTATTTGAGCGGATTCTCGACCCGCATGCAGCCGTGGCTGTAAGCGCGTTTCTCCTGCGCGAACAGATATTTATCCGGCGTGTCGTGCTGGTAGACCAGGAACCTGTTGGGGAAATTGAAGCGGATGCGTCCGAGCGCGTTCTTCTCCCCCGGCGGCTGGAAGATGTGGATCGTGCCGTCGCGATTGTATTCCATCTTGAGCCCGATCCGTTCCAGCGCCATCGGGTCCTGCTGCAGCGCCGGCAGATATTCGTTCTGCACGATCGAGGGCGGAACGTTCCAGGTCGGGTTCATGGTGATGAATTTCATCGGCTCGCTCAACAGCGGCGTCGGCATCGTCGGCTTGCCGGTGACGATCTTGGTGTGCCAGACCGTGGCGCCGTCGCGCACCACCCTGAGCGTGAAGTCCGGAATGTTGACCATCACGTAGGCCTTGCCCAGGTCGCGCGGCAGCCAGCGCCAGCGCTCCATATTGGCCATGATGACATCGGCGTCGCGGTCGCGCCGCGGTCCGTTGAGCGCCTCGATGGTAGCCGAGTTGAGATTGCCGGTCGGCGAGAGCTCGTGCTGGCGCTGGAATTTCTTCACCGCCTCGGCGAGCGGCTTGTCGTAGGTCTCGTTGCCGTCGCCCGGAACGCCGAGGCGGTGGCGCAGCGGCGGCACGCGCGCATCCTGCATGCCGGGCTTGAGCACCGGTCCGCCGCCGATGCGCGCGGGACCCGTCTCGCCGTGGTGGAAGCGCGCCTCGGCGAGCTTGGCGCGAAGCGCCCGGTAGCCCGGATGCGGCGGATTATACGAGCCGAGCGCCTCGCCGGCATCGATTGCCGCGGCCAGCTTGGCCAGGATTTCGGCCGGCTCCGGGAACACCTGCTCATACTGAATGTCGGCGCTGACGCGCGAGAAATGCACGCGGCCGGTCTGGGCGTGGCGCGCATAGGTCAGGACCGCGTTGACGAGCCTGAGTTCGGCATCGGCAAGGGCATCGGGCCGATCGGCCGGCGCCTTGAAATCGGGCGTCGGATAGTCGCTCGGGTCCAGTCCGTCGCTCTCCGCGGCCTTCAGGCGGGCGATCGTCGCCTTGGCGCGCGCGTTGGCGGCGCCATCGGTGATCCAGATCGGCGCATAGCCGCGGCCGGCATAAAAGGCTTCCGCCGCGGTGCGCTCTTTCTTGCGATCGAAGATTCGATCGGCTTTGGCCGTCAGCAATTCGCGCAGCTTCTCCGCAATCGCGTGATCGGCGGGCGAGAGATCGACGGCGATGATCGGCTTGGCGGGTTCTTTTACGGGTGCGGCCGCGGGCGTTTCGCCCCCCGCCGGCGAAACCGTCGCATCGGTCGCCGGTGCTGCGGGCGCATTGGCGCTGGCCGGTATTCCGCCGGCCGGCTCCGCAACTGCGGCCGGGGCGGCTGTCGCCGGGGCGATGGGCTTGGCTGCAGCTGCGTCGGATCCGGATGCAGACGGCACGGTGCCGACGGTGGCCGGCTCCGGTTTGGACAACCTGTCGGTGTCCGCAATGGTTGGCGGCGGTATATCCGCCGCGTCGGGCAGGGGCACCAGGGCTTCGATGGTCTTTAGATCCTGGGCGGGGTTTTCGGCCCGCGCCGCACCGAAATTTCCGCCGGCCAGCACATCGGTTATCAGAAGAGCAAGTGCCGTGCCAGTAAGCACGCGATCCAGCCGAAGCCCGCGCATCGAGCGACTCCCCATTCCCCGCGCTACGCCAACTCGAACGCCCGGTCGCGGCCGCGGCCCCGCGCTCCTGATGGAAGTTCCCGGACCTGACTCCAATTCTGCAGCAGAATCAACCGAACACCAGAACAGCCTCGAACAATTCCGCGCGAGTGTCACTCCGCCGCCACGCCGCCGGAGGAAATTTCGCCGACATCGCCCGGTTCGAGACCGAGATCCTTGAGCCTGCGGTAAAGCGTCGAGCGTCCGATCCGCAGCTTGCGGGCAACTTCGGACATTTGTCCATCATAATGCACGATCGCCAAGCGAATGAGCTCGGATTCGATCTCGGCGAGCGGACGGATGTCGCCTTTGGCATCGAGGATCGCCATCGCGCCATCGCTCGTGCCGGCCGAGAGGTGAGGCGAGAGGCTGGTGACCGCCTGGCCTTCGTCCATCGTGAGCCCCGCGATCGGTTCGCCCGCATCCGCCTCCAGCATGAGCGGCGGTGCCGGCTTTTCTGCGGCGTCGAGCTTGGCGGATTGCGCGATCTGAGGAAATTCGCGAATTCCGATCTCCTCGTTCTCCGCCAGCACAACCGCGCGATAAACCGCGTTTTCCAGCTGCCGGACGTTTCCCGGCCACGGCTGGGCGCAAAGCAGCGCCACGGCGTCGGCCGACATCGCCCGGATGCGCTTGCCTTCCTCGGCCGCGAACCGCGCCAGGAAATGCCGGACGAGATCGGGAATATCCTCGGGATGCTCGCGCAGCGGCGGCACCAGAATCGGAAAGACGTGCAGCCGATAGAACAGATCCTCGCGAAACCGCCCTTCCTTCACGGCCGCCAGCACGCTGCGGTTCGATGCGGAAATCAGCCGCACGTCGACCTGCAGCGGCTTTCTGCCGCCGACGCTGTCGATCTCCCCCTCCTGGATCGCGCGCAGCAGCTTCACTTGCGCGGCCAGCGGCAGTTCGCCGATCTCGTCGAGGAAGAGCGTGCCGCCGGATGCCTCCACGAACTTGCCGACGTGCCGCTCGGTCGCGCCGGTGAAGGCGCCGCGTTCGTGGCCGAACAACGTCGATTCGACGAGGTTGTCGGGAATAGCCCCGCAATTGACCGCCACAAAGGGCTTCGCTCGGCGCGCGCCGGAGCCGTGAATCGCCCGCGCGATCAGTTCCTTGCCGACCCCGGACTCGCCCTCGATGAGGACGGCGATCTCGGATGCGGCGGCCTTCTGGGCAATGCGCAGCGCCGCCTGCATCCGCGGGCTGCGCGTGATCACGTCCTTGAACGTCAGCGTGCCGGACCGGCTGCGCTTGATGCGCTTGAACTCGGTCTCCAGCGCATTGGCGACGAGCGCATTGCGCAGCGAAACCTGCAGGCGCTCGGGCCCGACCGGCTTGACCACGAAATCGACGGCGCCGGCGCGCATTGCCGAGATCACGTTGTCGATGCCGCCGTGGGCGGTCTGCACGATCACCGGAATGCTCGAGCCCGCCTCCCTGAGCCGCGCCAGGACGCCGAGCCCATCGAGGTCGGGCATGACCAGATCGAGCACCACGGCATCGGTTGCGGCGCCGGCGCCCAACAGGCGCCTGAGCGCGGCGTCCCCGCCTTCGACCGCGACCGCCTCGTACCCGAACCGGCGCACCATGCTCTCGAGGAGCCGGCGCTGCACCGGGTCGTCGTCGACGATCAGAATCGTTTCGGGCATCCCGACTCCTTGCGGCGAGAGAAACGTGCCAATTCGGGGCCAATGTCGCCGCAGAGCCTTAACGCCGTGTAAAACGCCGGACGTCGTCGGCTTTTTCCGGCGCGGTTGATCGGGGAGGCGACCGCCCTATGTTCCAGACTGTCTCCGCCATCCTTTCGCACCGTGGCGGTGCTTGGATGCCCGACGTTTCACCGGATTTGAGGCCCTGATGATTCCGCACGCGCCCAACGCCCCCGCCAAGGCCGCCGCAAAGTCCACCCCTGCCGCCGACCTCGGTCCCCTGCCGGAATGGGACCTGCGCGATCTCTATCCCTCGATCGATGCGCCCCAGGTGAAGCGCGATCTCGATCGCGCCGATGCCGAGTGCCTGGCGTTCGAGGAGAGCTATCGCGGCAAGCTCGCGGCGATTGCGGCTTCGGTCGAGGCCGCCCGCACCCTTGCCGAAGCGGTCGAGCGCTACGAAGGCATCGACGAATTGCTGGGGCGGCTCGATTCCTATGCGGGTCTGCTCTATGCGGGCAACACCACCGATCCGGCGCGGGCGAAATTCTACGGCGACGTGCGCGACCGGCTCACCGCCGCTTCCTCGCATCTTTTGTTCTTCACGCTCGAGCTCAACCGGATCGAGGATGCCGCGCTCGAGCCGGCGCTGGCCGATCCGCGGCTCGCGCGCTACCGGCCGTGGTTCGAGGACATCCGCAAGGAGCGGCCCTATCAGCTCGAGGACCGCGTCGAGCAGCTGTTCCACGAGAAATCGGTCACCAGCCGGGCCTGGCACCGGCTGTTCGACGAGACGCTCGCCTCGCTGCGCTTCAATGTGGAGGGGGTAGAGCTGGCGATCGAGCCGACCCTCAACCTGCTGCAGGACGAAAGCGAACAAAAACGCCGCGCGGCCGCCGAGGCGCTCGCCGAAACCTTTCGGGCGAACCTCAGGCTCTTGACGCTGATCACCAACACGCTCGCCAAGGACAAGGAGATCACCGACCGCTGGCGCGGATTTCCCGACGTCGCCTTCGCCCGGCATCTGTCGAACCGGGTCGAGCCGGAAGTCGTCGACGCGCTGGTGGCGGCCGTGCGCGCCGCGTTTCCAAAACTCTCGCACCGCTATTACGCGCTCAAGGCCAGGTGGTTCGGCAAGACGCGGCTGCCGCACTGGGATCGCAATGCGCCGCTGCCCAAGGTTAAGACCCGGACCATCGATTGGACCGAGGCCAAGCGCACCGTGCTCGATGCCTACGCAAAATTCTCGCCGCATATGGCGGAGATCGCCGAGCGCTTCTTTGCCAAGAACTGGATCGACGCTCCGGTGCGGCCCGGCAAGGCGCCCGGCGCCTTCGCGCATCCGACCGTGCCTTCCGTGCACCCCTATGTGCTGCTCAACTATCAGGGCAAGCCGCGCGATGTGATGACGCTCGCGCACGAGCTCGGGCACGGCGTGCACCAGGTGCTCGCGGCGCCGAACGGGCCGCTGATGGCGCCGACCCCGCTCACGCTCGCCGAGACCGCGAGCGTATTCGGCGAGATGCTGACCTTCCGCGCACTGCTCGCGAACATCACGGACAAAGAGCAGCGCCGGGCCATGCTCGCCGCCAAGGTCGAGGACATGATCAACACCGTGGTCCGGCAGATCGCGTTCTACGGCTTCGAGCGCAGGGTCCATGTCGAGCGCAAGGACGGCGAGCTGACCGCGGAGCGGCTCGGCGAGGTCTGGCGCGAAGTGCAGGGCGAGAGCCTCGGCCCGGCGATCGACCTCAGGCCCGGGTACGAGACCTTCTGGGCCTATATCCCGCATTTCATCCACTCGCCGTTTTACGTCTACGCCTATGCGTTCGGCGACTGCCTGGTGAACTCGCTCTACGCGGTCTACGAGCGCTCGGAAACGGGCTTTGCCGCGCGTTACCTCGCGATGCTCGCGGCCGGCGGCACCAAGCATCATGCCGAGCTGCTCGAACCGTTCGGGCTCGATGCGCGCGATCCCAGCTTCTGGCAGGGCGGCCTTGCCGTGATCGCGCGCCTGATCGACGAGCTCGAGGCGCTGGAGCCGGCCGCATAGGGCTGGCGCTCGGCTCCGGGACGTTATACATTCCGTATAACGCCATCGCCCGGGAGCCCGCCATGAAGCTCGAAGTCAAGAAAATCGGCAATTCGACCGGGCTGATCTTGCCGAAGGAATTGCTCGCCCGGCTGCGCCTGGAGCAGGGCGATTGGGTCTATGTAACGGAGATGCCGGACCGTAGCGTGAAAATCACCCCGTATGATCCTCGGCACGAGGAAGCAATGGAGATCGCGCGGCAAGTGATGAAGGAATACCGCGACACGTTCAAGGCCCTGGCTGAATGAACGAGCCGCGGTGGCTGACGCTCCACGACATCGAAGACATCCATGCCGAGCAGCTCGCACTCTTCGGTGGGCCAGCCGGGATCCGCGATCGCGGTGCTCTCGAATCCGCACTCGGCCGTCCGATAAACCGCTGGCACTATGAGAACGCCGACATGGCGCAATTGGCTGCCGCTTATGCATTCGGCATCGCCCGCAATCACCCCTTCGTGGACGGCAACAAACGGACGGCATTTGCGGCGCTCATGGTGTTCCTGCGCCTCAATGGAATTTCCTTCGCGCCTCCGCCACCCGACGCGACAGCCGCCATGATGGCGCTTGCGGCCGGCGACATCGACGAGGCTGGGTTGGCACGCTGGATCGCTGCGAACATGCCAAGCTCCTGAGTTTTGGAATCTGAGGACTTGCATTCGTGAAAAGCATCAAACGGCCATGAGCGACCGCGAAGCCAACCGATTCTCCGCACGTGCCGCGCGCTATGCCCGCGTCGGCGCCAATGTGGGCGGCGTTGCCGCGCGCATGGCGGGCGCCCGGCTGTTGGGCCGCGGGCCCAACCGCTCGCGCAACGCGGCCGAGCTTGCCGCCGCGCTCGGCGGGCTCAAGGGACCGATCATGAAGGTCGCCCAGCTGCTGGCGACCATTCCGGACGCGTTGCCGCCCGAATATGTCACCGAGCTGCAGAAGCTGCAGAGTCAGGCCCCGCCGATGGGCTGGGCGTTCGTGAAGCGGCGCATGACCGCCGAACTCGGCGCCGAGTGGCAGAAGAAATTCAAGAGCTTCGAGCATCATCCGGCGGCTGCGGCGTCGCTCGGCCAGGTGCATCGCGCGCAAGCGCTCGACGGCACGGCGCTCGCCTGCAAGCTGCAGTACCCGGACATGCAGTCCGCCGTGGAGGCGGATTTGCAGCAGCTCGAATGGCTGTTCGCGATTCGCCGGCGCATGGATCCGGCTATCGATACGACCGAGATCGCGGTGGAAATCGGCGCGCGAATGCGCGAGGAGCTCGATTACCGCCGCGAAGCCAAGCACGCGCGGCTCTACCGCTCGATGCTCGACGGCGTCGAGACGATCCGGGTGCCGCGGGTGTGGCCGGAGCTTTCGACCGGACGGCTGCTCACGCTCGACTGGCTCGAGGGCCGCCGCCTGCTCGAGTACACGAAGGCCGATCTTGCCAGCCGCAATTGCCTGGCGACGGCGATGTTCACCGCCTGGTGGTTTCCCTTCAGCCGGTTCGGCGTGATCCACGGCGATCCGCATCTCGGCAATTACACGGTTTTCGCCGAGCACGGTGCGCCGGGCGGCATCAACCTGTTGGACTACGGCTGTATCCGCATTTTCCCGCCGCGCTTCGTCGGCGGCGTGGTCGATCTCTATCACGGCCTGCTCCACGGCGACGATGGATTGATCGTGCGCGCCTACGAGACCTGGGGCTTCCGGCGGCTGAGCCGCGAGTTGATCGATATTCTCAACATCTGGGCACGCTTCATCTACGGCCCGCTGCTGGACGACCGGGTGCGCACGATCGCGGACGGCGTCAAGCCGGGCGAATACGGCCGCCGCCAGGCCTTCCAGGTCCATCGCGCGCTCAGAGAAAAAGGCCCGGTCATGGTGCCGCGCGAGTTCGTGTTCATGGACCGGGCGGCGATCGGGCTGGGCAGCGTTTTCCTGCATCTTCGGGCAGAGCTCAATTTCCACCGGCTGTTCAACGAGGCGATCGAGAAATTCTCGCTTGCGCGGCTAGAGCAACGCCAAGCCCAGGTGCTCGCCCAAGCCGGGCTCGCCGCACCGGCATGAGCGCGCCTGCGATTGCTTGCTGCACCTCCAAAGCGCCCGTCGGGAACCGGGCTGCCGCATTGCCCTGCGGCGGCAATTGCGCTAAGCGAACCAGACATTTCTGGCGCAGATCGGGAGCACGCGATGGCCGACCACGCTCGGGTCGAAACCGCGGATGAGCCCGGCGATGATCTCGCCGAGCACGAGCACACGTACCGGTTTTTCATCAAGATGGTGAAATGGAACGTGGCGGTGATCGTCGTCATCCTCGCGGGAATGGCCTTTTTCCTCACCTGAGTTCCAGGCGCGCCCGCGCGCCGCGGCCGGGCGGCGCATCGGAACGGCTGGGTCATCCATGCAATCGGAGCGGGGCCCGGGAGGCAGCATGAAAATCGCCATACCCGCCGAAGCGGACGAAACCGAGCCGCGCGTCGCCGCGACGCCCGACAGCGTGAAGAAGATGCGCGCGCTCGGCGCCGAGGTCCTGGTCGAAAGCGGGGCCGGCGCCCGCGCGGGCGTGCCCGACGCCGACTACGAGGCCGCGGGCGCCGGCATCGCGCGCGGGGCCGAGGTGGTGCGCGATGCCGACGTCATCCTGAAAGTGCGGCGGCCGAGCGCGGAGGAAGCCGAGCGCTACAAGACGGGCGCGCTGGTGATCGCGATCATGGATCCGTTCGGCAACGAGCCGGCGCTCACGGCGCTGGCCAAGGCCGGGATTTCCGCGTTCGCCATGGAGCTGTTGCCGCGCATCACGCGCGCGCAGGGGATGGACGTATTGTCCTCGCAGGCCAATCTCGCCGGCTATCGCGCGGTGATCGACGCGGCCTACGCATACGGCCGCGCGCTGCCGATGATGATGACCGCCGCCGGCACCGTTCCGGGCGCCCGGGTGTTCGTGATGGGAGCCGGCGTCGCCGGCCTACAGGCGATCGCGACCGCGCGCCGGCTCGGCGCCATCGTCACCGCCACCGACGTGCGTCCCGCCGCCAAGGAGCAGGTCGAGAGCCTCGGCGCCAAGTTCATCGCGGTCGAAGATGCCGAGTTCAAGCAGGCCGAGACCACCGCCGGCTACGCCAAGGAGATGTCCAAGGAATATCAGGCCAAGCAGGCCAATCTCGTCGCCGAGCACATCAAGAAACAGGACATGGTGATCACCACCGCGCTGATCCCCGGACGCCCGGCGCCGCGGCTGGTCACCACCCAGATGGTCCGCTCGATGCGGCCGGGCTCGGTGATCGTCGATCTTGCGGTCGAGCGCGGCGGCAATTGCGAGCTGGCGAAACCGGGCGAGGTGGTCGACGTCGGCGGCGTGAAAATCGTCGGGCACCGCAACATGCCGGGCCGGCTCGCCGCCACCGCCTCGAGCCTCTATGCGAAAAATCTCTACGCCTTCCTCGAGATCCTCGTCGACAAGAGCAGCAAGTCGCTCGCGGTCAATTGGGACGACGAGATCGTCAAGGCGACGGCGCTGACCCGCGACGGCGCCATCGTGCATCCGAGCTTCCAGCCGAAAACCGCGGCGTGAGGAGAGCTTCCATGGAGACGGCGGTCGCTGCCATCGATCCCTTCGTATTCCGTTTGTCGATCTTCGTGCTGGCGGTGTTCGTGGGCTATTACGTCGTCTGGGCGGTCACGCCGGCGCTGCACACGCCGCTGATGTCGGAGACCAACGCGATCTCCTCGGTGATCGTCGTCGGCGCGCTGCTGGCGGTCGGCGTAGAATTGACCGGGAGCGCCGGGTCGATTCTCGCGCGCGCGTTCGGGTTCATCGCCCTCACGTTCGCGGCCGTGAACATCTTCGGCGGGTTCCTGGTAACACAGCGCATGCTGTCGATGTACCGCAAGAAGAAGCGTTAGGAACCCGCAATGAGCCAAGATCTCGTTGCGCTGCTCTATCTGGTTTCCGGCGTCCTGTTCATCCTGGCGCTGCGCGGGCTCTCCAGCCCGGAGACGAGTCGCCAGGGCAATTTCCTCGGCATCGCCGGCATGGCGCTCGCGATCGTGACGACGCTCGCGTCGCACCCGCCGGCCGGCATCGGCGCCTGGCTGCTGGTCGTACTCGGGCTGACCCTCGGCGGCGGCGCCGGCGCGGTGATCGCGCGCCGCGTGCCGATGACGGCGATGCCGCAGCTCGTCGCCGCCTTCCACTCGCTGGTCGGCCTGGCGGCGGTGCTGGTCGCCGCCGGCGCGCTCTATGCCCCGGACGCATTCGGGATCGGAACCGTCGGCGCGATCCACGGCGCAAGCCTCGTCGAGATGTCGCTCGGGCTCAACATCGGCGCCATCACGTTCACCGGTTCGGTGATCGCCTTCCTCAAGCTCGACGGACGGATGAGCGGCAGGCCGATTCTGCTGCCGCTGCGTCACATCATCAATCTGGCGCTGCTCGCGTTCCTGATCTTTCTCATCGTCTGGTTCGTGAAGAGCGAGAGCTATTCGGCATTCTGGCTGATCACGCTCGCCTCGTTCCTGATCGGCGTGCTGATCATCGTTCCGATCGGCGGCGCCGACATGCCGGTCGTCATCTCGATGCTCAACTCGTATTCGGGCTGGGCCGCTGCCGGCATCGGTTTCACGCTGGGCAATACCGCGCTGATCATCACCGGGGCGCTGGTCGGCTCCTCGGGCGCCATCCTGTCCTACATCATGTGCAAGGGCATGAACCGCTCGTTCATCGCCGTGATCCTCGGCGGGTTCGGCGGCGAGGTCGCGGGCCCGGCCGGCGGCGAGGAGAAGCGCCTCGTCAAACAGGGCTCGGCCGAGGATGCGGCCTTCATCATGAAGAACGCCTCGAAGGTCATCATCGTGCCGGGCTACGGCATGGCGGTGTCGCAGGCGCAGCATGCGCTGCGCGAAATGGCGGACCGGCTCAAGGCCGAGGAGGTCGAGATCAAATACGCGATCCACCCAGTCGCCGGACGCATGCCCGGCCACATGAACGTGCTGCTCGCCGAGGCCAATGTGCCCTACGACGAAGTGTTCGAGCTCGAGGACATCAACTCGGAATTCGCGCAGGCCGACGTGGCGTTCGTGATCGGCGCGAACGACGTCACCAACCCGGCGGCCAAGACCGACCACAAGTCGCCGATCTACGGCATGCCGGTGCTCGACGTGGAAAAGGCCAAGACCGTGCTGTTCGTCAAGCGCGGCATGGGCTCGGGCTACGCCGGGGTCGAGAACGAGCTGTTCTTCCGCGACAACACCATGATGCTGTTCGGCGACGGCAAGAAGATGACCGAGGAGATCGTCAAGGCGCTGTAGGTCTCCGGCTCGATTGTGGAATGCCGACGGTGATCTCGAAATTGAAACGGCTTCTCGTGATCGCGGCCGCCGGCTATGGCGTCC
The DNA here is from genome assembly GCA_036395835.1 of Xanthobacteraceae bacterium. Taxonomy (GTDB): domain Bacteria; phylum Pseudomonadota; class Alphaproteobacteria; order Rhizobiales; family Xanthobacteraceae; genus AP-16. Next base: position 18,242 of record DASWCW010000099.1, read on the forward strand.
TTGTCGCCGGCCTGTGTTTCGGCGAGCGCTCGCTGCTCTATCATCCCGATTCGACGCGAATTTCGCCCGCCGATGCGGGTCTGTCCCAGGCCGAGGAGATCCTGCTCGAGACTGTGGATGGCGCGAGGCTGGTCGCCTGGCATGTCGTCCCGCAGCGCGATAAGCCGATCGTTCTCTATTTCCACGGCAATGCCGAGGTCATTTCCTGGCAAGCGCAGCGATTCCGTAGGCTGGTGTCCGACGGCACCGGCCTCCTGGCACTGTCCTATCGCGGCTATGGAGGTTCGACCGGACAGCCGACGGAATGGGGCCTGCATCTTGATGCCGACGCGGCCTACGCGTTCGCGGCTGCGCGCTACAGCCCGCAACGCATCGTCATATGGGGCCATTCGATCGGCACCGGGGTCGCCGTCGCACTTGCGGCCGAACGGCCCATCGGAAAACTAGTCCTGGAAGCGCCGTTCACTTCGACCGCCGATCTCGCGGCCAGAATCTTTCCGATCGTGCCCGTCCGCCTGCTGATGAAGGATCAGTTTCGCTCGGATGAGAAAATTTCCGAGGTGAGAGTACCGGTGCTCGTCATGCACGGCGTCCGCGACGATGTGATCCCGATCGCGTTCGGCGAACAAGTGTACAAGCTCGTTCGCGGCCCGAAGAAGTTCGTGCGGTTTCCGGACGGCGGGCACATCGAGCTCGATGCTCTAGGTGCAACGGATGCGGTTCACGCATTTCTGGCCGGGGATGTGGAATAATCGACCGAGCTTCATGTTGACGTTAAAATGGATCGTTCTCATCGCGGTCGTCGGCTGGGGCGGCATCGTGATGCTCGCGTATTTCGCGCAGCGCGCGCTGATGTATTTCCCCGAGACGGTGCGCACGCCGCCGGCCGCGGCCGGTTTTTCGCAGGCCGAAGAGGTCGTGCTGCAAACCGAGGACGGCGAGAAGATCATCGCCTGGCACGTGCCGCCGCGCGGGAACAACCCGGTCGTGCTGTATTTCCACGGCAACGGCGGGGCGCTGTCCTGGCGCGCGGACCGCTTTCGTGCGCTCATCGCCGACGGCACCGGGCTGTTGGCGCTGTCCTACCGCGGCTACGGCGGATCGAGCGGAAGCCCGACCGAGACCGGGCTCATCCGCGACGCCGAGGCGCTCTATCGGTTCGCGGCGGAGCGATATCAACCAGCTCGGCTGGCGCCATGGGGCGAATCGCTCGGCAGCGGCGTTGCGGTCGCGCTCGCGGCCACGCACCCGGTCGCGGCCGTCATCCTGGAGGCGCCCTTCTCCTCGGCCGCCGAAGTCGGCGCGGGACACTATCCATTCCTGCCGGTCCGCTGGCTGATCAAAGACCCGTTCTACTCCGATCGGCGGATCGCCGACGTGCGCGCGCCGGTGCTGGTGCTCCACGGCGCACGCGACAGCATCGTCCCGATCGCGCTCGGCGAGAAGCTCTTCGCGCTGATCCCGGGCCGCAAGCAATTCGTGCGCTTTGCCGACGCCGGCCACAACGATCTCGACCAATACGGGGCCGTGCAGACGGTGCGGGAGTTCCTCGCCAAGACGATCGGCGAAGCCAAGACGGTGTCGGAGCCGGCTCGGAAGGTGCGGTAGGTCCGGCCGTACTGCCGCCCCGTGGAATCTCGAGGCGGCGCTACCGGCCCGCGAACGAAGGCGAGCGCGGAGCGCCGATCCGGGCGGGGGGCTTGGGCTTGCTGGGCAGCAGGCCCTCGCGTTGCGCGCGCTTGCGCGCCAGCTTGCGCGCCCGGCGGATGGCTTCCGCCCGCTCGCGCGCCTTCTTCTCGGAGGGTTTTTCGTAATGGCCGCGGAGCTTCATCTCGCGGAAAATGCCCTCGCGCTGCATTTTCTTCTTCAGCGCCTTGAGGGCCTGGTCGACATTGTTGTCGCGAACGAGAACCTGCACGTCGTTCCTCTGGGTTGGCGATTCAAGTCCGGCAAACATCATCCGCGCGCCGCGGATACACCGCTGCCGAGCGTGCGCCTCTATCAGTTTTGCGCGCGCTTGTCCACCAAAGCGCGACGGCGAACGGCGATTCTCGCGCGGCTATCGCTCCGTCGGATCGGGGGACACGCAGGTGACGTGGCCCATCTTGCGGCCGGGGCGCACGTGGGCCTTGCCGTAGAGATGCACCTTGGCGTGCGGCTCGGCGAGCCAGCGGGCGTATTGCTCGACCTCCTCGCCGATCAGGTTGATCATCTCGATGCGGCCGCGCCGCGCGGGCTTGGCCAGCGGCCAGCCCGCGATCGCCCGGATGTGCTGCTCGAATTGCGACACCGACGCGCCGTCGAGCGTCCAATGCCCGGAATTGTGCACGCGCGGCGCGACCTCGTTGACCAGCACCGCGGTCTCGCCCGCGCGCGGCACGAACATCTCGACGGCGAGCACGCCGACGTAATCGAACGCCCGCGCGATGCTCTCGGTGATGGCCTGCGCCGCATCGGCAATCGCCGGCGAGACCAGCGCCGGCACGCGCGAAATCTTCAGGATGTGGCCGCGGTGCTCGTTCTCGGTGACGTCGAAACATTCGACCCGCCCGCCCCGCTCGCGCGCGGCCACGACCGAGATCTCCCGCTCGAAATCGACGAAGCTTTCGAGAATGCCGGGCCGGCCGCCGATGCCGCGCCAGGCCGCCTCGAGATCGCTGCCGTCGCGGATCGTGACCTGGCCCTTGCCGTCGTAGCCGAAACGCTGGGTCTTCAATACCGCCGGCCGCCCGATCTTCTCGATCGCGCGGGACAGCGCGGCCGGCGAATCGACCCGCATGTAAGGCGCCGTGGCGATGCCGAGGCCGGCGATGAAATCCTTCTCGACGAGGCGGTCCTGCGTGGTGGCGAGCACGGAAGGATCGGGGATGACCGGCCGTCGCGATGCAAGGAAGATCGCGGCATCCGCCGGCACGTTCTCGAATTCGTAGGTGACGACGTCGACTTCGCGCGCGAAACGATCGAGCGCCGCTTCATCGCCATAGTCGGCGAGGGTGAGCCGTCGGGCCACGTCGAAAGCACAGGATTCCGGGTCCGGCGAATAGATGTGAGTCTTCAACCCCAGCCGGGCCGCAGCCATCGCCAGCATGCGGCCGAGCTGGCCGCCGCCGAGAATGCCGACCACGGCGCCGGGCGGAAGCGGCCGCGCCTCGCTCACGCCGCGCCCTCGGGCCTCTCCGCAACGGCTTCGCTCTGGCGCCGGCGCCATGCTTCCAGGCGCTCGGACAGCGCCGCATCCGCGAGCGCCAGCACGCCGGCGGCAAGCAGCGCGGCATTGATGGCGCCCGCCTTGCCGATCGCCAGCGTTCCGACCGGTACCCCGGGCGGCATCTGCACGATGGAATAGAGCGAATCGAGCCCGGAAAGCGCCGGGCTTTCCACCGGCACGCCGAATACCGGCAGGATGGTCA
>DASWCW010000100.1:0-31119 GCA_036395835.1 Xanthobacteraceae bacterium
GAAATGCTCGACCTTGAACGGCGGCGAACCTGGGCAGCGGAACGTCAAGCACACAGGGGCATTCTCGATCTGCTGCTCTTTGGGCTGTTCGTCGTCGGTCTTGTGTGGGCAGTGATGTGGTTGATCGGGGTCATCGGGAGAGTTGGGGGCAGAAACAAGAACAGCCCGCACACTCCCAACAACCCGGGCGAACAGGATTTACTTGACCTGATGCGAAGGCACAACATTGATGAGAGGTTGTGCGACGGGCAATCGAGACGACGTTGCGCAAACACGGCTAGGAATCTGAAGCAATGTTTTGGCGTCCTCTTTATGCGGCCCGTCAGAGCTAGTCCGCAACCCATCGGAGGCCGAAGCGATTCGGCGGTAGAATCAGTGCCTGTCGCATCTGCGGGCCCCCTGGCATGGATGCCATGAAGCCCATGAACATGTTGACGGCGGCACTAAAGTTTCAAAAGACTGTTCTTTCGCTTTAAGCCAGTTCTGCGGACTGAAGATTCTATTTTTTTCTTGGTACTCCGACATACCACGGCTCACGGCAGGCGCATCCGGCCCCCTGTTTTCCCAAGGGCTCGCGGCCACTAAAGGGGTTGGGTCACCGTTTCGAAAAGATAAGCGACGTCAACGGACTTTAAGCGCGGTTGGGTCAGCGATAACCCCTTGATTTCCCTAAGCAGCCACTCTTCGAGGCGGATGATGCGGGTTGCGCCGTGGGAGGAGCCATATTCGTGAGGCGGTCGGAAGCGGTCGATGCCGATCACGCGGCGGTTGCGGCGGGTGAGATGATAGACCGCGGCGCTTCCCATCGCGCCGAGCCCGACCACGACGACGTCGATCGCCGGCATCCCGCTTGCCTCCGAACCAGAGGCTAGCACGGTCGATGATGCGAGAATTCGTCCAAATCGGGCTCAGCGTAGCAGTCATCGCGCGTGATCGGTTCGGCTAAGGGCTGCGGTCTGGACCCCTCGCCGGCGCGACTACGGATTGGCAACCCTTTGCTGGCAGGATGCGGCTGCGAGATCAGCCAGCCTCCGAGTCCGACCCATGGCCTCTTCCGCGTGGCGAGCGCAACGAAACGCCAAGGCACTGGCGCGCCTGCAGCGCAATCTGCCGGAGATTTTCCCGGCGCCCGTGTTGTTGCACGCGCTGGCGCGTCCTTTCATTCCGCCGACCCCGCGCCGCGCCATCGAATCCTATTGGCGGCAGCACCCGGTGCGGGCCGATAAGCTCGCCCGCGCGCTCGCGGCGCTGAGCGGCCCGCCGGAGGGCTGGGTGTGGCGGATCGGCAGCCGGAATTCGCCGGGCGTGCCGCTCGGCTTTCGCGCGCCGCCGGCGCCGTTTCGCCAGCAAGCCCAGGCCAAAGGCCCGGGCTATTGCTGCGTGTGCGGCCAGCCGGTGTTCCGGTTCGGATGGCATCGCGATCTGTGGGACGACGATCGCCCCAACCGCAATGCGAGCTGGCACACCTGCTGCGTCGCGGCCTGGAAGCTGTGGACGGCGCCGAGCGATCACGTTCGGCATCTGCGACGCTTGCAGAACCATCGCTGCGCCGTGACCGGCGCGCGGCTCGCCAAGGACGCGGAGGTCGATCACCGCGTGCCCCTGTTCGAAGTGTGGCGCGACGCCGAGCAGGCCGGCAGAACCTGGCCGGCGTTGCTGATCTATTGGGGCGTGCCCAATCTGCAGGTCATCAATCGATCCGCCCATGCGGAGAAATGCGGGCTGGAATCCGCTGCACGCGCGCGATTGCGACAGACAGGATCAGCGGAACGCAGCCCCGGCGGATGGGTAAGGGAACTCCGGGATCCACATTCATGAACTCCCGGCGGCCGATTGTTCGCGCGCGAATATCAGGATCAAATTGTTGGCCGGCATTTCCACGGTCTCGATCATGCTAAGGCCGTTGCGGGCGGCCAATTCCGCAACGGCGCCGGTGTCGCGGACGCCCCATTCGGGATTTTCGCCTCGCAAGCTGGCGTCGAATGCGGCATTGCTCGGTGCCGTGTGCTTGCCGTCGCGCATGAACGGCCCGTATACGAACATGCGGCCGTCGGGCCGCAGATGCCGCGACGCCCCGGCAAACAACCCCTCGGCAACGCGCCAAGGCGCGATGTGAAGGACGTTGGCGCAAACCAGGGCCAACAGCTTGCCGTGGGGCGCCAGCTCCGGCGGCAAGTCCCAATCCGGATCGGATAGATCGATGCGCGTCGGCGGGCGCAAATTCGCAAGATCGGCATGGCGCCGCCATGCTGCGATGCTGACCAGATGCGTTTCGAGATAGTCGCTCGGCCACCAAACGATGTTCGGCGCATGGCGGGCGAATTCGACGATGTGCTGGCCGGTTCCGCTGCCGACCTCGAGCACGTTTCCGCACTTGTCCTTCAAGAACGCGGCGAGGACCGACCAGATCGGGCGGCAATTGCGGTGGAACGCGGGCGCGTCGAGCCGCCCGTCAGCGGTCAGCGCGGCGCGCGTTGCGAAATCCCTCACGAACTGCGCCATGCTTTGCGAACCACTCCTGCAGGGCCGAGCCAGCAACAGCATAGCACGAGACCGTGAGGCGGGCGGGCGCGACCCAATCTCCGCGCCGGCCGAATTCTCGGCCACGATACGCGAGCAGCGGGTCCGACGCCGGAACCAGGGCAAGACCCGGCGATTGGTCCGCCGATCGAAACGCTCGTACCGGATTTCAAGGGCGAAAACATGATGCAAGAGATTCTCCGATGGCTCGGCTCGGCGATGACCCTCGGGTCGGGCCTCGTGATTGCGGCGCGCGTTCGACCTCGACTCATGGGCTGGGCGTTCGTCGGGCTGACGATCGGCTCACTCGCCTGGGTCGTCGCTGGCTACGGGGTCGCCGACTATCCGCTCGTGGCCCAGAACATAGGGATCACCTTGATCAATATGTTCGGCATCTATCGCTGGCTGATCTGGAAGGGAAAGGCATGACGCGATGATGTCGGCGCCGCCCACAAGTAGCGCCCGATGGATTCGGCCATGCCGACCCCGGTCGCCGAGAACAAAGCTGAACATGCTCGGCCGGTCGTCCGTCCCGCGGCATTGCCGCCATGGCCACTCGGAACGTCGGTGCCGAGAGCGCAAGCGCTGCGGCGTTGTCCTGAACATTTGTTCAGGTCCGTCGGGCGGCAATCATCTGTAGTTATGTTGCATCGTTGGAGCGACGTGCAGCCTGAACGGATGTTCACGATGCAGGTAATTAGGTCCTAACGGCCGTCCGCTTTCAAACAATCGAATATTTTTTCGGAACTTTTCCGACCCACCTGAGAACTTTGCGTGCCCCCCCCGCGTTGTGAAGACACAATCTAAGAGATCCAGCAAAGGGAGGTTCGCATGAGGAGCACGTGGATGAATTCGTTGCTGGTCGCGACGGCAGCGGCGACGCTCGTCGCCGGTGTCACGCTCGCGTCCGCACAAGGCGGGGGCGGCGGAGGCGGCGGCCAACGCATGCACCAGAGTCAGGGCGGCGGCGGTTTCTCCGCCCGCGGTGGAGGCGGAGGCGGCGGTGGCGGCCACGTCCAAATGCAGGGCCGGTCCGGCGGCGGCTTCAGTCCGTCGCACGCGCGATCGTTCGGCGGGGGCGGCGGCGCGCTGCACGCGCAGCGCGGGGTCGGCTCCCAACACGCGATGCGTAGCGAACATCTGGGATCCCGAGGTCGCAGCATGCAGACGGGAGCCTTGCACGCTCAGCGCGGCCGTGCGTTCGCCGAGCAGCGCGGCCGGACGCGCATGCATGGACAAAATCTCAAGACCACCAGCCGCACCGGCACCCAGACCGGTGTGACGCGTAGCCATCGCGGCACGCAGGCGTTCGCGCAGGCCGGCACGCGAAGCCGTATTTCGCTCACAAGCCAGCAGCGCATGCGAATCCACAACGTCGTCCTGCATCGCGATTTCTCGCGATTTCGGGTTACGAACGTCAATTTCAACATTCGCATCGGCGTATTCGTGCCGCGCAGCTTCCGCCTGTTCGTGATCCCGGAGGACATCGTGTTCATCGTCCCGCGATTCCGCCACTTCCGGTTCTTCGTGTTCGACGATGAGCTCGTGATCGTGGATCCGTTCACCTTCGAGATCGTCGCCATCATTCCGGTCTAGGCAGGCGGCTCGATCGAGGGTGAAGAGCCCCGCCCGGAATCGGGCGGGGCTTTTTTGCTGTCATTTAAATCGTTCACTCAACGAGACTGCGCGTGAAAATGATCGCAGCGGCGATTATGATGAGCGCCGCTGCGGGGATCGCGCTTCGCAGGACAGCCGGATTCAACGCGGATACCCGGCCGCGCGCCCGATCATCAAAGCGCCCGTGTGCGGCATGCATGTCCGCAACAGGTGCGAAAAGATTGCCGGCACGCACGGAAAGTTCGGGCTCGGACGTGAGCTGGCCATCGTATCCTCTGCGCGCGAGCCATCTGTCGAGCAATCCGGGCAATACCATATTGCCAAGAATCGCTTGTATGGTTGTAAAACCGACCCACAGCTCGCGCGGGGCTTTCTGGCTGGCGCGAAGGATTGCTTCGGCGACCGCCTCGGGCTGATGGATCGGCGGCACGGGCTGCAGTCGGAAAGGCAACTTGTTCCGGGCCCAATCAAACTGCGGCGTGTTCACGGCCGGGAGCTGTACCATCGTGATCCGGATGCCGCTCCGTTGGTGCCGGAGCTCACTTCGCAATGCTTCCGTAAATCCTCTGATCGCAAACTTGGCGCCGCAATAGGCGGACTGCAGCGGAATCGCTCGGTAACTCAATGCCGATCCGACCTGAACGATCGTCCCACGGTTTCTTGGGCGCATGCAGCGTAACGCCGCCATAGTCCCGAACACATACCCTAGATACGTGACTTCGGTGGCTCGTCGATATTCTGCCGGCGAGATCTCGGCAAAGGGCGAGAATATCGTCGCCATCGCATTGTTTACCCAAACGTCGATCCCGCCCCAGCGCTCGTTGATCTGATCTGCCGCTGTGAAAATCGCATCGGCATCGGCAACGTCGGCCGAGATCGCCATTGCCTGCCCGCCTGCGAGCTCGATTTCCTTCCTCGCGCCGTCCAAGCCGTGCTTACTGCGAGCGATCAACCCGATTTGCCAGCCGCGGCGAGCAAAAGCCAAAGCGACGGCGCGGCCTATTCCCGCCGATGCGCCGGTTACGACAACGGTTCTGGGCTGCGGCCTTGGCATCACTGGCTCCGCATCATGGGCTCATCGCGTTGTGCAGCTGCAAAAACCCGCCGAGCGTGGCGCCATAGACGGTCTGCCCCAGCAGCGTCGCGGCGGGCGTCCCATAACCGTAGTTCATGGCCAGGAATCCGGGCGGCTCGAGCTGACGGATCGAGGTGGCGCCGTGATACTCCGAGGCCATGCGGGGATGCACGTACGGCAGCAGCGGAAGCGCGGCAACCAGCAGGAACAAGCCGTGGAGGAAACCCGCGAGCGCACCGAACCACCATGTGTAAATGCCGACGCTCGCGAACAGCAGGAAGTAAAGAAAAGCGAATAGCCAGCCGCCGATCGTGTAAACGGCAAAACCCAACACCATCCCCCGTTGGCGCCGTCCGGTGAAAAATGTTCCGACCAGGAATGGCAGGCTCAGCCGGGAGAAGCCGAGGCCGCGGCTGCCCTCGAGAATGGACGTCATGGTCACGGTGGCTATCAGCCCCCACAGGACCAAATATGCGAGCGAGCCGGAGTTGTTGCCCATTCATTTAGCTCCGGACGCCGCGAGCCTTCTCGATCGCGAGTGCGGCATTGATCAAGCCGGCGTGCGTGAACGCTTGCGGGAAATTTCCGAGCGCCGCGCCGGTCTCGGAATCGATCTCCTCGCCGAACAGCCCGAGATCGTTGGCAAACGCGAGCATATGCTCGAACGCGCGCACGGCCTCGTCCACCTGACCGCGCCGCGCCAAATTCTCAATGGCCCAAAAACCGCAAATTCCGAACGCCCCTTCTCGAGATCCGAGCCGGTCATAGCCCTCCTCGTAACGATAGAGCAGACCATCCCGGCCGAGCCGCTCGCAAATGCGTTTATAGGTCGAGACCATGCGAGGGTCGGTCGCATCCTTGTAGTGCAGCGATGGCAGCAACAGCAGGCTCGCATCCACGTCGCTGCCGTCGAGCTCGCTCGCGTAACTGCGGCTGGCCGCATGGTATCCTCTCGCCTCGATCATCTCGGCGACGGCTTGCCGCTCTCGGCGAAAAGACTCGGCGTGCCGCTGCCGTAACCGGATAGCGCCTTGCTCGTGCAGCCTCAGCAGGCAATCGAACGCCACCCAACACATGACTTTCGAAAACGTGTAGTGGCGGCGAGGATCGGCGATTTCCCAGATGCCATGATCCGATTCCCGCCAGCACTCGGCTATGACGGTTCCCAAGCCGGCGAGCATCCGGCCCTCCACGGACTCCAGTCTCCCGCCTCCGGCATGGAACGCGTGGGCGGCGAGAACGACTTGGCCGTAGGCGTCGAGCTGTAGTTGCGTGTAGGCGCCGTTGCCGATGCGCACGGGCCGAGATCGACGATAGCCCTCCAGCTGATCGAGGCATTGTTCCGCCAGATTCGTCCTGCCGTAGACATCATACAGAACGCAAAGTTTCGGCCAGGTCAGGCGGGTCGCGTGCAACAGCCAGCTGAGAAACGCGCGCGCCTCATCGTGGAACCCCAGCTCGGTGAGAGCCGCCATCGTCAGGCCGGCGTCTCGAAGCCAACAATACCGGTAGTCCCAGTTGCGCTCGCCGCCGATTGCCTCGGGCAGCGAGGTGGTCGGAGCCGCGATAATGGCTCCGGACAGCGCGAAGCTGAGCAGCTTGAGCGTGACGGCGCTGCGCAATACTGCTTCGCGATGCGGCCCACCGTAGCTGCAAGCATCGGTCCAGGACCGCCACCAAACAACGGTCCGATCGACGCGTTCCGCGGCGGCACCGCCGAGCGGAAGGATGATTCCGGGGTCGCCCTTTACATAGGCGAGGCTGAGGCAGCTTCGCTCTCCCGCTTTGATGCGAACCGAGCCGTTCAGCGCGGAATCCTGGCAATGAAGCTCGACTTCGGCCTGCACCAGCAAGAGTTCGTCGAACCAGCTGTAGCACCAGCCCAGCCGACCGCGGCGTTTCGGCATCGGCCGGTGACGACCGTAGCCGGGTCGAGGATCCAGCCGGATCGCAAGCTCGACCTCTCCAGCGACGCCCTCGGCGATTCGCAGGATCTCGCGCATCGGATTGAGCGAGTCGAGGCCATCGATCACGGGAAGCGCGTCGAGGATGCGGACGGTGCCGCTGTTGGTTTGGAATGTCGTCTCCAGAACCGGGGAGAAGCCGAGGTATCGGCGTTTGACGGAAAACTCCTCGACGGGTCGGATCGAAAAGCGTCCGCCCCGCTCACGATCCAGAACCGAAGCAAACACCGAAGGCGCGGAAAAATCCGGAAGGCAAAGCCAGTCGATCGACCCATCCCGCGAAACGAGCGCGGCGGTCCGGCAGTCGCCGATGATCGCGTAATGCTCGATGGGCGGGTAAACGCCGTCAGCTCTCGTCGACACGGCGCGCAGGCACAATTGCTGAGCAGGTTGCCAGAGTTGGAATACGATTCAGGGCCCGGGCGATTCGGCGATGCCGACGCGGCCGCGGTAGACCATGTCCCACCCCTTCCACCCGGTGAAGAGCAGGATGCATACCACGATCAGCGACAGAACGAGACCGGCAGGCAGGACCGCTGCAGTTCCTTGCGAATAGCGCAGGTACCAGCTGACGAGCTCGATCACGACGGCGACGACGTTGCCTCCGGCGTGCCACCATGCGTCGCTCAGATCGCGGATGCGCTGATCGCCTAGCAAATCCGTGAGGCCGGCGAGGGCGGCCAGCGCCGCCATGATCAGGCCGGCTCCGATCAGCCAAAGCGCGCCAGTCGCCCACATTGCGTTGCCGGTGCGCCAGAACGCCAGATCGCAGACAAAGGCTGCCACGAAGAACGCAATCGGAAACGGGATGAGCATGGGGTGAATCGGGTGACCGGCGATTTGCGCCGTGGTTTTCGGATTGGGCATGATTTGCCTCCTAGCAGAGCAAAGGTTCTGTGTTACCAGTCAAACGCGGGTCACAAAAGGTAAGTTCCTGGTAGTTCCGGGATGGAAACGCAAGCGGTCCGTCGGATCGGCTCATTCGCGTCCATAGCTTGCTGCGGTGGGCCCGCCACTTTCGGCTTGGCTGCCGGCAGGTGGAGATATCGCGCTGCAGCAATCCGGTGCGAGGAACGCGCGCCAACGCACGGCCCGAGGTTCTTGTCAGTGCCTCAGCTTCGTGAGCTTGGTTGCCGCGGCAGCTCGGACCTCATGCGGCCGCGTTGTTGGAAAGTGGAACGCCGCGAGCTATTTTCATGATACCAGTTTGCGTGGGTCTGCTCACTGGCGCGTTCTCGATATCGCGCGGCGCAGCGCAAGACCTCGCCCCGGTGTTGCCGCTGCCGCAGCTCTCGCCGAATGCTACGACGATCGCGCCAATGCGCGCCCCTGCCCGCGTATGAGGCGGGCGCCAATCGGAATGCAACACAATACCGCGGTCGCGGCCCAGCTCAGGATGACGCTGCCGGTGAACACGATCGCGCCCTTCGCAACGGCGACCAGCGCCACGCCGAGCAGCAGGTATTGCAGCCAGAGCACGAACACATAATGCACCAGATACATGCCGTAGGCGTGCTCCGACAGGTTGTCGAAAAGCGGCCACGGTCTGGCAGCGAAGCGCACGAATACCGCCGCAAAGGCGAAGCAGGCGGTCGCGCTCGACAGCACGAATGCCAGCTCGGCGACGATTTCGAACAGCAGCAGGCTTGCACTCTCGGCTTTGAACGTCAGTGCGGTTGCAAGCATCCAAATCGCGAACGCGGCGGGCGCTGCGCAGAGCCAGCGCAGCCACCGCCGTGCGAGCATTCCGTCCGATCTGAAGAGACCGCGGTCGAACCCATGCGCTCCGATGCCGACACCGGCGAAGAAATAGACGACGTAGTGCAGCAAGCGCCCGGGTTGAAAGCCGAACGGGCCGATTTGGCTCCATTGCCACGGCTTGAAGGTGGAAGCCAGCGGGACGTAGGCGAGCAGCGAGATGATCACGAGAGCGGTGAAGTATCGGACCGGAGCTTCGCCGGCGCCAGCCGATAACCGGCCGAGAAAGTCGCCCGAACGCGGAGCAAACCGGTAAAGCGCGGCCGCCACGATGTCGAGCGCCAACAGCTCCCACAAGAACCACAGCGGTCCGCTGGGCGAAATCGGCAGCGCCATCCAGTGCGACCAGAATGCGGACCAACTCGGATCAACCGCCGTGACGCGGTATACCGGGTAATGTGCGAGCGGCATCAACAGCCAGACTCCCAAAACAAACGGCACGCCGAGCCGCAACAGGCGTTCATGGACAAAGCTGCTGCTTCCCTTGCGGGACAGACTCGGCCAGACGAACAGTCCGGAAAGAAGAAACATGAAAGGCATCAGGAACACGTATTGGAAGGCGCAGAACAAGTCGAAGCCGAACCAGCGATCCTTGTCGATGATGGCGATCGACAACCATTTGTACGGGGGGCTGTCGAAGGGCGACGGCGAAGCGGGGTTGGAACCGAGATAAGCCAGCACGGAATGGAAGCCGATTACCAGCAGGATGACGACCGACCGCAGATTGCCGAGTGCGACGCTGGTCTTGGACACGGTCATGCAGGCCTCCGTCTGCCATTGCTGTCGTGCAGAGCCAGCCAAGTGCTATCTCGGCCCGAGCTCTTCGGCCGGGAATCGTTCGTGAGGGGAGGGTGGTGTGGAGGTCTCACGGAGTTACTCCCTTGGCAAGCGCAGCGGTCGCGCTCGGATCCGCACCGGGCGAACGGCGGAAACCCTCGGGATAAACCGCGGTCGGGATCAAACTCGGCGAGGCGTCGATGACGGCGCTCTGCGACAACGTTTGCCGATCGATCTTTCCGGTTCCCGTTTTCGGGAGTTCGGGCAAAAACTGGATTATTCGCGGATATTTGTACGGAAGCAGCTTCTGCTTCACGTGATCCTGCAACATGCGCGTCGCCTGCTCCGGGTCGAAGGCATCGTCGTTCATGGCGACGAAAGCCTTCAACGTCATGCGACGATCGGGCAGTTCAAGCGCGAGAACCGCGCATTCCCGTACCGCGGGGTGATCGGCGAGGCAGAGCTGAACTTCGAGCGGATGGACCCACTGGCCGGAAATCTTCACGAGTTCATCGTCACGACCGCGGAAAAAATAGAAGCCGTCCGCATCGCGCACAAAACGATCGCCGCTACAGATCTACCCGCCTTCGCGTATGACCTCCGCGGTCTTCTCCGGGCTATTCCAATAGAGTGGCGTGCTGGAGTGACCGCGAACCCACAAAACCCCTTCCCGACCGTCGGCGATGTCCTCGCCGCGTTGATCCTTGAGCACGAGTTCGTAACCGGGGACGCGAACGCCTACGGCGCCCAGCCTTTTCTTCTCTGGTATATTGGAGAGATAGACGTTCAGCAGCTCGGTCGAGCCGAGGCACTCGACGATCTCGAGCCCGGTCAGCGCCTTCCAGGCATTGAAAACGTCCGGCGAAAGAATTTCAGCGGCCGAAACGGCGAGGCGCAGCGAGGAAAAATCCGCTTCACGAATTTCCGGAGCCTTGGTCAGAATCGTATAGAGCGTCGGGAGCCCGAAGAAAACCGTCGGGCGATATTGCGCGATCGCGGCAAAAATCGGCGCCGGTTCGGGTTTCCCCGGCATCAGTAGCGACGTGGCGCCCACGGAATAGGGAAATGTGATCGAATTGCCGAATCCGTAAGAGAAGAAGATCTTGGGCGGCGAAAAGCAGACATCATTCGGAGTGAGCTTGAGGACGTGGCGCCCATAGGAGTGCGCCGTGTAGGCCATGTCGTGCTGCAGATGCACGATTCCCTTCGGTCGCCCCGTCGACCCGGAAGTGTACATCCAAAGCGCCATCTCGTTGCGGTGGGTGTTCGCCGGCGGCAGCCGGTCGGAGAAGGTCGAGAGCCAAGCATCGGCTTGTTTTGTCTCGACCGGAACGTCGACGCTTGCCTTGCCATTGACGATGATCAGGGTTTCCAATTTCGTACCTGCGCAAGCTGTGTCGTCGAACCGATCGCAAAATACGGCCTCCGCGACGGCCACGCGGGCGCCTGAATCCGCCAGATGGAACTGCAGGAGATCGGGCGGCGTGAGCAAGTTGATGAGGAGCGGGACCAGGCCCGCTCGAACCGCGCCAAAGAAAACTGCCGGATAGGCCGGCGTATCATCGAGCAGCAGCAGAACGCGGTCGCCGCGGGTGAGGCCAAGCGACAACAGCGCGTTGCCCCAGCGCGAGGCGTCCTCGCACAATTCCGCGTAACTGCGCCGACCCGCTGGTCCGATGGCGGCGAGGCGATCGCCGCGACCCTCGCTCAGGTTTTGGAATAGAACTTCGCTCGCGTTGTAACGCTCCGGAATATCGAAGCCGATTTCGACAGCCCCGGCGCTGTCCCAAGGCACGTTGTCGGCGATCGGATCAGCAGGTGTCGGCTCGGTCATCGGCTATGCTCGGTCGGGCGCGCGCCAGGGAAGCTCGGCCGCGGCGCGGGCACCCAATTCGAACTGCCTGAACAAGCGTTTGTTCCGCCTACAATTTGGGCATGGCGTGCCGTCTCTGCGGGACCGATGGCGGTGAGCTCCTGGCCGGGACAGGCGAAGCGTATTACGGGTTGCAACCGCTCAATGTGCGCCGGAGAGGCTGTCGACATCCTCGCCGCGGGAGCGGTGCCGCCAGCGCCATCGGAAATGCTTGCGCTCGGGGCTGGGCAGATCCTCGTCGCGCACGAGTCGCGCCCCGCCCGCATGGGCCTCCAGCACCAGCTTGCGCTCGTGAAAGGCCTCGAGTTCGGGCCGGTGGCCGACGCTCACCAGCGTCGCGTGCAGCCGCTCGGTGAGCAGCTGCATCAATGCTTCCTGGCTGGGCGGGTCGAGCGCGGAGGTCGCCTCGTCGAGCACGATGAGATCCGGGCGGTGAATGAGCAATCTGGCAAACGCCAGGCGCTGCTTCTCGCCTCCCGACAAGGTTTGCTCCCATGGGATTTCTTCATCGAGGCGCTCGACCAGATGCTCGAGGCCGACGAGCTTCAGCGCTTCGACGATCGCTTCCTCGCTGACCTCGTCGGGCGAGGCCGGATAGGTCGTGGCGCGACGCAACGTTCCGAGCGGGACATAGGGCCGCTGCGGCAGCAGAAACAGCCGGGCGTCGGATTGCACCAGCACCTCACCTTCCCCCCACGGCCACAGCCCGGCGATGGCGCGCACCAAGGTGCTCTTGCCGGTCCCTGAATCGCCGACGACCAGCACTCGCTCGCCGGGAGCGATGGAAACTTCCGCCTCGCTGACGACCGCGGTGCCGTCGTCGAGCGTGACCGAGACATTGCGCAGGGTGATCGCCGACCCGGTGGTGGTGTCGCGACTGATCCGGCCAAACCCTTCGCCCGCTTCAGCCCGCCGCAGGTGATCCAGTGAAATCAGCAGTGAGCCGACGCGGTGCGCCGAGGCGCTCCAATCCGCAAAGCGCGGGTAATTCTCGACCAGCCAACCGAAAGCCTGCTGCACGATGACGAAGGCGGAAGCCGCCTGCATGACTTGGCCGAGCGTCATGGAGCCGTCGAGGAATTTCGGTGCGCAAAGAATGATCGGCAGCACGGGAGCGAGAATGCCGCTGCCTTGATAGACGATCGTCGTGCGCATCTGCTGGAAGCAGATATCGCGCCAGCGCAGCAGCACGGTGCGCAAGGAATTGTCGAGCCCCGTTCGTTCCTCCTGCTCGCCACCGAGCAGCGCAATGCTTTCGCCGTTCTCGCGCAGCCGGGTGAGGGCGTAGCGGTATTCGGCTTCGGCTTGGTTCTTGCCCTCGGAAGCGCGGACGAGTCGCCGGCCGATGACGACCATCGAGCCGCTGGCGATGAACGCATACAATACCGCGGCGACCACCAGAAAACCCGGAATCGTGATGCTCGCGCCGGCGAGATCGAACGAGAGTGCGCCGCCGATGGTCCACAGCACGACCACGAAGGTGATCGCAGCGAGCACCGCCGAGACGATCCCGGAGGCGAATTCGACCGGCGATTCGGTCGCAACGCGCAGATCGTCGGCGATGCGGTATTCGGGGTTCTTGTGGCCCTCGCCTTCGACGAGATTGAGTTGATAATAGTGGCCGTTGCCGAGCCAGCGATCGACCACGTGGGCATTCATCCACGCGCGCCAGTGCCGCTCCATGGTCATGCGCGCGTAGACCACGAGCATCCAGGACACGACGCTTACGGCCGCAAGCGCCGGAAAGACCAGCGACTGGACCAGCACGGCGTGGCCATCGCGCTTCTCCAGTGCGTCGAAGATGCTCCGGTTCCAGACCGTGAGCTGATACTGAATCGCGAGCTGCGTCACGATGACGATGAGAAGGGCAATGGTGAGCAGCCATGCGGCACGATCGCCATGTCGGCTCCAGAATCCCAAGGCGCTGCGCCAGAATCGTCGCGTCAGATAACGCCGCTTCGGCGCACCGGCTTCTTTTTGCTCCATTGCAAGCTCCAAACAACAAACGATCGCCTTGCCCCGCCAGGACAACGGCGTCAAATCGACATGGTTGCCGACGACCCGGCCGTAAATTCAGCTTGACGCCGCGGGAGCGCATGAGAACGCTTGCTGGCGTGCGTGAACGGATCGAAGAGGCGTAGTTGCCGGGGCTCGCGGCGGCGGATCGTGGCGCTCAAATACCGATGCCGGCCCTTGTGCCTTTACAGCGGCCGGGCTCGCCATTCGGACACACCAATATGCGTCAGGACCGCCGCGTGACCGCCGTTGTGGAAGCGCGCTCCCGGCGTTCGCCGGGATCGCTCACTGCAGCTTCTTGCCGCCCTCGGTGACGACGTCGAGAAATCCCGCGACTTCCCGGTTCATGAACTCCACATCGGCGGGCTTTGCCGGGGAAGCGGCGAAATGCCCCTGGAGCGACGGCATCAAAACGTATTTCGCATTCGCGATCTGCTCGGCGGCTTCCGCGGCCTCCTTGGTCGGATTGTAGAGGTCGCCCGGGGCGTTCATCAGCAACGCCTTTGCCTTGATGCTCTTGAGCGCCTTGATGGTGTCGCCGTCGAAACCCGGCGTCGTGCCGACGTCGTGGCGGTCATAGGCCCAGGTCTGCCAAATCCAGTTGTTGGCGTCGAAGCCGCTCTTGAGCCAGGTCTGCTCGAAGCCCTGGATCCAATCGACCACATCGAGGCTCTTGGGAAATTCGGCCTTCAGGCCCTCCGGGGTCCGGGTCGCAAGCGTGAGCAGTACGTCGACCCAGGCGCGCCAACCCTTCTCCGGTTGCTGGGTGTAGTCGCCATTGTTGTAGGCGGCGTCGGCAGTGAGTGCCTTCCGGGTCGCCTCGTTGACGGCGACCGACCATGCCGGCGTGCGCGCCATCGGCGTGAGCGCAATCAGGGCATCCATCATGTCGGGATGACTCACGCCCCATTGCAGCGTCTGCATTCCGCCCATCGATGCCCCGGAAACCGCGAGCAGACGCGTGATCCCGAAATGCTCCTTCACCAGCCGGTACTGCGATTCGACCATGTCGCGCATGGTGAAATGCGGGAACTTGGTGCCGTGCTGACTCTTGCTGTTGCTGGGCGAAGTCGACAGCCCATTGCCGATCGCATCCGTCGCAATGATGAAATACTTGTCGGTGTCGAGCGCCTTGCCCGGCCCGATCAGGAAATCGATGCGGTGGTGGTTCCCGGCGATCGAGGAGGTCATCAGGATCGCATTGCTTTTCTTCTCGTTCAGCTTGCCGTGCGTGACGTAGGAGATGGAGAAATCCTTGATCACCTCGCCGCTTTCGAGCTTGAGATCGCCCTCTTCGAAACGTTGGTGCGCCGGCTGGCCGGGTCCATGCGCAAGGGCGATATTGGCGGCGCCGAGCAGCGCGCACAGGCTCAGGACATGGATCGATCGCGTTCCCGGAAACATTGGCTCTCCCCGACTTGCCGATTGACGACGGCCGCAGCCTACAGCAGCATGTTTGATCCGCGAAGGCAATTACCCGATGGGATCGCGCGGCCAGTTGGAACGCTTCCAATCTGTAAGAGCTGTGGCCTGATCGGACCAATCCTCACGCCGCGCTGGCTTTCCGTATTCGCACGGGAATCGCTTTCGCCGCGGGCGTCTTGCTGCCCTCGGCATGATGCCCCCACGGGACGCGACCGCTTGCGAAGGTCGATCGACGCTCATAGCTCCTCGGCAATCCGGGCCCTCGTAACGCCGGGATGGAATAGCGGAACGGATTTTCTGTTACTCTTGTAACACTCGCAATGCAGTGCTGGGAGGCTGCGATGACGCGACCCGATGCCGATCTTCCCGGGCCGGCCGGGACGAGCCCGAGAGAACTGTCCTCGGAATTCGAGCGATCGCTCGGTGGTCAGGCCGGGTTTTCTGCTGCATTGGCTTCGATCTTTCGCGGGAAGTTTTGCGAGGCGTTCTTGCCGAACCGGAAGGTGACGACGTTCAAAAAGGACCAAGTGATCTACAATTTGGGCGACAGGGACCGAACGTGCGTATTTCTGCAGAATGGCTTCGTGAAGCTAGGGGCAATTTCACCGGGCGGCCATGAAGTGATTTACGACGTGCGAAAGGCCGGGGATATTGTCGGCGAGCTCAGCATTTCCGAACCGCAGCGCTCCGACCGTGCCGTGGCGCTGGAGCAGACAGACGCGGTTCTGGTGCCGGCCGAGGAAGTGCTGGAGTTCCTCCAAACAAGACCTGAATTCGTGCCGATACTGCTGGATGGGTTCTGCCGGGCATTGAAAGATGCCTATGCGCAAATCAATACCTTGGCACTCGACGACATCGTGCATCGACTGGCCAAAGTCCTGATGAGTCTGGCGGCGAGAATAGGCGAGCGGTCCGGTTCACGGGCCGAGATTCCGACCTATCTCACACAGGAGGAAATCGCGCAGATGGTGGGGGCGCGGCGAGAACGAATTTCGACGGCCCTCAATGCGCTTCGTCGCCAGGGGATGGTGGAGTACACGGCCCGCGGCCACCTGGTGCTGGATATGGAGGCCCTCGCGAAGCTCTCGCCGTAACCGTCCCGCACGATTTTGGCTTTCGCGAATTCAAGTCGGGGCTAACTCATTCCGCTCGCAGTGTTACAAAAGTAACACAAATTGCGTGATGCGCATTCCCGGATGCGCATTTTCTGAACCGGTGCAGGCAAATCCGGGAACTTTCCTCGATCTCCGCAATCTAATTTGACGGTCGCGCCTCACAACGAGGCTCGCCGCTTGTCCGCGAGATGCGGACATTGGCCCGAGGGAGCGCGTCATGAATTCGAAGCTCGCGATTGTTTCCGCCGTCGCCGCGGCTGCCGTGCTTTCCGCGGTCATCGCCATTGCCGCTCCGCCGAAACGCGGCGCGGCCGTCGGACCCGCGCCTGCCGGATTCGACGCACAGATCACCGATCACGCGCAAACCATGCTCGAACAGGGCAGGCAGATCTTCCGCTACGACACCTTCGGCAGCGAGGCATTCTGGGGAGACGCGCTCGAGCTGCACAAGGCGATCGCGGGCGGGAAGCAGGGCGGGGTCGGTCCCGGCGTGTCGCCGAAAACCGCGCTCGCGGTCGGCCTCAAGGTCGATGCCGACGCGGTGCCGGCCGCACTGCAGAAACAACTCAAGGCCGGCAAGGTCGATTTGAACGATCCGGCCACCACCATCGCGCTGCTCAAGCTCAACGCAGTCGTCGGCGTCACGGCGCGCACCAATCCGGACGGAGGCGTCAAATCCATGGGCATCCAGTGCGCGCTTTGTCATTCGACCGTCAACGATTCGTTCGCCCCCGGCATCGGCAAGCGGCTGGACGGCTGGGCCGCCCGCGACCTCGACATCGGCAAGATCGTGTCGCTGGCGCCGAATCTCTCGCCGTTCACCGATCTGCTCGGCGTCGACGTCGATACCGTGAAGAAGGTGCTGACCAGCTGGGGCCCGGGCCGGTTCGATGCGGAGCTCGACAAGGACGGCAAGGCGATGCGGCCGGACGGCAAGCAGGCCGGCACCCTGATCCCGCCGGCGTTCGGCCTCGCCGGGGTCAACCTCCACACCTGGACCGGCTTCGGCTCGGTGCCGTACTGGAACGCCTACGTGGGCGCGACCGAGATGCACGGCGCCGGGACGTTCTGGGACGCCCGCTTCAACGACGCGCAGCAATTCCCGGTCGCGGCCAAGAGCGGCGCGGGGAACACGCGCGCAAAGCCGGACCGGATCACGAGCAAGCTGGCGGCGCTGCATTTCTATCAGCTCTCGATCCCGGCGCCCAAGCCGCCCGCCGGCTCATACGACAAGGCAGCGTTCGAGCGCGGCAAGGCGCTCTTCAACGGTGCCGCGCGTTGCGCGGACTGTCACGTTCCGCCGTTGTTCACGGAGCCCGGCAACAATCTGCACGCGCCGGACGAGATCGGTGTCGACTCGTTCCAAGCCGACCGCTCGCCGACCCACAAATATCGCACGGCGCCGCTGGCGGGACTGTGGAGCCACCAGAAGGGCGGGTTCTATCACGACGGACGATTAGCCACGCTCGCCGACGTGGTGAACCATTACGACAGGTTTCTCAATCTGCAGCTGCGCGACGCGGACAAGAAGGATCTCGTCGAGTATCTGAAGGGCATTTGAGCTCGCCGCCATGGCGCCCGCGGCACGAGGTCCGCGGGCGCTTCGCTTGGTGCAGCGGCCCCGGAGGTTTTCATCGTTATCCAAGGAGGCATGCCATGCCGAACGGCAATCCCAAGAGCACCGCCAGCATCGCGGGCCATCCCATCCACCCGATGCTGATCCCGTTTCCCGTCGTGTTCATGGTCACGGCGTTGGTGACGGATCTGGTTTTCTGGAGCACCGGCAATGCGAATTGGGCCACGGTATCGATGTGGCTGCTGGGCGCCGGAGTGATCATGGCGCTGGTCGCGGCGCTTGCCGGCTTCACCGACTTCTTCGCAGATGCGCGCATCCGCGATATCGGCGACGCGTGGCAGCACATGATCGGCAATCTGATCGCCGTCGTCTTGACGCTGATCAATTGGTACATCCGCTACCGCTCGGGCGCCGCCGCCGGAGTATTTCCCTGGGGCATTTGGATTTCGCTCGTCACAGTACTGCTCTTGCTGTTCAACGGCTGGAAAGGCTGGGAGCTGGTGTATCGGCACCACGTCGGAGTGTCCGACGTCCGGCACACGTAATACCCTATCGGCTTTGCCTTCCTGCAAGCGGGTTGCCGAAGAGACTCCGGCCATGGGGAGTTGCACTGACTTGGCTCGCGAACGAGATTAATTGGACGAGTTGCGAGCGGCGTCATCCGGCCGGAAGACGCCTCCAACGCGCCCCTCGCGGCGTTCGCGCGCGATGCTTTCCTGTGGCCCGAACGGATGACCACCGAAACCATGCCGCATCATGATAATGGCTCGGGCCCAATTCTTCGGCGCATCGCGTGACGCAAAGAGCTGCATCACGGATTGGCTGATGACCGGCACCGCCACCTCCATTCGCAGCGCATCGTCCACCAGCCAGTTCACCTCACCTGTGTCCTCGACATAAGAGCTGGGTCGCTCAAGTGTCGGATCTGCCCGGTAAGCCTCGGCGAGTAGATCGATCAACCAAGAGCGGATGACGGAACCATGCCGCCAGCACTCCAGTATTGAGGTAGTGTCCAGCGGCTGATGATAGCGCTGGAGTAGGTCGAATCCTTCCGCAATCGCCTGCAGCATGCCGAACTCAATGCCGTTATGGACAAGTTTGACGAAGTGACCTGCCCCAGGGCCCCCTGCATGCACATAACCGCCCTCCGTGGCCAGCGCCCGCAAGATGGGCTCGATACGTGCCACTGGCTCTCGCTCGCCGCCGACCATGAAACAAGCGCCGTGGCGGGCACCCTCGAGGCCACCGGAGGTTCCGGCATCGACAAAATGGATGCCCTTTTGGCGCAGGCGCTGATATCGTCGAATGGAATCGCCCCAGTAGGAATTTCCTCCGTCCGCAATAATGTCGCCACTCTGCAAATACTTGCCGAGGTCCTCCAGAAGGGAATCAACGACCCGCCCCGCAGGAACATATAGAAGCACAAACCGCGGCGCGTTCAGCTGATCGCGGAATCCCGCGACATCGTTGATTTCATTCAATCCAGCCCGTTTCAGCGCGGAAGACGCGCCGCCACGAGACAGACCCACAACCCGCATGCCCTTCTCGATTGCCTGTTGAGCCAACCCGCCTCCCATTTTGCCAAGGCCGATCACTCCCAGTTCTTGCGTCTTTGCCACTGTGCTGTTTCTCCCGATCGGTTGCTTTAGCACTATTTAGTAACAGCTTTTCAGGCTATGGACGACGGAGCAATCCCAAAGAACACATTTTGTTCCCGACCGCGACAAGGCGCACAGATAATACATCGCGATCAGAGATCGATGCTGCCCAATTCCGACTACCTGTTATGGGGAACCTCAATTTGGTTCTTCTGCGGAACTGAGCGCATACATGAAAGTTCCCCGATAATCAAAAAGGAAGGAGGCTCGCGGAGGATCTGGGTGGCAAGGCCTTGCAACATCACTCCATTGCCGGATTTTCGACGGCAATTCGATGCGATTGCAACGACCTGGGACGCGGAGCACGGTCCCGCTTCGCCGCGCGCGTCGGAATTCACAGCTCGTATTAGTTATCTTCAGACCGTTTGCCGCGAGCTGGGTCGACCGCGTGTGCTCGATCTCGGCTGTGGCACCGGCCAAACTTTGCTTCACCTCGCCGATAGCATTTTTGGTGGAGTCGGTGTGGATATCAGTTCAGGTATGATCTCACACGCGCAGCGGAACGCTTCGATGGCGCATTTGCGCTTCCAGGTCGGCGACGCAGCTGAATTCTGCCTGAACTGTCGCGAGCGATTCGAGCTCGTACTGCTCATCGGCGCGCTCGAACATCTTTCTGATCAACCCGCAGCGTTTGTTGGGGTGGAGCGTGTGCTGACGGCGAGCGGCCGCCTGATCGTCATCTCGTTGCATCCCTGGAATCCGGTTTTCTGCGTCAAGCGCCTCGTCGACCGGGATCGGGATGCGCCGCCAACAAATCACCCTTCGCCGATGCAGCTGCGAAGGATTGCGACTCGCTGCGGCCTGGAACTTTTTGCGGTGCAAGCGCTTCCGTACGTGCCATGGTCCAACCTGAACGCCGTTCTCGACGGCCGCAGGACCACTTCGATCCGTAGGGGGCGCAGCAATGCGTTTGCGGGAATGCTCCGCGGCGCCTTTGCGGCGGAGTTTCGCCGGGCCGGCATTGGTTTCTAAGCCGGAAATGCCGCCAGCAAAGAAAACGGCCCCGATCCTTGTGAAAGACCGGTCCATTGGAGGAATAAGCGGCGGTGCGATCCAGCCAGACAGCGCAAGCTGGTCGACCTCCACCTTTTCATTATTACCCGCCGGTTCAATCTGCCTTAATCGGAAGGTAGAATACCCTATCGAGCGCAGCCCGCTCGTCCTGTCCAGCTTTATGGCTGGCACACGACTGCCTCACGTTGGTTGATCCCAAGCCCCCGGCGTGCGGCCTTCAGGCTCCCCAAGGTAGCGGGCGCCGCCGACCTGATGGGAATTCAATATTCGCTCCGTCACTCGACCGTCGACGATTCCTTCGCCCCGGCATCGGTAAGAGCTGGTGTATAGGCACCACGTCGGAGTGTCCGACGTCCGGCGCACGTAGGGCGTGCGCCCGCAAGCAGTCCGCCAGCTTTCCGAGTGTAGAATTTCTAACAGGAACCGGCGCGAGCGCGGCAGCCGGGTGGTTGCCGGGCGCGTGCCGTCATGCGTCGTGGCAGCTTTGCGTTGATCTTGCCATCCGGGATGGCACCGCGTTAGTATCTGATATCAAAGCAGATGTTCGCTCCAATGCGGGATGTTCTCCAGAAAAACAGGGGGAAGGAAGCAATGCAACGTTCACGCCCGACGTCTCGCATGAGGCTGTTTCCCAGGAGCCAACTTGCATGCGCGCTGTTCGCGCTGTCGCTTGCGGCGCCCGGCATTGCATCCGCACAGGACGCCAAGATCGTCAAGACCGACACCCAGATCGATGCGCTCGATCCCGGCATCAAGCTGTTCGTGCGCGAGAAGATGGCCGAGGGGAATACGCGCTTCACCAACGACAACGTCGTTCTGTTCCTGCACGGCGCGACGGCGCCTTCCACCTGCGATTTCGATCTCTCCTATCAGGACTACTCGTGGGCCGATTGGATGGTCAAGCGCGGCTATGTGGTCCACATGGGCGATTATCGCAACTACGGCTATTCGAGTCGCGACAAGGCGATGGACGAGCCAGCCGCGAAGAATCCCCCGGTCACGCGCTCGTTCCTGGCGCTACGCGACATCGAGGCCATGGTGAACCAAATCAAGTCCCGGCGCGGCGTCGGCAAGGTGACGTTGATCGGCTGGTCCTGGGGCGCGATGATGGCCGGCTATTATGCCTCGCTGCACAGCGAGAACGTGCACAAGCTCGTGCTGTACGCGCCGCTCTACAATTTCAACGACCACACCAATTTGGGACCGGGCAGCGCGCTGCAGAACAAGCGCAAGCCGCACGAGTTCAATTTTTCGCTCGGCGCCTATCGTCTGGCTTCGGAGGCCGCCAATACCGGCCGCTGGAACGGGGAAATCCCGGTCGAAAACAAGGACGAATATCGCGACCCCGCGGTTCCGGTCGAATTCTGGAAGGAGTGCATGGCGACGGATCCGACCAGCAACAGCCGCAATCCTGCGAGCCTGCGCGCACCGAATGGGGTGCTGGAGGACTCGTTCTATCAGGCCACCGGGCGCCCGCTATGGAACGCGGCGAACATCTATGCGCCCACCCTGGTGATCGCCGGCAACTACGATACCTGGTCGTTTCCCGAGGACCGGGAAGGCTTGATGCACGACCTCGTCCATGCTTCGGCGAAGCAGAGCGTGCTCATTCCCGATGCCACCCACTTCGTGCTGTTCGAGAAGAACCGGCTGCAGTTCTTCGAGACGATCCTAAAATTCCTGAAGAACTAAGTGCGGCGATGCATCGCACGCGTTTGTATATTGAACGCGAGGTCACCCGGCGCCTAACTGCCGGTCGAGCCTGCCGAGCAAATCGGAGGAGAGCGGCGCGTGGCCTATGCGGTCAAGGAAATCTTCCGGACGCTCCAGGGCGAGGGAGCGCAGGCCGGCCGTCCGGCCGTGTTCTGTCGCTTCGCGGGCTGTAACCTCTGGTCCGGCCGGGAGGCCGATCGGGCGACCGCGACATGCCGCTTTTGCGACACCGATTTCGTCGGCACCGACGGAACCCGCGGCGGCCGCTATGCCTCCGCCGAGGATCTCGCCGCGGCGATCGAACAGGAATGGGGGACCGGAAGAATTAACCGGTTCGCGGTGCTGACCGGGGGCGAGCCGCTGTTGCAGGTCGACGGCCGCTTGCTCGATGCGCTCCATTCCCGGGAATTCGAGGTGGCGGTCGAGACCAACGGCACGATCGAGCCGCCCCCCAGCCTCGATTGGATCTGCGTCAGTCCGAAAGCCGGAACCGAGCTTCGGGTCCGCTGCGGGGATGAACTCAAGCTCGTGTACCCGCAGCCCGGGGCGCCGCCCGAGGCTTATGCCGATCTTGGCTTCAAGCGGTTCTCGCTGCAGCCGATGGATGGTCCGGAACTCGAGGAGAACACCGCGCGGGCCGTCGAATATTGTCTCGAGCACCCGCAATGGAGCTTGAGCCTCCAGACCCACAAGTTGCTGGGAATCCGGTGATGTGGGAGCTGACCAAATCGTTCCGGTTCGAAGCCGCCCATGCGATCGCCGGCACGACCTTGGGGACCGCCAGCGAGGAGATCCATGGGCACTCGTTCCGCGCGGAGATCGCGATTTGCGGTGAGCCGGATCCGCAGACCGGAATGATCGTGGATCTCGGGCAATTCGAGCGCAGCATCTGCGATGTGCAACAAATGCTCGATCACAAGCTGCTCAATCGCATCGAGGCGCTGGGGGCCCCGACGCTGGAAAATCTCGCGAAATTCATTTGGGAGCGGGTTCAGCATGCAGGCCGCGTGCGACGCGTCACCGTGTATCGTGACAGCCGCAATGAGGCATGCAGCTATTTCGGTCAGGACGCGGGCTAGGCGCGCGCGCCGCCATCAACCGGCGAATCCCCGGACAACGTCTCGCTCGAGGGACTTGAATGCGCAAGGATCCCACCGCTCGCAAGCCACAAGTCGAAGCACTCGACGAGACCGCGCTCGTCGAGCAGGCGCGCGGCGGGAACGGGGACGCCGTCCGGCTCATCACGCGGCGGCACAATCGGCGGCTTTATCGCGTCGCTCGCGGCGTGCTGGGCAACGACAGCGAAGCCGAGGACGTGGTTCAGGAAGCCTATGTTCGCGCCTTCACCCATCTCGACCGGTTCCGGGGCGAGTCCAGCCTCTCCACCTGGCTGACACGCATCGCGCTGAACGAGGCGCTGGGCCGTAAACGGCGGCTTCGACCGATGCTGGCACTTTCGATTCTCGACGATCAGCCTTCCGCGCGCGCCGAAGTCATCCCGTTCCCGTCGATGCAAACAGAGGTCGATCCCGAACGCACCATTGCCCAGCGGGAAATCCGCCGGATCCTCGAGCGCGCGATCGACGATTTGCCTGCGGCGTTTCGCACGGTGTTCGTGCTGCGCGTGGTCGAAGGCATGGACATCGAGGAAACGGCGGGCGTTCTCGCCATCAAACCGCAGACCGTCAAGACACGGCTTTACCGGGCGCGCCGGCTTTTGCAGGACGCGCTCGATCATGAGATCGCGTCGGCGCTCACCGATGCGTTTCCGTTCGCGGGCGTCCGCTGCTCGCGAACGACCGAGCAGGTGCTGCGGCGGCTCGGGATCGCCTGAGCGGCGGCTCCGGCAAAGATCGACGGTGCCCGCATTCCGAGCGCATCAGGAGACCTCGCTCGTGCTGCGCTCTTCGGGCGGTTTTACGTGGCGGAACGAGAGCAGCAGGGCGATATCATAGACGATCTTGAGCACGCCGCAGGCGACGAGCGGCAGGCCGGCAAACGAGGTGGCGAGCAGCGCGCCCGACAGCGTGGGACTGACCGATGACGCGAGGCTGCGCGGCACCGCCGTCACGCTGGCAGCCGCGGTGCGCTCGGCCGGAGTGACCACGGCCATTACGTACGAGGTGCGCGTCGGCACGTCCATCTGGGCGAGCGCCGCCCGGACGAGCAGCAGGCCGAGCACGATCGGCAGACTGGGCGAGAACGCGGCCAGCACCAGGCAAAGGCTCGACGGAATGTGGGTGAACACCATGGTGTTGACGAGCCCGAAGCGCCGCGCGAGCCGCACCGCAACCGGATAGGACAGCGCGCTGAGCACGTTGGTCCAGAAGAAGAACACGCTCGCCACCGCGAGCGAGAGGTCGAAGCGCTCGAACAGCCACAGCGCCAGGATCGACGGCACGACGAACCCGCCGGCGAACGCATCGAGGCTGAACAGGGCCGCGAGCTTGTAGACGATCCGGCGCGATGGCCCGAGGCCGGCGAGGCGCGTATTGGCTTGCTGCGGCGCGGCGTGCGGCAGGCGCCAGTACAAAAGCACGCCGATCGCGCCGAGCGCCGCGTAGACGTAGAACATGGCCTCGAGCGCCCCGAGCCGGCTCGCCCCGAGCGAAACCGCGAAATCCGGCGTGGCGGCCGCGAGCGCGCCCGCCGCGGTCGAGGCCGTGCCGATCAGGCTGTAGCGGGCAAAAATCCGGGTGCGGTCCGTGTCCGCCGCGCCGCGCGCCAACATCGCGTGCTCCAGCGGCACGATCATGCCGAGATCCCCGGTCGAGGGATTCAAGCTGCCGATGAAGACAATGATGAGAATCAGAACGAGGGCGTGAGAATTGGCGACGGCGAGCCCCGTCAGCGCCATGACCAGGGCGCCGATCAGCAGCAGATTCCGCAGGTCGTAGCGGGCGGCGAGGAACCCCACCGCCAGCGTCGTCGCGGCCGAGCCCAGCAGTGCCGCGGTCGCGACCACGCCGATTCGGAACGGATCGAAGCCGAGCTCGGAAAGATACGCGGGCAGGATGATGAAGGCGAAGCCATCGCCGATGCCCCGCGCCGCCCGTGCCGCGTAGAGATAGAAGACGTCGGGGCGTCGCGCTGCACGCGAGGGCTCGGAGATCGCCGCGGCCATGTTGAACGCTAGGCGCCGGTCGCGCTGCCTGCGGCGCCGGCGGCCGCGGCATACAGCCGACCGACGTTGTCCCAGCGAATGGCGTCCATGAAAGTGTCCACGTAGGTCGCGGCCTTTGCGCCGAAATCGATATGATAGGAATGCTCGTACATGTCGAGCGCCAGGATCGGCGTGCCGCCGGCGAGCGAGTGGCAATGGTCCGACGCCCATTGATTGACGAGCTTGCGATCGCGCGGCGACCACGACAGGAGGACCCAACCGGAGCCGCCGCCGAGCGCCTTGCCCATCGCGATGAATTCCGAGCGCCAGCGCTCGTAGGAGCCGAAATCGCGCGCCAGCGCCTCGCGCAGAACGGCTCCGGGGCCGCTTTGCTCACCGAGGCCGTCGAAAAACAGCTCATGCAGAATCATCGAATTCATCGCGATGAGCTCCTCACGCTTGAGTCCGTTGATCAAAAAGCCGGCAGCGTTCGCCGGGTCGAGCTCGGCGAGCTTCTCGGCGATGAGGTTGAGGCGCTTCACCGCGCCGCCGTAGTTGTTCTCGTAATGAGAGATAATCAGCCGCTCGGACATTCCGCGCACGCGGCTCGGATCGCAGGGCAGGGGCTTCATCGCGAACGTCATGGCAGGGTTCCGTCGTTGGGCGCCATCCTGGAAAGCGCGTCGCCTTGCGCTTCCCCCATAGTGCTGGAGCCTGTTGATTATTTCCGCTGGCAGGACTTCATGCAGATGTCGTACTCAGTCTTGCAGGTTTTTCCCGAATAATTTGCCATGCAGGCTCGCTGCTGATCGCGACATTGTTTGCAGCTGCTCGATTGCTCGGCTCGTACCGTATCATTGACGCCACACATGCTCAGCACCAGCAGAAAGACGGCAATCGCTCGCATGACCATCTCCTTTCAATGCTCACGGCCGGACATTGGACGGTGGTTGCAGTCGGGCCACATGAGGCTGACGCTGCAAGTGAACGCGCGTCGTGTCACGCCGTGACCCCCGCCAGGAACAGAACGATCCCGGTGCCGGAGCATAGAGCGATGGTCGGGATCATGCCGATCTTGAACCGGAAGATGGCGACCATCGCGACAACCGAGAGCGCGAGCGCCCAAGGATCGACGCTCCCGAGCACCGGCGCCTCGAACGCGAGCCCGAAGCCGCGCACCGGCCGAACCTCCTGGAAGATCGTATGGATCGCGAACCAGATCGCCAGATTGAGCACCACGCCGACGACCGCGGCGGTGAGCGCGGAAAGCGCGGCATTGATCGGCTTGTTCTCGCGCAGCACCTCGACGAACGGCGCGCCCAGGAAGATCCACAGGAAGCACGGCGTGAACGTGACCCAGGTTGCGAGCAGCCCCCCAAGCGTGGCGGCCAGCATCGGTGGGAGCGTGCCGGGATCGCGGTAGGCCGCCATGAAGCCCACGAATTGCAGCACCATGATCAGCGGACCCGGCGTGGTCTCGGCCATGCCGAGGCCATCGAGCATCTCGCGGGGCCGGAGCCAGTGATAGTGCTCGACCGCTTGCTGGGCCACATAGGCCAGCACCGCGTAGGCGCCGCCGAAGGTCACGAGCGCCATCTTGCTGAAGAACACCGCGATCTGGCTGAACACATTCGAGGCGCCGAGCGCGACCAGGAGCGCCACGACCGGAACGAGCCACACCGCGGATGCGCGCAGCGACCGGGCGACCGTCGGGCGAGCGTGCTCGGGCAGCTCGTCTCCGAGCCGGCTGTCGAGCAACGCCGCGTCGCCTTTGCCGGCAGCGTGTCCGCCGCCGACCCGGAACGCGGTGATGCCGGCGAGGTCGCCGAGGAAGCCGATCAGGGCCGCGCCGAACACGATCAGCGGGAAGGGAACGCTGAAGAAAAAAATGCCGACGAAGGCCGCGCCGGCGAGCGCGATCATGATCGAGTTCTTGAGCGCGCGCCTGCCGATGCGGACCACGGCTTCGAGCACGATCGCCAGGACCGCGGCCTTGAGCCCGAAGAACAGCGCTTGGATGATCGGGACTCTGCCCCAGCCGGCGTACACGTAGCTCAACGCCATGATCGACACGATGCCGGGCACGACGAACAGCCCGCCGGCGACGATGCCGCCGCGGGTGCGATGCATCAGCCAGCCGACGTAAGTCGCGAGCTGCTGGGCCTCGGGACCTGGCAGCAGCATGCAGTAATTGAGCGCATGCAGGAACCGCCGCTCGGAAATCCAGCGCTTCTCCTCGACCAGGATGCGATGCATGACCGCAATCTGGCCGGCCGGCCCGCCGAAGCTGAGCAAAGCGATGCGCAGCCACACCCGCAACGCTTCGCGCTCGGAGACGCCGTGGCCCGCGGCGCCGCCATCGGTTTCGATCCTGGAAGTCCGGGTCACGCGGCAAGCTCCTGTGAGCATCCAAATTCGCCAGGTGCCGAAGCACGCCGGGAATCGCGCCGGCCGAAGCCGCTCAACCCATCCTAGTCCGCGGGCGTCGCCGCATAATCGGCGAAATACATGTGGCTGTCCGCCTTGGACCACAGTCCGATGCGGCCGGAAACCGGCGCCGGCAGCGTATGCTCGAGATAGAGCTTGCCGTCGAGATAGCCTTCGACCTTGGCGCCGGCGATGCGAACCTTTAGGTCGTGCCATTGCCGGGACGCGGTCGGCGTGTTCCGAACCCATTTCACCGACGAGCGCTTGCCTTTTTCGAATTTCCACAGCACGAGGTTGTTTTCCAGACAATTTGCGCGGATCGTCAGATAGTCCCCGTTGGGCTTCAGGTTGAACAGGATTCCGGCGCCCTGGTCGATGCGGCCGGAGAGTCCCTCGAAGCGCACGGTAATTTCTCCGTTGCGGAACTCCTGCACATCTTTGAACACCACATAGGGGAAATACGCGTAGGCCTGAACGCGATCGAGAAATTCGGCGTAGCGCTCGCCGTAGAGCGCGCGCGCCTTGTCGGCAAGGCCGGCGGAGGATTGGCCCTCCTTCCATTGGCGGCCGTCCACCGTGAGGACGTTTCTGCCGTTCTCGGTTTCGATCCGCCAAACTCCGACCACGCTCAGGAACGACATGGGCTCGGCGCCGACGGTTTCGTGCGACAGGTCGGCTTTCACGGTCTGCTGTGCCGCCAGCGCCACAGAGGACAGGCCGAGCAAGGCACAAAACAGCGTTGGTATCGTCTGCGCTCGATTCATGACGGGTCTCCATCTTGTACGAGTGTCAGTCTGGATCCAGGCGGCCGCTGGCTCCACCACCAGGCCGCGATGATCAGCAGCGGCAGGCCGCACAGGAACCAGGCGAGGCTTGCGTCCGCATTCGCGACCAGCGGGTGGCCGGGATATTCCTCCCCCGTTGCGGGGGCGGGGAGCGGGACGCCGGCGAGGCCGTAGAGCAGCGGCAAGACTTCGCGCGGACTGGTCGATCGAGTGCTGGCGAGCCGGCCGCCATAATCGTAATCGACTACGCCGTAGGACTCCTCGCCGCTGCCGCCGAGGACACTTTGCCGCTCGCCGGCGAGACGCAATGTGACGTTCGGCAGCGTTCGCTCGAGCTTTGCGAGCACATTGCGCCGCAAGTCGACATAGCGCGGATCTTCCGGCGCGAGGTGCACCGTCACGATCAACGGCTCGCGCAGCTCGCGCAAGGTGCGCTGGTCGGCGGCCGGAAACGAATTGCGCCGGTCCGCGGTGACGTCGAGCGAGGCCCGCAGCTGCGCCGCAATCGCCAGCGCCACGCCGGCCGCGAGCAGGCAACCCAGCGAACGCGCGAGCTTCCCGCGGGTCGGAACTCCCGGGGGCAGCCACACCGCGGCGAGCGCCGCGAGCGCCGCCACGGCGGCAAGGATGCCGGCAACGAGACTCGCGGAGAGCAGGCCCTGTTCGAATGTGCGCAGCGCCTGGGTCAGCGACAAGCGCGACAGCCAGTCGAAAAAGCCGGGGCGTCCCGCCACCGTGAAGTCGAGCACCCAGGAGCCGATCGTGACGGCGAGCGTGACGATCGCCGCGGTCGCCGCGCTTTCCGATATCGACGCCGCGAACAACGCCAGCGCGCCGACCAGCAGCCCGAACAGAAAATGCCCGAGCAGGAGATTGAGCGTTTCCGGCGCGTCGAGATGTCCGCCGACGAATATCCAGGCCGCCAGCGCCGAAAGCACGGGAACGGCGGCGATCAGCCAGGCGGCGAGCGTGGCCGCAAGCTTGGCGGCGATCAGAGTCGAGGTCCGGTACGGCAATTGGATGAGGAGCCGCAGCGCGCCGGTTTCCTTCTCGTGTCCGAGCACGCGGATCGCCACGAACGGAAACAGCAGCGTGACGGCGACGTAGAACGCGCCGAAGGTGGGGACGAGCACGCCGTCGAGCGGCGAGAGGCTGCTGGCAAGCGCGGGCGATTGCTCCGCGGCCAGGCTCGCCTCGGCGTAAAGCGAGACCGCCTGAACGAAGCTGTAGCCGATGAGCGGGCCGAGCAGGAGCAGCATCGTCCACAGCGCGCGGCCGCCGAGGATTTGCCAAATCTCCTTGGCGAGCAGCGCGCCGAACGGCGCCCGCAGCGCCGCGATGGTGTCAGGCGAGCGCAAGAAACATGTCCTCCAATCCCGTGGAAACGCCGGTCCATGCCCGCAGCTCGTCGAGCGTGCCCTCGCCGCGAACGCGACCGCCGGCGAGCAGCACGAAACGGTCGCATACGCGCTCGGCGTCGACGAGCTGATGGGTCGAGAGCACGATGGTTCGACCCGCTGCCGCCGTTCGGCGCAGGACCGTCATCATCTCGCGGGTTTGCTTGAGATCGAAGCCGTCGAACGGCTCATCCATGAGCAGCAGCGGTTGCGGGCAGAGCAGCGCGAGCGCCCACATCAGCCGGCGCGCGTAGCCCTTGGAGAGCGCGAACACCGGTTTGCGCAGCGCCGGACCGAGACCGACGGCGGCGACTGCCGCGGCAATTTGCGCTCGCGAGCGCCCGTATACGGCCGCGAAGAACTTCAGCACGCGCGCGACATATTGCTCCTGCCAGGGGCGAATCCCGTCCGGCAGATAGAAGATCGATGCGCGCCGATCCGCCGGCGCCAGCGTCGCCCCGCGCCAGAGCACGGCGCCGGAATCCACCGCAATGAGCGCGGCCAAGGCCTCGAGCAGCGTCGTCTTGCCGGCTCCATTGGGTCCGATCAGACCGAGCACCTCGGCGCAACGCACCGAAAACCGCACGTCCTCGAGCGCGCGCTCTTCGCCGTAGCGCTTGGTCAGGTCCATCGCCTGCAGCAGCGGCGTTTCCGATTGGACCGGGGTTATCGGATCGATCGACGCTGGATGCTGCATGGCTGTTGGACTCGCATGCGAGGCGATCTCGACGGCTCGGTTAGTTGCGCCTGGCGGGCGACTGCAGCACGCCTTCGAGCGGCAGGCTCGAGCCTTCGCGACGCGGAAACCCACACCTGATAGCACCCCTGGAACTCCTTGGCGCGGTCGTGACAAAGCTCGTCGTTCTTGACCGACCATTTGCCGACGCTCTTCTTGCCCATCGAGAACGTGGTCAGCGTCCCGTCCCGTCCGTAAACGTCGGCCCAGTGCACCTCGTCGGTGATCGCCATGCTGGCGAGCTTTGCGCGGATTTGCGCGCCGGACAGCTTTTGGAACTTCTCCGCGGCGGCGGCGCCCGAGAGGATGGCGCCCGCGCTTGCGAACACGATCATCAGCCACGTCGATCCATATGCAAACGGGGTGACCCGCGGGGGCGGGACCGCGGCACGCAATCCGCAACGGGCGGGCGTTCCGGGCACGCGAGCGATGGGGTGGGATGGGAAAATTCCGTCCATGCGCAATCACCTCGGCAAGCGAGCGTTGCGCAGAGCTTGGACGGCTGGCGTCTGACGGGGAGCCTGCATTTCCCCGATGCGCAAAGCTATCGAAGCTAACCGCCCCGCGCAA
>DASWCW010000101.1:0-15535 GCA_036395835.1 Xanthobacteraceae bacterium
CGCGATTTGCAAAGCGCGAGCCCTCGGCTGCGTTTCCCGGGCGCACCGCAGCACATTAGTGGTGCGGTGCAGACCTGGGATCCAGGACTGGTCTAAATCATCGACAAAGCTGGGCCCCGGATCTGCGGCGCAACGCTGCGCATCGCGCCGCGTCCGGGCAACGCCGCCCTATTCCGCCGCACCTTCGCCCGCCGCGCCGAGCCCCAGGCGGCGCGCCGTCGGCCCCGCGCCCTTGGCGACCGAGCCCTCGCGCGAGCCCCACAGCCGCCGGTGCAGGCGGTCGAGCAGGAGATAGATCACCGGTGTGGTGTAGAGCGTGAGCGCCTGAGAGACCAACAGCCCGCCGATGATGGTGATGCCGAGCGGGCGGCGTAGCTCGGATCCCGGGCCGATGGCGATTGCGAGCGGCACCGCCCCGAGCAACGCCGCCATCGTGGTCATCAGGATCGGACGGAAGCGCTCGAGGCAGGCCTCGAAGATCGCCTGCTCCGGCGCAAGGCCGCGCCGGCGCTCGGCGTCGAGCGCGAAATCGACCAGCATGATGCCGTTCTTCTTGACGATGCCGATCAACAGAATGATGCCGATGAAGGCGATCACGGTCAGCTCGCTGCCGGTGAGCGCGAGCGCGAGCAGCGCGCCGAGCCCCGCCGAGGGCAGCGTGGAGATGATCGTGAGCGGATGCGCGAGGCTCTCGTAGAGCACGCCGAGCACGATATAGACCGCGATCAGCGCCGCGAGGATCAGGATCGGCTGCGCGCCGATCGTCTGCGCGAACGCCTTGATGTCGCCGGCCGGCTCGGGATGGATCGTATCGGGCAGATGCAAATTCGCGATCGTCTCCCGGATGCTCTCGGTCGCCGCCTCGATCCCGGCCTCGGGCTTGAGATTGTAGGTGATGGTGATCGACGGGAATTGGCCCTGATGGTTGACGATGAGCGGCGCGGTCGATTTTCCGAACCGCGCTACCGCCGACAGCGGCACCTCATTGGGGGCGATGCCGGCCACTACCCCGGTCGCGGCGTTGGTCGCCTGCGCGCTGGCGATCGCGCCCGCGCACTGGGCGTTGCCGGCAAAGCTGCCGCTCGCCTTGACATAGATGCGGCTCAGATCGGTCGGGTCGCGCTGAAATTGCCGGTCGATCTCGAGAATGACCCGGTACTGATTGCGCTGGGTGTAGATGGTCGAGATCTGCCGCTGCGCGAAGGAATTGTTCAGCGCGTTGTCGATATCCTGAATTTTCACGCAGAGCCGCGAGGCGGCGAGCCGGTCGATGATCACGTCGGCCTGCAGCCCGCCTTGCTCGCGGTCGGTCGCGACGTCGGTCAGATCGGGCAATTTGCGCACCGCCTCCAGCACCTTCGGCAACCAGTTCTGCAGCTCGTCGACGTCGGTGCCCCACAGCGTGAACTGATATTGCGCCTTGCTCTGGCGGGCACCCACGCGCAGATCCTGCGACGGCACCATGAACACCTTCAGGCCGGTCACCGCGGCAAGTTTGACGCGCAGGCGCTCGACCACCCGCGCCGTCGTGATCTTGCGTTCCGCGAGCGGTTTCAGGCTGATGAACAGCCGGCCCTGGTTGAGCGACGGGTTGAAGTTCGAGGCGCCGACCGAGGAGGCGACCGCGGCGACGGCAGGATCCGCCTCGACGATCGCGGCCGCGCGCTGCTGCAGCTCCGACATCGCCTTGAACGAGATGTCGGTCGAGGCTTCGGTCCCGCCGAACACGAGCCCGGTGTCGTCTTGCGGGAAATAGCCCTTCGGGACCTTGACATAGAGCACGACCGTGAGCGCGACGGTCAGCAGCATTGCCAGCATGGTGAGCGCGCGGTGGCGCAGCACATTGCGCAGCGTGCCGGCATAGCTGCGGATCATCCAGTCGAGCACCGCGCTCACGACGCGATCGAGCCGGGTCGCGCTCCGGCTCGGCGGCGCGCGCACGAAATGCGCGCAGATCATCGGCGTGACCGAGAGCGACACCACGGTCGACACCGCGATCGCGAACGCGAGCGTCACCGAGAACTCCCGGAACAGCCGGCCGACGATGCCGCCCATGAACAGCAGCGGGATGAAGGCGGCCATCAGCGAGACGCTGATCGAAATCACGGTGAATCCGATCTGGCGCGCGCCCTGGATGGTGGCGCGCAGCGGCGAGGACCCGGCCTCGAGATTGCGAAACACGTTCTCGATCATGACGATAGCGTCGTCGACGACGAAGCCGACCGAGACTGCGAGCGCCATCAGCGAGAGATTGTCGATCGAGAAGCCGGCGAGCCACATCAGCGCGCAGGTGCCGGCGAGCGACAGTGGCACGGTGACGCCGGCGGCGATCGTCGGGGTCGCGCGGCGCAGGAACACGAACACCACCAGCATCACCAGCGCGATGGTCGCGCACAACGTCAGCTGCATGTCGTGGACGCTGGCGCGGATGGTCGTCGTGCGGTCGGACAGTACCGAGATCTGCAGGTCCGCGGGAATCCAGGGCTTGATGTTGCCGAGCACCTCGTGGATGCGGTCGACGGTGTCGATGACGTTGGCCTGCGCCTGCTTGGTGATGATGAGCAGGATCGAGGGCTGCCGGTTGAACCACGCCGCCGAGAGCGTGTTGCGCACGCCCGGCGTGATCGTCGCGATCGAGGACAGCCGCACCACCGAGCCGTTCATGGTGCGCACCACGATCGGATCGTAGTCGGCGGCGTTGCGCAGCTGGTCGTTGGTCGCGATGGTCTGCGCCTGCTGCGGCCCGTCGAAGGCGCCGTTCGGCCCCGCGGCATTGGCATTGACGATCGCGGCGCGCACGTCGTCCATGCCGAGCCCGATCGAGGCGAGCGCCACCGGGTTGACCCGCACGCGGATCGCCGGTTGCTGGGCGCCGGTCACGGCGACCTCGGCGACGCCGTCGACCTGGGAGATGCGCTGGGCGATGACGGTATCGGCGACATCGTAGAGCGCGCTCGGCGCGATGGTCTTCGAGGTCAGCGCCAGGATCAGGATCGGGGCCGCGGCCGGATTGGCCTTGCGGAAATTCGGCACCATCGGCAGGTCGGTCGGCAGGTCGCTTGCCGCCGCATTGAGCGCCGCCTGCACGTCGCGCGCCGCCCCGTCGATATTGCGCGAGAGATCGAACTGGACCGCGATGCTGGTCGAGCCGAGCGCGCTGGTCGAAGTGATCTCGGTGACGCCGGCGATCTCGGCGAGGCGCCGCTCGAGCGGCGCCGCCACCGTCGCCGCCATGGTGGCCGGATCCGCGCCGGGCCGGCTGGCGCTGACGCGGATGGTGGGAAAATCGATGCTCGGCAGGCTCGCGACGGGAAGAAACACGTAGGCGACGACGCCCAGAAGGAACAGGCCGATCCCGAGCAGCGTGGTGCCCACCGGCCGGCGGATGAACGGGTAGGAGAAATTCATCGCTCAAGCCGCCGCACGCATGCGAGCACACGCGCTCTTCCCCTCTCCGCTTGCGGGAGAGGGGAAGCGCGATGCCGGCGCGCCTGAATCTGAATCAAGTAACACCCGCCGATCATCGAACAACGCGCGCTCATTCGGCGGCTCGCTGGGTGATCGCGGGCGGTGCGAGTTCGCCGGCCGGCAGCGAAGCCGGGGCGACGGCGCGCACCAGCCGCGCGCGCAGGCGTTCCATGTAGAGATAGATCACGGGCGTCGTGTAGAGCGTGAGCAACTGGCTCAGCAGCAAGCCGCCGATGATGGTGACGCCGAGCGGAAAGCGCAGCTCCGATCCGGTGCCGTGCTCGAGCGCGAGCGGCAGCGCGCCGAACAATGCGGCCAGCGTCGTCATCATGATCGGCCGGAAGCGCAGCATGGAAGCCTTGACGATCGAATCGCGCGGGGAGAGCCCGTCCTTGCGCTCGGCCTCCAGCGCGAAATCGATCATCATGATGGCGTTCTTCTTCACGATCCCCATCAGCAGCACGATGCCGATCAGTGCCACCACCGAGAGGTCCTGGCGCGTGAGCATCAGCGCGAGCAGCGCGCCGACGCCGGCGGACGGCAAGGTGGACAGAATGGTGAG
The DNA here is from genome assembly GCA_036395835.1 of Xanthobacteraceae bacterium. Taxonomy (GTDB): domain Bacteria; phylum Pseudomonadota; class Alphaproteobacteria; order Rhizobiales; family Xanthobacteraceae; genus AP-16. The sequence goes on from DASWCW010000101.1 coordinate 4,031, forward strand.
CGGATGGATGAAGCTCTCGTAGAGCACGCCCAGCACGATGTAGATTGCCACCGCCGCGGCAAGAATCAACCACGGTTCGCCGGCGAGCGAGCGGCCGAACTCCGCGGCATCGCCCGAATAGCCGCCGACGATCGAAGCCGGCATGCCGATGTCGCGCTCCGCTTTGGCGATCGCCGCGACCGCGTCGCTCAGCGCGGCGTCGGGCGCGAGATTGAAGCTGATCGTGACCGCCGGAAATTGCGCCTGATGGCTGATGGTGAGCGGCGCGATCGTGCGCTGCATGCCGGTGAAGGCGCTGACCGGGACCTGCGCGCCGTTGGTCGATGAGACGAACAGCTTCGACAGCGAGCTCGGATCCTGCTGATACTGCGGCATCGCCTCGAGGATCACCCGATACTGGTTGGCCTGGGCGTAGATCGTCGAGATCTGGCGCTGGGCGAACGCGTCGTTGAGCGTGTCGTTGATCACCTGCATCGAGATGCCGAGCCGGCCGGCCTTTTCCCGATCGACGTTGATGTAGGTGCGCAGGCCCCCCTCCTGCGCTTCGGAGGCGACCTCGCGCAGTGCCGCCTCCGCGCGCAGCCGGTCGGCGAGTTTGACCGACCCGTCCGACACCGCCGGGGCGTCGGTGCCGGTCAGCGTGTATTGATATTGGGCGCGGCTCGCGCGCGTGCTGAGCTGGATGTCCTGGACCGGCTGGAAATACACCACCATGCCGGGGATCGGCGCGACGTGATCCTTCAGGCGCTCGGCGATCTCGGCGACCACGGCGTGGCGGGCGTCGCGGGCTTTGAGCGTGATCGCCAGGTGCCCGGCATTGGGCGTGAGATTGAGCGGGCTCACGCCGATCACCGAGACGACACCGGTCACGTCGGGATCCCGGCGGATCGCCGCGACGACGTCCCCCTGCAGCCGCCGCATCTCGGCAAACGACACCTCCGGGCCGGCCTCGGTCACCGCCGTGATCAGCCCGGTGTCCTGCAGCGGCAGAAACCCTTTGGGCACGATGATGTAGAGAACGATCGTCGCCGCCAGCGTGACGAGAGTCGTTGCCAGCGTGAGTCCCTGGTGGCGCAGCACCCATTCGAGCGAGGTGCGGTAGGTCTCGACGCTCCATTCCACGGCGCGGTTGAAACCCCGGGTGAGCGGGCTGCCGGCGCCTTCCTGGGCCGGGCGGAGTAGCCGGCTGCACATCATCGGGGTCAGCGTGAGCGAGACGATCGCCGAGACCACGACCGCGATGGTCAAGGTCAACGCGAACTCGCGGAACATGCGGCCGACGAGCCCGGTCATGAACAGCAGCGGAATGAACACCGCGATCAGGGAGACGGTCAGCGAGATCACCGTGAAGCCGATCTCGCGCGCGCCGTTGAGCGCCGCCCCGAGCGGCGCCTCGCCGTCCTCCATGTGGCGCACGATGTTCTCGATCATGACGATGGCATCGTCGATGACGAAGCCGGTGCCGATCGTGAGCGCCATCAGCGAGAGGTTGTCGAGGCTGAAGCCGCAGAACCACATCACCCCGAAGGTGGCGACCAGCGAGAGCGGCAGAGCGACGCCGGCGATGAAGGTGGCGCGGATGGTGCGCAGGAAGATGAGCACCACCAGCACGACCAGCGCGACCGCGAGGATGAGCGTGAATTGCACGTCGCGCACCGAGGCGCGGATGGTGTTGGTGCGATCGCTCACCACGGTGAGCCTGGCGTCGGCCGGCATGGCGCGCTGCAGCTTCGGCAGCTCGGCCCGCACGCGCCCCACGGTCTCGATGACGTTGGCGCCGGGCTGCCGCTGCACGTCGACGATCACGGCGGGCGCGCCCGCGTACCAGCCTCCGACCTTGGTGTTCTCCAGCCCGTCGAGCACGTCGGCGACGTCGCTCAGCAGCACCGGCGCGCCGTTGCGCCAGGTCACCACGACGGAGCGGTAGGCCTCGGCGGCCGCGATCTGATCGTTGGTCGCAATGGTGTAGGACTGGTGCGCGCCGTCGAACGATCCCTTGGGGCCTGCGACGTTGGCATTGACGATCGCGAAGCGGAGGTCCTCGAGGCCGATGCCGTAGGCGGCGAGCCGCGCCAGATCCGCCTGGATGCGCACCGCAGGGCGGATGCCGCCTTCGACCGAGACATGGCCGACGCCGGTCACTTCGCTCAGGCGCTGCGCCAGCAGCGTGTCGGCGATGTCGCTCAATTGCCGCAGCGAGACCGTGTCCGAGGTCAGCGCCAAGGTGACGATCGGCACGTCGGCGGGGTTCACCTTGGAGTAGGTCGGCGGATAGGGCAGGTTGCGCGGCAGCGTCGATCCCGCGGCATTGATCGCGGATTGTACGTCCTGGGCGGCGGCATCGATGTCGCGGTTGAGCTCGAACTGCAGCGTGATCTGGCTGATGCCGTAGGAGCTCGACGAGGTCATCGTGGTGAGCGCCGGGATCTGGCCGAACTGGCGTTCGAGCGGCGCCGTTACCAGCGAGGCCGTGGTGTCGGGATTGGCGCCCGGCAGCTGCGTCGTGACCTGGATGGTCGGGAAATCGACCTGCGGCAGCGCGGAGACCGGTAGCAGCCAATAGCCCAGCACGCCGCCGAGCAGCACCGCGACGCCCAGCAGCGAAGTCGCGATCGGGCGGCGGATGAAAGGCGCCGATACGCTGGCGGAGACGTTCATGGCGAGGTGCTCGGCGGCGTCCCGGTCGCCTCGGATGTCTTGCCTGCGCCCCGTTCCCTCCGCGGCGGGCGTGCGCCGGGATCGCCCGGATTGCCCGGGCTTGGCATCGCGCCGGGCGCGCCCGCGGCGCCGCTGACCGCCACCTTGCGGCCGTCGGCAAGCTGCGCGAAGCCCGAGGTGACGACGCGATCCTTGGCCTGGAGCCCGTTGGCGATCACCGTCTGGCTCTCATCCTGCTGGCTGACTCCGACGAGGCGGACCGACACGGTGCTGTCGGGCTGCAGCAAATAAACGAAGGTGCCGTTCGGGCCGCGCTGCACGGCGGCGGTGGGCACCACCACGACCTGGCGCAGGGTGTCGATCAAAAGCCGGACGTTGACGAACTGACCCGGCCAGAGCTGCAAATCGGCATTGGGAAATTCGGCCTTGAGCTGCACGGTGCCGGTCGTCTGATCGACCTGATTGTTCACGACCTGCAGCGTGCCGCGGTCGAGCACCTGCTTGCTGTCGGATACCGTCGCTTCGACACTGAGCGGCGCCTTTGCGAATGCCTTGTTGACTTGACCGAGCTGCTGCTGCGGCAGGGTGAACAGCACCGAGATCGGCTGAATCTGGGTCAGCACGGCGATGCCGGTCGGATCCGACGCGTGCACGAGATTGCCTTGATCGACCAGGCGAATGCCGACGCGGGCGCTGATCGGCGCCACGATCGTGCAGTAATTGACATAGGCACGGGCGTTGTCGATCGCGCCCTGGTCGAGCCTGACCTGCGCTTCCAGCTGCGCCACCAGCGCGCGCGTGGTGTCGACTTGCTGCCGGTTGACCGCGTTGGTCTTGAGCAGATTGCTGTAGCGCTCGAGGTCGAGCCTGACATTGGCGAGCTGCGCCTCGTCGAGCGCCTTCTTGGCGAGTGCCTGATCGAGCTGCGCCTGATAGGTGGTGGAATCGATGCGCGCCAGGACGTCGCCCGTCTTCACGTCCTGCCCCTCGCGGAAATTGACGCTGATCAGCGTGCCGTCGACCTGGCTGTGGATCGTGACCATGTTGAGCGCGCGCGTGGTGCCGACACCGTCGAGATAGACGGGCACGTCGGCAATGCGGGCCTCGGCCGCGAGCACGGGCACCGGACCGTCCGGATTGCCGAAGCGTGCGGCGGTGCGCTGGCGCTGCGACGAAGAAGGCCCGAACATCACCATCGCCACGACGATGAGCACGGCGCCGGCGACGACGATGGTCAGAAATCTGCGAAAACCTGCCATTGGTCCTAGCTATGTACGCGCCCCGTCAACTTTTAGAGTTTGGTCCGGCATCGAGGGGCCGGGCGAGCGGTTCGCGGTCCAGGAACCAGCCGCCGCCGAGTGCCTGGAACAGTGCGACGATCGCTTGGAGCCGCGCGAAGCGCACTTGCGCCAACGCGTCCTCCTGCTGGAACAGGGTCTGCTCGGTCTGCAGCACCGTGGTGAGATCGATGGTGCCGGCTCGCAGCCGCTCCTCGGAAAGCTCGAAGGCTTTGCGCGACTCCGCGACGGCTTGGCGCTGCAGCGCCTCCTGTCGCGTCGTCTGCTGCACGGCGACGAGCGCCCGCTCGACGTCGGTAAAGGCCGAGATCACCGCTTTGCGATAATCCTGCAGCAGCTCTTCACGCATGCCTTTCTGCAGATCGAGCTGACCCAGCAACAGCCCGCCCTGGAAGATCGGCTGCGTGAGACTCGCGGCGACCGTGTAGAACAGCGCGCTCGGCCCGAACAGGGTGCGCAGCGCCGCGCTCTCGAAACCTCCCTGGCCGGTCAGCTGGATGCTGGGCAGGAATGCCGCGCGCGCCGCGTAGACATTGGCGTCGGCGCTGGCGAGCTTGAGCTCGGCCTCGCGGATGTCGGGCCGCTGCGTGAGCAGTTCGGACGGCAGCCCCGGCGACACGCGGGGAATGCCCAGGCGGAACATGCTGCCGCCGCGAACGCCGAGGTTCTCCGGGGCGCGGCCGGCGAGGAGCGCGAGCGTCGCCTTGTTCTGATCGATCTGCTCGACGAGCGGCGGGATCGCGGCGCGTTGAATCGCGGCGAGGCTGGCCTGCTGGGCCACTTCGAGCGCCGAAGCGGTGCCGTTGTTGAACCGATCCTGGATCAGTTTGAGGATGCGTTCCGAGCTCGCGAGATTCTCGCGGGCCACGCGCAGACGATCCTGGCCCTCGAGCACCAGGAAATACGTGTTGGCGACGCTGACCATGGCGCTGAGGGCGACCACTTCGCGATCGAAGCGGCTGGCGAGCGCGGAATAATCCGCGGCGCGAATCTGCGCTCGCACCTTTCCCCAGAAATCGAGCTGATAGCTGGCGTTCAGCGCCACGGTATAGATCGAGCGCGCGCCGCCGCCGCCCGAGGCTGCGCCGGTCGCACCGCCCTCCGTGCCGCCGGTCCCGCCGCCGCCACTCGAGCCGACGCCGCCCGCGCCGCCGAACACCGCTCTCGACGACTTCGAACGCTGTGCGCTCGCGGTGGCGTTGATGCTCGGCAGCAGCGCAGCGCCGGCGATGCGCGCCTGCGCATCCGCCTCCACGATCCGCGCGACCGCGGCCGCGATGTCGAAATTCGCCGCCGCAGCCTGCTCCATCAGATCGGTAAGCTCGGCCGAGCGAAATCCCCGCCACCATTCGAGCGGCGGCACCGCGGCCTGGGATGTGAGATGCGCGGTGCGATAATTCTTCGGCACCTCCAGCGCGGGATCGAGCCTGTCGTTGAGCACGCAGGCGCCGAGCCCATGGAGCAAGCCAAATCCGACCGCGACCGTCGCGAACGATCGCGCGCGGCTTTGCGGGCTTTCCCGCGCCGACGGCATCTGCGCCCGTTGCTGCATCCTCGCTCTTTCGCGGCCGCGTTACTTCGGGGGAGGGCCGCCGTGCGGCGGCGACCAATTGGCGAGGCTGTTGCGTCCGGCGGGCGACATCTGGGTGGCCGCGGTCGAGATCACCGCGTGAAGCGCAAGATCGAGTGCCTGGCGAGCGGCCCGGGTGTCGGCCATGGCAGAGCGAACCGCAGCGACGTCGAACGGCTCGCCTCGCAGCGCGGCCCGCACCGCTTCCTGGGCGCGGCGGTACGCCGAATGCGCCGCTTCCAGCGTCTGCTCGCGGGTCCGGAATTCGGCACGCAGCTTCTCGGCATCGGGAGCGGAGAGCGTGGCGGCCAAGCGGTCGATGCGCTCCGCGGCGCTCCGGCTCGGCTCGATGACCGCGGCAGGCTGTAGCCACAGCTGGCGCACCGCGGTCGCGCCCAGCACGCCGAGGAAGAACAGGTTGAGCGCCAGCGAGACGAACAGCACCACGCGCGAAGCGCGATCGCCGACGGCCGGAGCGGACAGGATCGCCATCACGGCCTCATCTCATGGCGGACAGCGGGTCCGGCTCGAACAACATCAGGCTCAGATCCGAATCGGCGCCGGTCGAAGTACCGATGAGGGCGGAGGCGGAGTGTTTGGTGAGCGCCATTCCGGTGTCGCTTAACCCGACCGCGAAGCCCAGCACCATGATTGCGACGAGCGCGGCGAAGCGGGGCCATGCGGGCGCAAGATCGAACTCGAGCAGGGCGGCGGGCAATAATCTCGTCACCAGGCTCCGCCGCTGCGGCGGGAGCGGCGCCGCGAGTCGTGCCAGCACGCGCCTCATCGCCTCCTCGGAGCGCTCGCCCGAGCGCTCGCAATGGCGCGCGATCACCGCGTCGAGAGTAGCCGCCCCTGTCAGCGCCGCGCGCGCATCTCCGCTCGCGGCGAGCAGCTCTTGCGCCGGCTCTCGGCACGCATGCGGCCAGCGCGCCGGATCGGCGCCGTAGGCGTCGAGGAGCTCGACAAACTGCGCGAGAGGCATCATGGCATTTCACCGTTCCGCTGCGAGAACCGAGCCGAGCGCCGTGCGCAGCGCGCGCCTTGCGCGCACCAGCAACGTCTCGACTCCGGACACGGAAGTGCCGAGCACCGCTGCGGTCTCGGCATTCGACATGCCTTCCTGATAGGTGAGGACGATCGCCGCGCGCTGCCGATCGGGCAGATCGGCGACTGCCGCGGCGACGAGCCGATCCGTTTGCCGGTGTTCGATTTCGAGGAAAGGGCCGGGGCCGGGATCGGCCGGCTCATCGATGTCGGCGAGCGCCGCGAACGGCGCGCGTCGCTTGCGGTTGAGACAGAGGTTGAGGACCACGCGATAGAACCAGGTGCGAAATGCGGCGGTCGGGCGCCAGCGCGCGGCGTTGACCCATACGCGCAAGAGCGCCTCCTGCACGATCTCCTCGGCATCCGCCTCGTTCCCCAAAACCCTGCGGGCCAGCCCGAGCGCCCGGGGCAGGTACCTGCGGGCGAGCAGTCGAAAGGCCCGCTCGTCTCCCTGCGAGATCCGAGCCATGAGGTCTTCATCACTTGCCTCGTCCATGGCGTTCGGGTCCAGTCGAAACTGCCGCCAGCGGGGGATATCCACGCATCCTCAGCCGCGCGAACGCTAGGCGTGCATGGCGTCGCCGTTTGACGCATCGCAGCATAGTCTCCGCCGCCGCAAAAGCGACCGGTGGCGCCGTACGGAACGTGCGCAGGTTGCTTGCCCGATGAACCCGGCAAGCCGGTAATCGTTGGAACGATCATGCGAAACCCTTGGCTCCCCGGAATAAAACACCGCGGGGGGCCAAAGCCTGCATCCGCCGGAAGCGGATGGCCGTCCCGACCGGGAAAACAGGATCTCCTGCGTTGATCCGCCGCGAGGGCGGCCTTAACCTTGGCGAATCGGTCACGAATAGGGGAGCGAAGCCATGCGCGCCTATGCAATCGCCGCAACCGCCCTGTTCCTTGGCGGCTCTATCCTGACCTTTACCGGCGTGTCGGCCTGGGCCGAGAGCACTACCGCGCGTCCTCCCGCGGGCCAGCCCGAGCAGCGCGATCGAAGCCAGGGGCCCGCCGCGCCGGTGGGTCACCGCCAACCCCAAACCAAGGAACTGGCGCCCGCGGAGATGCCGCCGGCCGACCACGCGACGAGGGACCTCGACAAGGCGCTCGAGAAGAAGCTCACGATCTGCCGTGGGTGTTAGGGCGCCGGTCAGCTAGGGGAAACGAAGGGGTCAAACATCGTCTGCGGCACTGGCACGGATCGCTTCGATCGCCATCCGCAGCTCATTGCGAATGTCATCCGGCAAATACGAGAATACCTGCAACAGATGTGCTTCATGATGGAGCACGATACGCTCGATCCGTCGCGCGACGTCGGATCGTTCGGAAGAATCCGCGGTCTTTTCATAGCCCCTGACGACGCCGGCCAATACCACCAGCATCGCTATGCCGAGATTGCTTGCGGTCCTGATCGCCCAATTTCCAGCCTTGTCGGTGAGAGCCGCTGAACCGCCGCCGTCGAGCACCGCCCGCAGGATCGTTGCATCCTCATCGCGCAGGAGTTCCGTTCGTTCGACGCCGCGGAGGAAAATCGCCGCGGCCTCGACGATTGCGGATGAGGTCGAGCCCGATGTGGGCGTCTGATCGTCGAACGCGCGGCCGGTCGGGAACATGCGAATCCACGGACCGCTCGCGCCGATCAGGTCGCGCAACGCACGCAGCGCACCGGCTTCCAGCGGCACGAATATTTCGCGCGATGCGGCGGTCTCCTGGGAATCGGCATAGGCTCCGAATGCCACGTAAAGCCCCCACAGCATCCCGATGTCGGCGGCGACTTTCTGATCGGAGCCGCCGATGCGCTTGGCGAACAGGCGCACCGCATCGACCAAGCCGCGCCATTGCCCCGGATCGGAAATTCGGGAAGTGCGGCCGGCAAGCTCCCGCGCCTTGTATTCGAGCTCTGATCGAATGCTTCGCACCAGTGGGTCGACGGCCGTAGCGCAGTCCGCCTCGGTTCCCATCGGGGCGAACGCGAAGGTGCCGTCCTGCGTGTACGCGAAGCAAGCACCGGAGCGGAATTGCTCGAGCGTCCCCGAAAGATGAATCCAGGCTTGACCGATCGGCTGCGGCAGCTCGGTGAGCGAAGGGTCGTGCTCGATCGCGTCCGCGAGTTTCGACAGCAGTTCGTGTTCGACCAAGCCCCGCGCCCAGTCCGCTTCCGCCCTGCGTATGGCCTCCTCGAAGGCCAGACGCTCCGCCATGATGCGCTGCTCGGAAGGCGGCGGGTCGAGCTTGCGAAGCCGGCCGGTAAGCGCCGTTCGCGCCCGCTGGTAGAGCGCCTGCCGCGCCTCCTCCGTGTTGCGGTCGAGCTTGGCGAGTGCGGCCAGAACCAGGGGATAAAAGTCGGTCATGGCGGATCGCTCGGTCGGCCTGCGCAGCATGCGCCGCGGGATCGCCGCCGCGCCGCGGCAACATGGACCTGAATGGTAAGGCAATGGTGATTGGAGGCCACGCCCGGAATTGAACCGGGGTAAACGGTTTTGCAGACCGCTGCGTAACCACTCCGCCACGTGGCCTTATGCAATTGATATATATTATAGTTTTAATTCGCCCCCTGTGGCCGAAATGCCGTTGCTACCGAAAATGCTACCGAAGCTCCTTATTTTCGGCCTTTGAGCTGAATTTTGGCAGCCTGAAATGCCGCGTGAAGCCGTTGTGCCGCCTCACTCTGCATGGTGTGGGTGACATGAGAATATAAGTCAAGTGTGATTGCGATCGTCGAATGTCCGAGTCGCTCTTGGGCGATCTTGGGATGCACGCCGTTCTCGAGGAGTTGCGTTGCGTGGCTGTGCCGGAGATCGTGAAAGCGCACGCGGGGTAGGTCCTTTATCCGGTCCATAAGCCGGGTGAATTCGTACGTGAGACTTAGCGGTTGATGCGGAAGACCATCTGCTCGTCCGCAGACCAGGGTCTCGCCGGTCTGCCGGATGCCGAGCGCAAGCAGTTCTTCCGCCTGACTGAGCTTTAGCCGCCGCAACTCCTCTATCGCAAAGGCGGGGAGCGTGATCGCGCGGGCCTTCTCCGTTTTCGGTGCCTTAAACCGGATTCCAGTTTTCGTCTGCTCCAGGCTTTCCAGCACGCGCAGCGTTCCGCGCTCGAGGTCCACATTCTTCCAACGCAACGCGAGCACCTCGCCGCGCCGCATTCCGGTCGCTAACGCGAGCAGGACCGGCCAATACACCCGGGTGTGAGCGATAGCCTCCAGTAGACGTGCCGATTGCTCGGCCGTGAGGGCGGTCATGGTGCGGCGCTCGACCTTAGGAAGCCGGTTCTTGAAAGCATCCGCCGGATTGCGCACCAAAACTTGCTGCTCGACAGCACGGGCAAGGGCCGACCTTAGGATGCGATGGATATGGCGGCGGGTCCGCGGAGACAGACCGCCGTCCTTGCCATCGCGGCGCCCGCCCGTTGCCCAGGTGCTGTAGGCATCTTGTATGTGGCTCGGCGCCAGCTTCGCGAGCGGTAGGTTGCCCAGCGCCGGCATCAGGGAGTTCTTGACGATCTCCGTATAGCGCTCGTGAGATTTCGGCGAGACCTCTTCGCGGATGGTTTCGAGCCAGTGTGCGAGCCAGTCGCGCACCGTCAAGCGGGTCGGATCGACGTGCTCCCCGGTGTCGACCGTGCGGAGCAGGCGGCGCAGCTCGCATTCGGCGGCCTTGCGGTCGCCGCGGACCGTGGCAGTGACGATCCGGCGCTTTCCCGTGGCAGGATCGGCGCCGAGGCTGTAGCGCAGCTCCCATGACCCTGTGGAGCGCCGCCTGATGTGCCCTGTCGGCCGCATTTAGCGTCCCGCGCCCCCCTGAAGATGTTCCCTCATGACTTTCGCCTTCGTGGCTTTCGCCTTCTCGGCTTTGAGCCTGTTGTGGTGGTGATCCTTGCATGTCCGCGAACAGAACACAGCGTGTGAGCGGTGAGCACCGGGGCCAACTTCAAACCAAGAGCTGCACTCGGCGCATTGATATGATCCTCGTCCGGCAAGAAACGACCGAACACACTGTAGTTCAATCGCATCCAGGAGCGTGCCGCAACGAAGGTGAATCATGGGGGGGCCCTTGGGCGTCATCACCAACGAAACCGCGAGCGGCGCACTCAAGCCGAAACGCTCGCGTCTGAAGACTTCCGTGGGGTGGGTGCGGGTACCTTCAAGGATCGACTGAAGGTTTCTAATCCTTTGTATTTCACGTCTCCAGAAATCCATATGTTCGCACCATTTGTACGCCGCGCTTCCCCACCCCGTAAGAGGCTCCGACCATCCGGAATCTTGCGCGATATCGAACCGCAAGAGCCCGTATTTCTTCGCAAATTCGAGGCAAGATTGTTCCGATCCGTCGAGCCTTAAAAACTGCAAGTACAAAGGGGGCTCGGACCCTAGGGGACGGCGCCATGTTACCGGACCCTTCGTCGGGTAGACCGCCCAGGTGTCAGGATACCTGTATGCGGGTGCGCCGCCGCTCTCGTACGTCTGCGCGACGGGCCACTCGAAATCGATGTCGAACATGCGCCTCGTGCGCCTCCCGTTGCACCCCACACGCCGATTTACACCGTTACACTATAGCATAGGTGTTTGGGGGTGACAACCGATAAAGAGGGTGCCAGAAAAAGCGAAGGTACAAAGGAAGGGAGGGGCAGGTGGAAGAGCGAGACTCTGGGGAAGGCCAGACGATGACCGTTGCTGAGCTGGCAGCGTTGCTCCGGATCGGCAGAAACCAATGTTACGAGGCCGTGAAGCGCGGCGAGATTCGCGCGATCAGAATCGGTCGCCGGATTCTGATCCCGCGTGTGCCGATCCAACAGCTGCTCGGAGAGAAGTAATGACCTCTACGAAGCGATTCGTTCTGGCAAACTTCGCGCACGGAAACGCGGCCGCCGCACCGGCAATCAACACAGGTGAGCAACACTCGGCGGCGACCTGCCGACGCAACCAGGACCATG
>DASWCW010000102.1:0-3641 GCA_036395835.1 Xanthobacteraceae bacterium
AGTCTTTTTCCCAGGTGCCAGCCGAGCGCGGGCGGCGCGGGTCTGGAGCGTAGCGTCGCGTACGGTACGGGCCATGGGTACCTCCGACCAAATATAGGACCAAATATACGGGCTAGCTTACCGGGGTTATCCGGGGTTAGCCGGGGCTATAACCTACGCTGATTACAGCGGATTTAGCTAGGATTTTGTAGGAAAACCGAGGAGGTCATCCGCCGGTCATCGGCGGAAAGAAGGCGATCTCGCTGGCGTGCCCGATCCTCGTCTCGGGCGGAACGTGGGTGCGGTCGAGCGCCGCCCGGATGACCCGCGGATTGGCAAAGGCGCTGGCATATTCCTCGCCGCGCCCGGCGAGCCAATGCATCAACTCGCCGACGGTGGCGATCCCGGCCGGCGGCTCGATCTCCTCCTGCGCCTTTCCGATCCGCTCTCGCACCCAGGCAAAATACAGGACCTTCACGCTCACTCCTCGATCAGGTGCTGGACCCCGGCGCGCAGATAATCCCAGCCGGTATAGAGTGTCACCAGCGCCGAGATCCACAACAGGCTCAGGCCGGTCACCGTCGTGATCGGCACGATGTGGTCGCCCGCCTTGCCGGCGATCAGAAAGCCGATGGCGACCAGCTGCACCGTGGTCTTCCATTTCGCCAGGCGCGTGACCGGGACGCTGACGCGCAGCCCGGCCAGATATTCGCGCAGACCCGAAACCAGGATCTCGCGACATAGAATGACCACGGCGGCCCACAGCGACAGACCCTTGATCGTGCCGTTGCCGGCAAGCATCAGCAGGCACGAGGCCACCAGCAGCTTGTCGGCGATGGGGTCGAGCATGCGGCCGAACGTGGTCTGCTGCCCCCAGACCCGGGCAAAATAGCCGTCGAAGAAATCGGTGACCCCCGCCGCGATGAAGAGCGCCAGCGCCACCCATCGCAGCCACAAGCCGCCGCCGAGAAAGTCCGACCAGTACAGGCACCCGATCACCACGGGCACCGCGGCCATGCGACCGTAGGTCAGCACGTTCGGCACGGAAACCCGGCGCGCGGGCGAGGGCGGATGCGTCACCATCGTCATGGGTGGACAGAACACCGCGCTTGCCGAGGCGTCAACCGGCCTCTGGGGAATGCTGGGGAATACGCATCCCTTGTCCGTCCTCCGTCGCGTTCCATCCGGCTATCTCGACTCATGGAGGAAATCATAGACCTTGCGCGCGGTTTCCGCATTGATGCCGGCGACCTGCTCGAGATCCGCGACCGAAGCGCGCTCGATCGCCTTGAGGGTCCCAAAATGCCGCAATAGCGCCCGCTTGCGCGCCGGGCCGATGCCGGGAATCTCCTGCAGCCCGGCTTCGCGGATGTCGCGCTTCCTGCGCTGCCGATGCGACCCGACCGCAAAGCGGTGCGCTTCATCGCGCAGCCGCTCGACGAAATAGAGCACCGGGTCGCGCGGCTTGAGCCGGAAGGGCTCGCGCCCGGGCGTGAAGAACGTCTCACGCCCGGCGTCCCGCTCCGGGCCTTTGGCGATGGCGATCAACGGCACGTCGCGCACGCCGAGCTCGCCCAGCGTCTGGTGCGCGGCATGGAGCTGCCCGAGCCCGCCGTCGATCAGCACCAGGTCCGGCCACGGGGAATCGCTCTCCTCAATCTCGGCACTCTCCGGGCCGGCGCTATGCGCCTCGGCAGCCTCAGGCTGTTGCCTCCCCCCTTGTAGGGGAGGGAGGGGGAGGGGGGTCGCGGATTCAATAGTTGTGAAAACACCCCCCTCCCGACCCGGCTGCGCCGGGTCGGCCTCCCCCTCAAGGGGGGAGGCAACCGGAGTTTGCGGTTGGGGCGACTCCGACAGCAGGCGGCGGAACCGCCGCCGCAGCACCTCGCGCATCATTCCGTAATCGTCGCCGGGGGCGAGATCGGCAGTTCGAATGTTGAACTTGCGATACTGGTTCTTCCGGAAGCCCTCCGGCCCGGCGACGATCATCGCGCCCACCGCATTGGTTCCCTGGATGTGGCTGTTGTCGTAAACCTCGATCCGCCGCGGCGGCTGCCGCAACCCGAAGCTCTCGGCGAGGCCGGCAAGCAGCCGCTGCTGCGATGAGGTCTCGGCGAGCTTGCGGCCCAGCGCTTCGCGCGCATTGGCGAGCGCATGCTCGACGAGGTCCTTCTTCTCGCCCCGCTGCGGCACCGCGATTTCCACCCTGTGTCCGCTCTTGATGGTCAGCGCCTCGGCGATCAGCGCGCAATCTTCGACGTCGTGCGAGATCAGGATGAGCCGCGGACAGGGCTTGTCGTCGTAGAATTGCGCCAGAAAGGCGCCGAGCACGTGCTCCGCGGACAAGGAGCGGTCGGCGCGGGGGAAATACGCCCGATTGCCCCAGTTCTGGCCGGTGCGGAAGAAGAATACTTCGACGCAGGAGAAGCCGCCTTCCTGGTGCACGGCGAACACGTCGGCCTCCTCGACGCTGCGCGGATTGATGCCCTGGTGCGCCTGCACGGCGGAGAGCGCGGCGAGCCGATCGCGGTAGATCGCGGCGCGCTCGAAATCGAGCGCGGAGGCGGCTTTCTCCATCTCGCTTGCCAGAACCTCTTTGACCATGCGGCTCTTGCCCGACAGGAAGGCCTTGGCTTCGCGTACCAGCTCGGCGTAATCGGCGGGCTTGACCTCCCCGGTGCATGGTCCCGAGCAGCGCTTGATCTGATGGAGCAGGCAGGGACGGGTGCGGCTCTCGAACACCCGATCCGAGCAGGAGCGGACCAGAAACGCGCGTTCGAGCGCGGTGATGGTGCGGTTCACCGCCCATACCGACGCGAACGGCCCGAAATAATCTCCCGGACGGCCGCGCGCGCCGCGGTGCTTGCAGATCTGCGGCGCCGGGTGATCGCCCGTGATCAGGATATAGGGGAAAGACTTGTCGTCGCGGAGCAGCACGTTGAAGCGCGGGCGCAGCCGCTTGATCAGGTTCGCCTCGAGCAGCAGCGCTTCGGTCTCGGTCGCGGTCGAGACGAACTCGATCGTTGCCGTCGCCCCGATCATGCGGGCGATGCGCGCGGTGTGCCCGGCCGCGCGCCGATAGGCCAGGATGCGCTTGCGGATGTTCTTGGCCTTGCCGACGTAGAGCACATCACCGCGGGCATCGATCATCCGGTAGACGCCGGGAGCCGCCGGCGCGAGCTTGGCGTAGCGGACGATGACCTCGGCCCCGCTCGCCGCCGCGGCGATCTGCGCGGCATCGAGCGCTGGCGCGATCTCCTCGACCGGCGCCGGCAGGTTCGGCTCTTCTTCCTCATCCTCGAGGTCGATGTCCGGCTCGAGGTTCGTCTTTTGTGGTCCGGGCATGGTGCAAAGCTAGGCTGCCGGCGCGGTGCCTTCCACCCTCGATGGCCTCGGCGGCCGGGCGCGCGGTACCGGAGAGATAGACCTCGTTCAGGGTTTTTTAACCATGACGGATTGCATTCGAACGATGATTCAGCGGCGCTTAACCCCATCGGCTCGATAAACGCCGCGGAAACTTGATAGGGACCTGCCGCCGGGACAATTCTCATGTCGGCAGCGATCGCAGGCGAGACCGCCAGAGCGGCCGCCAGTACGGCGCCCGGAAGGACTTTGTTCATGCTGCCCCCCAGCTCCGCCGCGAAGCCGGCTGCGCCGGGCCG
>DASWCW010000103.1:0-21074 GCA_036395835.1 Xanthobacteraceae bacterium
GCTGCCACCCCGCGCCACGGCCGCCAGCCGTCGGCCAGGGGCTGCATCTCGCGCGAGCTGGGCCGGGCTTTGAGCGCGAACGCCAGCCGCGCGGCTTCCTGCAGCGCAAGGTCGCCGGCCGGCCAGGCGTCGGGATGGCCGAGGCAGAACAGCAAATAGATATCGGCGGTCCATGGGCCGATGCCGTGCAGCGCGGTGAGCGCCGCATGCGCCTCGTCGGCCGGACGATCGGCGAGCGCCGCAAGATCGAGCGCACCGGACGTGAGCGCCGAGGCGATCGATTTGAGCGTACGGATTTTTGCCGCCGAGAGTCCCGCGCGTTGGAGCCGCGGCGCCCGGATGCGGACAAATGCCGCCGGGTCGAACGGATCGAGCATCACGGTGAGCCGGCTCCAGATCGCCGCCGCGCTCGCGGTCGAGAGCTGCTGGGAAACGACGATCGACGCAAGTCCGGCAAAGCCGCCCTCCCGGCGGCGCAGCGGCGGCGGGCCGGCGATCGCCAGAATGGGCGCGAGGCGCGGATCGGCCGCGAGCAGCGCCTGCGTTGCGGTTTTCAGATCGGCCTCGGTGTGGATGAAGAACGACATTCCCAATGATCGTGCGGCACACGCGTTTCCCCTCTCCCCTTGCGGGAGAGGGCGGCGCCGAACGTAGTACGGCGCCGGGTGAGGGGTATCTTTGAACTGCTGACAATGTAAAGGAACCCCTCACCCGGCTCACACCTCGCTATGCTCGGTGCTCGCCACCCTCTCCCACGAGGAGAGAGGGTTCCGAGCGCAACTGCTCGTCCACCGTTTGTATCCTTCCATGTCTCCTCCCGTCTTCCGCTTTGCGCCGAGCCCGAACGGCCATCTGCATCTCGGGCACGCGCTCTCGGCGCTCATCAACCACGACATGGCGCGCGCGGCGGGCGGGCGGCTGTTGCTGCGCATCGAGGACATCGACGCGGCGCGCTGCCGGCGGGAGTTCGAGGCGGCAATCTTCGAGGATCTCGGCTGGCTCGGCGTGACCTGGGAAACGGACGTGCGGCGCCAGTCGGAACATTTCCAAACCTATCGCGCAACGCTCGAGCGGCTCGAGGCCCGAGGGCTGGTCTTCGAGAGTCGCGCGGAGATCGCGCGGCTCATTGCCGAGCGGGAGCGAACGGCGCATTGGCCGCGCGATCCCGATGGCGCGCCGCTCTATCCGGGCGACGCCAAACGGCTCTCGCGCGCCGAGCGCGCGCAAACCATGGCGGCGGGCGCGCCGTTCGCGCTGCGGCTCGACATGGAACGGGCGCTCGCAGAAACGGGCGCGCTCGATTGGAGCGAGACCGGCCGCGGTCCCGCGGGCGAGACCGGAACGATCGCGGCTGCACCGCAGGCTTGGGGCGACGTGGTGCTGGCCCGCAAGGAAACGCCGACGAGCTATCACCTCGCGGTCGTGGTCGACGACGTGCTCCAAGGCGTCACCCACGTAGTGCGCGGCGAAGATCTGTTCTGGTCGACCAGCGTGCACCGTCTGCTCCACGCGCTGCTCGGATTGCCGGCGCCGACCTACCATCATCATCGTCTGATCCTCGATGCCGACGGCAAGAAGCTGGCGAAATCGACGCGAGCGACCGGCCTGCGCGAGTTGCGCGCGCAGGGGGCGACGCCGGGCGCGATCCGGGAGATGGTGGGGCTGGCGTGAATGTTCCCCGGACGCGGCGCGACGCGTTGCGCCGCAGATCCGGGGCCCATTGCATTAATTTTTCTGGGTCCCGGGTCTGTGGCGCATCACTTCGTTCTGCGCTGCGCCTGGGACATGAGGCAGAGTCTCACGCCGCCTTGGCGGCGCCCGCATCCACGATGCGCACGATGTCGGCCATGATGCGGTTGAGCTCGAAATGCTTGGGCGTATAGACCGCGGCGACGCCGGCGGACTTGAGCAGCCGCTCGTCTTCCGGCGGAATGATGCCGCCTACCACGATCGGCACGTCGTCGAGCCCGGCTTCCCGCATGCGCGCGACGATGTCCTTGACCAGCGGCACGTGCGAGCCGGAGAGGATCGACAGCCCAACCACGTGCACGCCCTCCTCGAGCGCGGCGTTGACGATCTCGGCCGGGGTGAGCCGGATGCCTTCGTAGACCACCTCCATGCCGGCGTCGCGGGCGCGCACCGCGATCTGCTCGGCGCCGTTGGAATGGCCGTCGAGTCCCGGCTTGCCCACCAGAAATTTGATGCGGCGGCCGAGCTTGCGCGAGACGCGCTCGACCTCGGCACGCACGCGGTCGAGGCCCTCGCCCGGATGCGCGGCGGCGCCCGCCACACCGGTCGGCGCCCGGTATTCGCCGAACACTTCGCGCAGTGCCGCGCTCCATTCGCCGGTCGTGACCCCGGTCTTGGCGCATTCGATCGAGGGCGGCATGATGTTGCGGCCGTCTTGCGCCGCGGCCCTGAGGTCGTCGAGCGCGGATGCAGCCGCGCGTGCATCGCGGCTTTCCCGCCAAACTTTTAGGCGTGCGATCTGCTCGGTCTCGACTTCCTGCGCAACCTTGAGGATCGCCTCGGTGCCCGCGGCGAGCGGCGAGGGCTCGGTCTCGACGAATTTGTTGACCCCGACCACGACCTGCTCGCCGCGCTCGATGGCCTCCAGCCGCTGCGCATTGGATTCGACGAGCTTCTGCTTCATGTAGCTCGCCTCGACCGCCGCGACCGCGCCACCCATGGCGTCGATCCGCGCGAGCTCGGCCTTGGCCTCCCGCTTGAGGTCCGCGACTTTTGCGGCGATCGCGGTCGAGCCGTCGAAAATATCCCCATGGTCGAGCAGGTCGGTCTCATAGGCGAGCACCTGCTGCAGGCGGAGCGACCATTGCTGGTCCCATGGCCGCGGCAGGCCGAGCGCCTCGTTCCAGGCCGGAAGCTGCACCGCGCGCGCACGCGCGCGCTTCGATAGCGTCACCGCCAGTGTCTCGAGCAGAATGCGATAGACGTTGTTCTCCGGTTGCTGCTCGGTGAGCCCGAGCGAGTTGACCTGCACGCCGTAGCGGAACAGCCGCTGCTTCGGATCGCTCACGCCGTAACGCTCGGCCGTGATCTCGTCCCACAGCTCGGCGAATGCCCGCATCTTGCAGAGCTCGGTGATGAATTTGAGCCCGGCGTTGACGAAGAACGAGATGCGGCCGACCACGTTGCCGAACGCGTGCGCATCGACCTCGCCGGCGGCCTTCACGGTATCGAGCACCGCGATCGCGGTGGCCAGCGCGAACGCCAGCTCCTGCACCGGCGTCGCGCCCGCCTCCTGCAGATGATAGGAGCACACGTTCATCGGATTCCACTTCGGCAGCGCCGTGGTCGTGAACAGGATCACGTCCTTGGTCAGCCGCATGGAGGGCGCCGGCGGGAACACGTAGGTGCCGCGCGAGAGATATTCCTTGATGATGTCGTTCTGGGTGGTGCCCTGCAGCGCGCGCCGGTCCGCCCCCTGCTCGTCGGCCGCCGCGATATAGAGCGCCAGCAGCCAGGCGGCCGTGGCGTTGATCGTCATCGAGGTGTTCATCTCGGCGAGCGGGATGCCGTCGAACAGCGTGCGCATGTCGCCGAGATGCGAGATCGCGACGCCCACCTTTCCGACCTCGCCGTTGGCGAGAACGTGGTCGGAATCGTAGCCGGTCTGCGTCGGCAGATCGAAGGCGACCGAGAGCCCGGTCTGGCCCTTGGCGAGATTCCTGCGATAGAGCGCATTCGACTCGGCCGCGTTCGAATGGCCCGCGTAGGTGCGAAAGATCCAGGGCTTGTCTTTCATGTCTTGCGTCGATGCTCCGCTACAGGCGCCGGACCAGCCGGACCAGAGCCAACAGGATCACCGCGCCGAGGGTTGCATCGATGATCTGCCGAACGATGCCGGTGCCCAGCCGGACGCCCAGCTTCGGCAGCAGCCAGGCGGCCAGGAACGCGCCGAGGATGCCCACCACGAGATCGCCGATGATGCCGAGACCGCCGCCGGTCACGATCTTCGCCGCCAGCCAGCCGGCGATCAGCCCGACGAGCAGGATGACGATCAAGCTTTGGCCCGACATCGGCATGACCAGCTCCCCGAGGCGCCTCGGGCGCCCCGCTCTGTTGCGCTGCAACGAACCATCATAGCCGCAGCGGCGTCTTCTGTCAGTGCCGCAAGCAAAAGCCCCGATGGCGGCGTTTTCCACGAAACCGCGAGCCCGTCGGCGGCGTTGGTGTTGCATCGCAGCATGGTTTACGCCAGACTGCCGGGCATCACCTTCACGGCAAGGCCCACTCTTCCAGGAGAACGGGCATGACGGCTGTTGCAAGAATGAAGACGCCGCTCGCGGCGGCGCGGAGCCTCTACGAGATCGGCGAGATCCCGCCGCTCGGCCACGTCCCGGAGCGCATGTATGCCTGGGTGATCCGCAAGGAGCGCCACGGCCCGCCGGAAAGCTCGATGCAGGTCGAGGTGGTGCCGACCTGGCCGATCGGCGAAGACGAGGTGCTGCTGTTCGTCATGGCGGGCGGCGTCAACTACAACGGCGTCTGGGCCGGCCTCGGCCAGCCGATCTCGCCGCTCGATGTCCACAAGAATCCGTTCCACGTGGCGGGCTCCGACGCGTCGGGGGTGGTCTGGGCAATCGGCGACAAGGTGCGGCGCTGGAAGGTCGGGGACGAGGTCATCGTCCACTGCAATCAGGACGATGGCGACGACGAGGAGTGCAATGGCGGGGATCCGCTGCTCTCGCCCTCGCAGCGCATCTGGGGCTACGAGACGCCGGACGGGTCGTTCGCCCAGTTCTGCCGGGTGCAGTCGCGGCAATTGATGCCCAAGCCCCCGCACCTGACCTGGGAGGAATCCGCAAGCTATACGCTCACGCTGGCGACCGCCTACCGCATGCTGTTCGGCCATCCGCCGCATGCGCTGAAACCCGGCGACAACGTGCTGGTGTGGGGCTCTTCCGGCGGGCTCGGCGTGTTCGGGGTGCAGCTCGCGGCTGCGTCCGGCGCCAACGCCATCGGCATCGTGTCCGACGAAAGCAAGCGCGATTACGTCATGCAGCTGGGCGCCAAGGGCGTCATCAACCGCAAGAACTTCAATTGCTGGGGCCAGCTGCCCAAGGTGAACTCGCCCGAATACGACGCCTGGATGCGGGAGGCACGCAAGTTCGGCAAGGCGATCTGGGACATCACCGGCAAGCGCGACGTCGACATCGTGTTCGAGCATCCGGGCGAGCAGACGTTCCCGGTCTCCACCCTGGTGGTCAAGCGCGGCGGCATGGTGGTGTTCTGCGCCGGCACCAGCGGCTACAACATCACGTTCGACGCGCGCTATGTGTGGATGCGGCAGAAGCGTATCCAGGGCTCGCATTTCGCGCATCTCAAGCAGGCGAGCGCCGCCAACCAGTTCGTGATCGACCAGCGCATCGATCCGTGCACGAGCGACGTGTTCCCGTGGCAGCAGATCCCGCTCGCGCACACCAAGATGTGGAAGAACCAGCACAAGCCCGGCAATATGGCGGTGCTGGTCAACGCGCCGCGCACGGGACTGCGCAATTTCGAGGACGTGCTGGAGGCAACGGGGGGGTAGAAGAACCCCGACTCCTACGCACGGATCTTTGATTGTCTCGCTTCTCCTGCCGTCAGTGGATCGGATTGATCCATCGCAGTCCGGGAAATCGCGCGAAATCGCCGTCCGTCGAGCAAAGCGTCAGCCCGTGCTCGACTGCCAAGGCGGCCAAGTGAGCGTCCGGGACCAAGTTGCCATGAACACCGGGCAGCTCGAGAAATTCGCCGAGGATCTCCCGATGACGCTCGGTCGGCCCAGGAGTCCAGACCGGTTCGCAGGCTAGCCAAGCCTGCACTTGCCGCCACGCGTCGGCCGGCGGTAGGGGCCGATCGGATATCCGGGGATTAGTGACGATCCTCAGGAAAGCGACGAGGGTGATCCAGGCCAAACCGACGGGAGGGGCCCCATTCAACTGGTCATCGAGCCAATCTCGAGCGACCTGATGTTGGGAAAACGAGCTTACCTGGGCGTAGATCAGGAGGTTGGCGTCCACCAAGATCACTTGAAGGCCTCACCCTCCGCGATCGCCAGAACCTCCGCGACATTGTCAATTCCGGAAATCCGCAGCCGGCCCAGGTCGACCGACGCGGTGCGAAAGCGTTCCGCCCGTTTCGGCCGCGCATTCATGTCTCGTAACCCGCGCCGGAGGGCCTCGTTGACGAGCTCTTTGAGCTTGGCGTGTCGCGCCTTACGCAGACGCGCCAGCGCTGCGGATACATCGTCGTCCAAGGTGAGAGTAGTGCGCATGACATCAAGGCATATAGCATTTGATGTCTTGATGTCAAGAACTGTGACCGGTCGCAAGGTCGGATTCGGCCGCCCGAGATGCGTGCCTCAATATTTATTCCACGAAACTCTGAGGCTGGCTCGAAGGGTAGTTTCCATGTGCTTGTAATCTGCGGTCTGAAAAAACCAGAGCGAACGCGCTGTCCTGAAGTTGCCGCTTGATAAACCAGGTTATTCAGGCGGCAGTTTGTTTCTTGCCCACCTTTGAAGCAATTCTTCGGCGAGATGTTTCCGTAACCATTGTTGAATCTAGATGAGAGATTTGTGCACTCCCCAACATAGCGGATCTCATCGTTGCTTGTGACAAGATAAACCCCGCTCAGCTCGTATCGTGATGAGATTCTAAACTTGCAGAAAGGGCCGCGCCATAGCTGCTGAGGC
The DNA here is from genome assembly GCA_036395835.1 of Xanthobacteraceae bacterium. Taxonomy (GTDB): domain Bacteria; phylum Pseudomonadota; class Alphaproteobacteria; order Rhizobiales; family Xanthobacteraceae; genus AP-16. The sequence continues at coordinate 6,701 of DASWCW010000103.1, forward strand.
CCAAGCCACGCCGGTTCTGATAACGACTTTGAGGCATCATGGTCAGCAATAAGCCGTCTGCATCCCGCGCGGGTTCGATGTCACTGACGTACTGGAAGTGATATCCGTCAATATTCATCTTCATCTCGCGGCTCAATTCCTGCCATGATCTCAGAGCGTGCCCGACATCAGCAAAGACGACTGGTTACGGCAAGCTGCAATGGCGACCAAGGATGCTCTGATGGAAGCCAGAGGCTATTTCTCCGGCATGGTCTCGCCGAACTGGCGATGGCGCCGCAGCACGGCATTGAGCTCGCCGCCGTAAAGGAAAATGCAGGCGGAGTAATACAGAAATACCAGCGCGATCATCGCCGAGGCCAGGCCCGCGTAATAGGTCACATAGGTCTCGGCGAACTCGGCCAGATAGCGGCCGAACAACGTGCCGCCGGCAAGCCACAGCAGCAGCGTGGCCACCACGCCGGGAGCGATCTCCAGCAACCGTCGCCGGCCCGCCGGCAGCCACAGATGGATCAGCACGAGCGTGATGATCAGAACCAGGCTCGCTGCGCCGAGCCGGGCGAAGGTCACGATGTTTTCGAACGGAGCAATCCAGGGAGCATAGCGCATGACCCTGTTGAAAATCAGCGGTCCCAGGATGACGAAGAAGGACAACGCGATCAGCGCCACGGCGCCGATCAGCACGTAGGCGATCGATTCGAGACGAAGCAGCCACCAGCTGCGCGACTCCTTGATGCCATAGGCGCGGTTGAGCCCGATGCGCAGGCTTTCGACGCCGCTCGAGGAGAAATACACCGCCAGCGCCACGCCGATGGTGACGACGCCGCTATGGGCCTCGGTCAGCACGCTGTTGATCTCGCTGGTGATCGGGCCGGCGACTTCCTTGGGCCAGGCTTCCAGCAGGATTTCCGCCGCGGTGTCGGCCAGTCCTTGCGAACCGACCACTCCCGCGAACGCGGTGAGCACGATCAGAAACGGGAATAGCGCCATCAGCGCGGAGAGCGCGATGTGGCTCGCGATCGCCCAGCCGTCGTCGTCGAGAAAGAGCCAGAAGGCGTCGATCAGGACGCGGTAGATGTGGCGCAGGAACCCCACGGAAAACCCTCGGCCGGGCAAGACCCCTCCAATCGCCAATCGGCGCGCGCTTGGCAAGGGCCGCGTCTCGGGCCGGATCCGGCACCAATGGGCAGTGAAAGGGTTTGCTTTGGTGCGGTGCACGCGTAGTTTGGCGTGGCGTACACTCCCGTGCCGCCGCGGCGCCGCCAATTCCGACGGAAGTACGATGTCTCTACCCGATGCGCGCACCGATACCGCCGCCGATCTGGTGGAAATGGCCCGTGATGCGACGGCGGCGCTCGAGGCGCTGCTCGCCGACGCCACGCTGGCGGTGCGCGCGAGGGTGTCGCCGGGCGGGCACGTGTCGAGCCGGATCCTGGACCGCGAGCAGCGCGCCACCCATGGCCTCGCCTGGCTTGCCACCTATGTCGAGGCGGTGCGCCAGCTCGCAGCCTACGCGGAGCGCATGCGCGATGCCGGACGATTGGGCGAGCTGGAGGCCCTGGCGGTCCGCGTGGGCGTCGGCGAGTACCTCGCGCAGGCCATCGGCGGCATCCCGATCAGCCAGGGCGAGATCGTCAGGCCGGCCGATCTCGGGTTGAAGGCCGCGCAAGTGGCGGCGCGCGTGACGCCGAGGATCGAGCTGTTGCTCGCGGACGGCAACAACCCGCGCAACCGCGCGCGCCTCGTCGAGCTGATGCGGGGCGGCGGTTCGCTCGTGCTCGATCATGGGCTCGACGACACGCTGGAAGCGATCCGCGAGGAAATGCGGAAGTTCACCGAGAGCGAGGTCGTGCCCCATGCCCACGCCTGGCACTTGTCGAACCGCTATATCCCCCTCGAAATCATCGCCCGCATGGCAGAGCTCGGCGTGTTCGGTCTGACCATTCCGGAGGAATACGGCGGGATGGGGCTCGGCAAGGAGTCGATGTGCGTGGTCTCCGAGGAATTGTCGCGGGGCTATATCGGCGTGGGCTCGCTCGGCACGCGGTCCGAAATCGCGGCGGAACTCATTCTCGGCGGCGGCACCGAGGAGCAGAAGCGCAAGTGGCTGCCGAAGATCGCCTCGGGCCAAGTGCTGCCGACCGCGGTCTTCACCGAGCCCAACGTCGGGTCCGACCTTGCTTCGCTCAAGACGCGCGCGGTGCGGGCGGGGGCCGTCTACAAGGTCCACGGCAGCAAGACCTGGATCACGCACCCGGTGCGCGCCGATCTGATGACGCTCCTGGTGCGCACCAATCCCGACGAGCCGGGCTATCGCGGGCTCTCCATGCTGCTGGCGGAAAAGCCCCGCGGCAGCGACGAAGATCCGTTTCCGGCGCCGGGAATGTCGGGCACCGAGATCGAGGTCATCGGCTATCGCGGCATGAAGGAATACGAGATCGGCTTCGACGGCTTCGAAGTCGAAGCCGAAAATCTGCTGGGCGGCGTCGAGGGCGAGGGGTTCAAGCAGCTGATGCAGACCTTCGAATCGGCGCGCATCCAGACGGCGGCGCGCGCGGTCGGAGTGGCGCAATCGGCGATGGAGCTTGCGCTGCGCTACGCCGAGGAACGGGCGCAGTTCGGCGAGCCGCTGATCCGGTTTCCGCGCGTGGCCGACAAGCTCGCCATGATGGCGGCCGAGCTGATGCTGGCCCGTCAGATCACCTATTACGCGGCACGCCAGAAGGATTCCGGCCGGCGCTGCGATCTCGAGGCCGGCATGGCGAAGCTGCTCGCCGCGCGCGTCGCCTGGGCGGCCGCCGACAACGCGGTGCAGATCCACGGCGGCAACGGCTTCGCGCTGGAATATCCGGTCTCGCGCGTGCTGTGCGACGCGCGCATCCTCAACATCTTCGAAGGCGCGGCGGAAATCCAGGCGCAGGTGATCGCGCGCCGGCTGCTCGATCGCGGGAATTGAGGTGCACGTGCGGAGCCGCTTGCGCGCTTTACCTCCTCCGGAAAGGAGGAGGTCGGCAAGCGTCGTCGCGAGCCGGGAGGGGTCGCGATCCCCTGGAGCGCCCGAGCTCGCGTGATGGCCACTGCGGCGCCGCGGTGCTAAGAGGCATGCATGTCCGACCTGCTCTCGCATCTCATTGTGCCGATCGCGATCGGCGCGGTTGCCGTCGTGCTCCTCCTGGGGCTTTGGAACACGATGCAGGGCGGCTCGCCGCACAAGTCGCAGCGGCTGATGCGCTGGCGCGTGCTGCTGCAGGCGATCGCTATCTTGATCATCATGGTGACGATATGGGCGCTGGGCCGTTGAACCTCGGCAAGGCGCGGGCGAGGACGATATGGTCGTCCTGAACCGCATCTATACGCGAACCGGCGACGACGGCACCACCGCGCTCGGCAGCGGCGAGCGGCGGCGCAAATACGATCTGCGGGTCACGGCCTACGGCACCGTCGACGAGCTCAACGCGGTGATCGGCCTCGCCCGCCTCCGCACCGGCACGGATGCGGAAATCGACGCCATGCTGGGGCGGATCCAGAACGACTTGTTCGATCTCGGCGCGGATCTCAGCACGCCGGACGTGGGCAAGGGTCCGGGCGGCGCGCGCCTCGCCATCGTCGACGCCCAGAGCGAGCGGCTCGAGCGCGAGATCGATCGGCTCAACGCCGAGCTAAAGCCGCTGCGCTCGTTCGTGCTCCCCGGCGGTGATGCGGCCGCAGCCTACCTGCATCTCGCACGCACGGTCGCTCGCCGCGCCGAACGGCTGATCGTCGAGCTCGCCGATCAGCCCGGTGAAAGCGTCTCCGCGGCGGTGCGCAAATATATCAATCGGCTGTCCGATCTGTTGTTCGTGGCCAGCCGTTATTGCAACGACAAGGGAGCGCGCGACGTGCTCTGGGTGCCGGGCCAGAACCGCTAGGCCTGCGAAACCCAGGCGGGCGGCGGAAAGTTGACACTTTCAGGCGGCGGCCTTTAGGGTGCCCCGCCTTTGAGCGATCAACAGAATTTCAGGCCTTTGCCGGTGCCAGTCGAGCGGATGTTCATGAAGCTCCTCGTCCCAGTAAAACGCGTCGTCGATTTCAACGTGAAGGTCCGGGTCAAGGCGGACGGCTCGGGGGTCGAGCTCGCCAACGTCAAGATGTCGATGAACCCGTTCGACGAGATCGCCGTCGAGGAGGCGATCCGGCTCAAGGAACAGGGCAAGGCAACCGAGATCGTCTGCGTCTCGATCGGCCCGCAGCAGGCCGCCGAGACCATTCGGACCGCGCTTGCCATGGGGGCCGACCGCGGCATCCTGGTCAAGACCGAAACCAGCCCGGAGCCGCTCGCGGTCGCCAAGATCCTCAAGGGGATCGTGGACGAGGAAAAACCCGACCTGGTGATCCTGGGCAAGCAGGCGATCGACGACGATTGCAACCAGACCGGACAAATGCTCGCCGCCTTGCTCGGCTGGCCGCAAGGCACCTTCGCGTCCAAACTGGTGATCGAAGGCTCCGAGTTGCTGGTGACCAGGGAGGTCGACGGTGGGCTGCAGACCGTGAAGCTCAAATCGCCGGCGATCGTCACCACCGATCTCAGGCTCAACGAGCCGCGCTACGCGAGCCTTCCCAACATCATGAAGGCCAAGAAGAAGCCGATCGCCGACAAGACGCCCGACGCCTACGGCGTCGATGTCAAGCCGCGGCTGGAAGTCGTGAAAACGTCGGAGCCGCCCGGCCGCAAGGGCGGCATCAAAGTCGGTTCGGTCGCCGAGCTGGTCAGCAAGCTCAAGAACGAAGCCGGCGTGCTGTGAGGCCGTCGGACGGAGACGCGCGATGAAGACGCTGCTTCTCGCCAAGCACGACAACAAGCGGCTGTTCGACGCTACGCAAAAAGCGCTGACGGCCGCGCGGGAGCTGGGCGGAGAGATCGACGTTCTCGTCGCCGGCAAGGATTGCCGCAGCGTTGCCGAGCAGGCAGCGAAACTCGCCGGGATCGCCAAAGTGCTGCTGGCGGAGGACGCCAGTCTCGAGCATCGGCTCGCCGAGCCGACCGCGGCGCTGATCGTGTCGCTTGCCGGTCCCTACGATGCGATCGTCGCGCCCGCGACCACCACCGGCAAGAACGTGATGCCGCGGGTCGCCGCGCTGCTCGACGTGATGCAAATCTCCGACGTCATCAAAGTGGTGGCGCCGGACACGTTCGAACGGCCGATCTACGCCGGCAACGCCATCCAGACGGTGCGCTCGCGCGAGGCCAAGAAGGTGCTCACGGTGCGAACCGCCGCGTTCCAGGCGACCGCGACGGACGGATCGGTGCCGATCGAAACGGTTGCCGTGCCCGCCAACCCCGCGATCTCCAGCTTCGTCGGCGAGGAATTGTCGAAATCGGATCGCCCGGAATTGACCGGAGCGAAGATCGTGATCTCCGGCGGCCGCGCCATGCAGAGCCGCGAGAATTTCACCAAATACATCGAGCCCGTGGCCGACAAGCTCGGCGCTGCGATCGGCGCCTCGCGGGCTGCGGTGGATGCCGGCTACGCTCCCAACGATTGGCAGGTGGGCCAGACCGGCAAGGTGGTCGCGCCCGAGCTCTACATCGCGGTCGGCATCTCCGGCGCGATCCAGCATCTCGCCGGAATGAAGGATTCCAAGGTGATCGTCGCCATCAACAAGGACGAAGAGGCTCCGATCTTTCAGGTCGCGGATTACGGCCTGGTCGCCGATCTGTTCAAGGTGCTGCCGGAGCTCGCCGAGGAACTCGGCAAGCGAAGCACGTGAGCCACCGCTGTGGTGTCCAGGCGCGGATCGTCGTAGAGAGAGGCGGATCGTCGTAAAGAGAGACGCCAGAATCCGAAGATGGCCAGGATGGACGCTCGCCCGCCGGAATCGACCAGGACCAACGTAATGCAGCTCGATATTCGCAAGGTCGGCGTGATCGGTGCCGGTCAGATGGGCAATGGCATTGCCCATGTGTGCGCACTATCGGGTTTTTCGGTGCTGCTGAACGACATTTCGCCGGACCGGGTCAAGTCGAGCCTGGCCACGATCAACGGCAACATGGCGCGGCAGGTCGGCAAGAACCTGATCAGCGAGGAGGATCGCAAGGCCGCGCTGGGGCGGATCACCCCGGCGGAGAAGCTCGACGCGCTCGGCGATTGCGATCTGGTGATCGAGACCGCCGCGGAGAAGGAGGACGTCAAGGTCAGGATCTTCGCCGAGCTCTGCCCCTCGCTCAAGCCGGAGGCGATTCTCGGCAGCAATACCTCCTCGATCTCGATCACCCGGCTTGCCTCCACCACCGACCGGCCGGAAAAGTTCATCGGCATCCATTTCATGAACCCGGTGCCGCTGATGGAGCTGGTCGAGCTGGTGCGCGGCATCGCTACCGCCGACACCACGTTCGAGACCACGAAGGCGTTCGTGATGAAGCTCGGCAAGATCCCGGCGGTCGCCGAGGACTTTCCGGCGTTCATCGTCAACCGCATCCTGCTGCCGATGATCAACGAGGCGATCTATACGCTGTACGAAGGCGTGGGCACGGTCGAGGCGATCGACACCGCGATGCGGCTGGGCGCTCATCATCCCATGGGCCCGCTGCAGCTCGCGGACTTCATCGGCCTCGATACCTGTCTCGCGGTGATGCAGGTGCTGCACGAGGGCCTTGCCGATTCCAAGTACCGGCCCTGCCCGCTGCTGGTGAAATACGTCGAGGCCGGCTGGCTCGGCCGCAAGACGCAGCGCGGGTTCTACGATTATCGCGGCGAAAAGCCGGTGCCGACCCGGTAGGTACGTCGCCGTTCCTGGCCAAATCCGTAGCCCGGATGCAGCGAAGCGAAATCCGGGGTCCCGAGATAATCCGATCCCGGATTGCGCGCCCGCTCCGCGGGCACTTGATCCGGGCTACCCCGCGATTATCGCGCTCACCAGCTTCAGGGCGTCCTCGCTCGACCATTCGGCCGGGCCGGCAAGCATGCCGAGCTCGCAACCCTGCGGGTCGACGAGGAGCGTGGTCGGCATGCCGAATGCCCAGCCCGCGGCTTTGAGATCCTGGAACACCTTGGCGCTCGGGTCGGCGTAATAGGCCAGATGCTCGACGCCGGTCTCGCGCAGCCAGGCTTTGGGCTTCTCCGCGTCGCGCGTGTCGATGTTGATCGCGACGACCTGGAAGCCCGGGCCGCCGAGCCGTACCTGCAAGCCGTCGAGCGCCGGCATCTCCTTGCGGCAGGGCACGCACCAAGTGGCCCACAGGTTGAGCAGCACCGCCCGGCCGCGCCATTCGCCGAGCGTCTTCTGGTTTCCCGAGCCGTCGAAGAACGCCAGATCCGGAACACGGCGCGGCTCTCGCGCGACCGCGACCGCGGCGACTTCGCCGCGCGCCAGCGGCGCGATGCGCCGCACCGTCTCCAGCGCCGGGCGGCAGGCCGCCTCGACGTCATTGCGCCCAAAGCCGCCCATCCCGTATACCGCCGCGAGCCCGGCCGCGGCCGCCGCGGCGAGCGCCACGAGAGACAGCCGAGGGAGGCGCGCGGGCCGTTCTTCATCGCGTCGATCGGTCATCGGCACAGCCTATAAATGGACGAGCCATGAGCAACAAGATGTGGGGCGGCCGGTTCGGCTCGGAGCCCGATGCTATCATGGAAGAAATCAACGCTTCGATCGGCGTCGACCGCGTGCTCTATGCCCAGGACATCGCGGCGTCCAAGGCGCACGCCGAAATGCTGGCGCAGCAAGGCATCCTCTCCGGCGAAGATGCCGGCAAGATCGCGCAAGGCCTCGACACGATCCTGGCGGAGATCGAGAGCGGCAAGTTCTCCTTCGAGCGCGCGCTGGAGGACATTCATACCCACGTCGAAGCGCGGCTCGAGGAGCTGATCGGGCCGGCGGCGGGCAGGCTGCACGCCGCGCGCTCGCGCAACGACCAGATCGCAACCGATTTCAAGCTCTGGGTCCGCGAAGCGATCGGGCGATTGGACGCCGCGCTCGCCGACTACCAGCGGGCACTCGCGACCAAAGCGCTCGACCACGCCGGCACCCTGATGCCGGGGTTGACCCACATGCAGACGGCGCAGCCGGTGACCTTCGGCCATTATCTGCTCGCCTATGTGGAAATGGCGGGCCGCGACCGCGGCCGGTTCGCAGACGCGCGCACGAGGCTCAACGAGTGCCCGCTCGGCGCGGCGGCGCTCGCCGGCACCTCGCTTCCGATCGACCGCGACATGACCGCGGCCGCGCTGGGCTTCGATCGACCGACGGCGAATTCCATCGATGCCGTTGCCGACCGCGACTTCGTGCTGGAAACCCTGGCGGCGGCGGCGATCGCGGCCGTGCACCTGTCGCGCCTCGCCGAGGAGATCGTGATCTTCACTTCACCGCTGACGGGATTGCTGGCGCTGTCGGACAAGTTCACCACCGGGTCCTCGATCATGCCGCAGAAGCGCAATCCCGACGCGGCGGAGCTGGTGCGAGCCAAGGCCGGGCGGATCATCGGGGCGCTTACCGCGCTGCTCGCGGTCATGAAGGGCCTGCCGCTCGCGTATCAGAAGGATATGCAGGAGGATAAGGCAGCCACGATCGATGCGCTCGCCGCGCTCGAGCTCTCGGTTGCCGCCATGGCCGGAATGGTGCGCGACATGGAGCCCGACATGGCTCGCATGAAGAAGGCCGCAGCCGCCGGCTATTCGACCGCGACCGATCTCGCCGATTGGCTGGTGCGCAAGGGACTGCCGTTCCGGGAAGCGCACCATGTCACCGGCCGGATCGTGGCGGCGGCGGAAAGCGGCGGGGTGCCGCTCCACCGCTTTCCGCTGGCCTCGATGCAGGCCATCGAACCGCGCATCGAAGAGGATGCCTTGGCGCTGCTCACGGCGGAGCGCTCGGTCAAGAGCCGCACGAGCTTTGGCGGCACGGCGCCCGTCAACGTGCGGCGGGAAGCGCGGAAATGGCTCAAGAAGCTCGATAAAGAGCGGGCATGACCGTCACCGAAAAGCCAAAGGGCTCGCGTATGGCAGGCCGATTCTGCTATGTTGCGCCGCGTCGAGGGGAGCGCTCGTGATCCGGTCCATTCGCAGCCTGCCGCTTGTGGTGCTGGGCATTCTCGTGCTCGGGCTCTCCGGCTGCGGGCGCAAGGGACCGCTCGATCTGCCGCCCAGCGCCGCGATCAATCAGCCGCCAGGGGCCGCGGCCGCCGCCGCCGAGGCTCCGGAGGTCGGGCCCGATGGCCGCCCGGTCGCCCCTCCGGGCAAGAAGAAACGGCTTCCGATCGACGCGCTGCTCGACTGAACCCGAGATGCACCATTTCGCCTATCGCGACGGCGTGCTCCACGCCGAGGGGGTGAGCATCGCCGCCTTGGCCGAGGCGGTCGGCACGCCGTTCTATTGCTATTCGACCGCGACGATCGAGCGCCATTACCGGGTGTTCGCCGGCGCATTCGCGGACGTGCCATCGCTGATCTGCTACGCCATGAAAGCGAATTCGAACCAGGCCGTCGTCGCCACGCTGGCGCGGCTGGGCGCGGGCGCCGACGTCGTGTCCGAAGGCGAGCTCAAGCGGGCGCGGCTTGCGGGCATTCCGCCCGACCGCATCATGTTCTCCGGGGTCGGCAAGAGTGCGCGAGAGCTCGCGCTTGCGGTCGAGGAAGGCATCCTCTGCGTCAATGTCGAATCCCAGCCCGAGCTCACCCTGCTCGCCGAAATTGCCGCGGCGAAACGCCGAACCATCGCCATTTCGATCCGCGTCAATCCCGATATCGACCCGCGCACCCATGCCAAGATTTCGACCGGCAGGGCCGAGAACCAGTTCGGGATTCCGATCAGCCGCGCGCGCGAGGTGTATGCGCTCGCCGCCAAGCTGCCCGGCGTGCGCGTGGCGGGCGTCGACATGCACATCGGCAGCCAGATCACCGCGCTCGAGCCGTTCGCGCAGGCGTTCGCGCTGCTGTCGGATTTCGTGCGCCTGCTGCGCGCCGACGGCCACCGCATCGATCACATCGACGTCGGCGGCGGGCTCGGCATTCCGTATCGCGAGGACAACGAGCCGCCGCCGCATCCCGACGCCTATGCGGACGTGGTCAAGCGCGCGATCCGCGGGCTCGACTGCCGGCTGATCCTGGAGCCGGGACGGCTGTTGGTCGGCAACGCCGGAATCCTGGCGACGCGGGTGCTCTACGTGAAGCGCGGCGAGACCAAGACCTTCGTGGTGGTCGACGCGGGCATGAACGATCTCGTGCGTCCGACGCTCTATGAGGCGCATCACGAGGTGCGCTCCGTGGCCGAGCGCAATTCCGGCACGCGCATCCTCGCCGACGTGGTCGGCCCGTTGTGCGAATCCGGCGACTTCCTCGCGCGCCGGCGCGAGCTTGCGGAGCCTAGCGCCGGCGATCTTCTCGCGCTGATGTCGACGGGCGCCTATGGGGCGGTGCAAGCAGGAACCTACAACACGCGCCCGCTCGTGCCCGAAGTGCTCGTTCGCGGCAAGCAATGGGCGCTCGTTCGCCCGCGGCTCGAGGTCGAGCAATTGATCGCGCTCGACCGCCTGCCGCCCTGGCTTGCGGCCCATGGATCCGGGTGAAGACCCCGTCGTCGCGCCGCGCCGGATTGTCATTTCCGGCCAAGCGCTTGCGGTTCCCGGATTTTGGCCGGAACCGGGGAACCGGGGCGCATCAAAGTCACTTTACCGGCTGTTGCCGCGAGAAAATTGCCGGCATGAATGCTAAAGTCTAGATTCGCGTGATCCGCCCGGAGGACCTTTGGCGCCCGAGAAACCATCGATGCCTCGCCCCGACGAAAGGGTCGCAGCTCCCGGCGGCGATGCGGCGGCGCGAGGCATGCTCAAGCGCGCCTTGTCGCGCGCGTATTGGGCGATCCTGTGGGAGCGGTTGTGGCCGGCGCTCGCATCGGTCCTGACCGCCGTCGGCTTCTTCATCGCGGTGTCCTGGACCGGGGCGTGGCTGATCCTGCCGCCGCTCGCGCGCGCAATCATTCTGTTCGGCCTGCTGCTCCTCATCGCGATTTCCGCCGTGCCGCTGTTCCGATTCCGGCTGCCTCGCGACGCGGACGGGCTGCGGCGCTTGGATCGGGTGAGCGGGCTCGCCCATCGGCCGGCAACCGCCGTTGCCGACGAGCTCGCGACCGACCAGAACGACCATGTCGCGCAGGCGCTGTGGCAGGCGCACGTCGAGCGCGCGCGGCGGGCGGTGCGCGCCTTCAGGGCGGGCCTGCCGACGCCCGGACTTGCCGCGCAGGATCCGATCGCGTTACGGGCGCTGGTCGCCGTGCTGCTGGTTGCCACCTTCTTCGCGGCAGGCAGCGAGCGCGGCAAACGCTTCCTCGCCGCGTTCGATTGGGCCGGCGTGGTGCCGCACGCCAATTTCCGCATCGATGCCTGGGTCACCCCGCCAGCCTATACGGCAAGGCCGCCGCTGATCCTGCCGGGCGTTCGCGGCGGCGAGCCGGTGCAGGCCGCCGGTGCCCTCGAGGTGCCGGCTGGCAGCGTGCTGGTGGTGCGCGCGACGAGCTCGGCCGGATTGGAAGTCTCGACCGGCGGCGGGCTCGCCGAGGGTGGCGGCGACGCCAAGGCGCGAGTGCCGGCCGGCACCGACGAGCGGCGGTTCACGATCAAGGACAGCGGCACCGCGACCGTGCACGGGGCGCTGAGCGAGGATATCACCTGGACGTTCCGGGCCGTTCCCGACCGCCCGCCGACGATCGCGCTCGTCAAGGACCCCGAGGCCCAGGCGCGCGGCGGACTGCATCTCGTCTATCGGCTGGAGGACGACTACGGCGTGGTGTCGGCGCTCGCGACCTTCGCGCCCAAGCAAGCCAATGATGCGCGGCAGCGCGGGCGTGCGCTGTTCGGTCCGCCGGATTTCGCCCTGTCGCTGCCGCAGGCGCGGACGCGCAACGGCGTCGGCCAGACCACGAAGGAGCTTGCCGACCACCCGTGGGCCGGAACCGATGTCGTCATGATTCTGACCGCGCGCGACGAGGCCGGCAACGAGGGCAGCAGCGCGCCGCGCGAGCTGCGGCTGCCGGAGCGCACCTTCTTCAAGCCGCTGGCCAAGGCCCTGGTCGAGCAGCGGCGCAATCTCGCGCTCGACGCCGATGCGCGGCAGCGCGTGCTGCGTGCGATCGACGCGCTCAGCATCGCGCCGGAACGTTTCATTCCGGAGTCCGGCGTCTATCTCGGGCTGCGCGCGATCTATTGGCAGCTCGAGCATGCCCGCACCGACGACGCGCTTCGCGACGTCGTAGGGCGGCTGTGGGCGATGGCGACCGCGATCGAGGACGGCAATATTTCGGAAGCCGAGCAGGCGCTGCGCGCCGCCCAGGATGCGCTGCGCCAGGCGCTCGAGCGCGGCGCCAACGACGAGGAGATCAAGAAGCTGACCGAGGAGCTGCGCGCGGCGCTCGACAAGTTCCTGCAGGCGATGGCCGAGCAGCTCAAGAACAATCCGCAGCAGCTCGCGCGTCCGCTCGATCCCAACACGCGCGTGCTCCGGCCCCAGGATCTCAAGAACCTGCTCGACCGGATCGAGAATCTGGCGCGCTCCGGCGCCAAGGACGCCGCGCGCCAGCTGCTGCAGGAGCTCCAATCCATGCTCGAGAACCTGCAGATGGCGCAGCCTGGCGGCCAGGACGACGACATGTCGGCGCTCGACGAGCTCGGCGACATGATCCGCCAGCAGCAGCAATTGCGCGACCGCACGTTCCGGCAGGGCCAGGAGTCGCGCCGCGGCGAGCGCCAGCCGCGCGGCCGGCGCGGGCAGCAGGGCGAGCAGAAGGAGCAGGGCCAGCAGGGCGACCAGAAGCCGGGCAACGAGTTCGGCGATTTGCAGAAGAATCAGCAGGCGCTGCGCGGACAGCTCAAGAAGCTGCTCGACGAGCTGCGCCGGCGCGGCGAGCTCGGTCAGCAAGGCCAGGGCCAGCAAGGCCAACAAGGCCAACAAGGTCAGCAGGGCCAGGGCATGGACGATGCGCTCGGACGGGCGGAAGAAGCCATGCGCGATGCCGAGGGCGCGCTCGGCGAGGAGAATGCCGACGGCGCGGTGGATTCCCAGGGCCGCGCGCTCGAAGCCTTGCGCAAGGGCGCGCAAGGCATGGCCCAGCAGATGCAGCAGGGGCCCGGCCGCGGTCCCGGACAGGCCGGCCGCAACGGCCCGGCGCGCGCGCAGCAAGACACCGACCCGCTCGGCCGGCCGATGCGCGGCCACGATCTCGGCGACGATTTCAGCGTGAAGGTTCCGGGCGAGATCGACGTGCAGCGGGCGCGCCGCATCCTCGAGGAGCTGCGCCGGCGCTTCGCGGACCCGGAGCGGCCGAAGCTCGAGCTCGATTACATCGAGCGCCTGCTGCGCGAGTTCTGACCGCCGGCACCGCAGTACCTTCCCGCGTTCATCAAACAAGGAAGCGAAACCAAAGGTTTAGGGCAGTTCATTTCGCCAGAAAACATCCTTCGATTGCGCAAACTTTTTCATTTAAAACTTACACTGGTGCACGCGATCTAATCCCAGGAAAGCTGATTTTTCGGAAGCCGGCCGCTCGGGTCGAAGACCCTGACCTGACGCGGCCGGGCGGCGCTCCAATGCCACAAGACGAGAACCTGATCCTCCGGAGTTGCTGTGAGCGCAAAACTGGGCACCAGGATGCCGGCCCGACCCTTGGCAATGAGCCGTCGAGCAACATCCCAGGACGGCGGGTCCCTGCCATCCGCGAGATCGGCGGCCCAGGGACAGTTCAGGTCCGCGAGAGTAACGCCATGCCGGGTCCGGCTGGCATCCGTCCGCAAGTCCGCGATGTCGTCGCAGTCGACGTCGTAGCAGCAAAGGACGCAGGGATTGATCTTGAACGCAAATCCCTGGTTGGCCTCCCTGATTGCGCACTCGATCGTCAAACCGAGATAAAGCGCTTCCATCCCCTTCGGGTTGAAGCGCCCGCCGTCGATGGCGGCACCTTCGCCGGACATCGGCTTGAAGGACCACTTGGGATCGTGCGCCCGATAGCACGTTCCCCGAAACCTCAAGCGAAGCCGCCCATCGCCAAGTGATCCAGGTAATTGCGGACGGCCGCGGCCTTACCGGATTTCACCAGGGCTTCCGCAGTGCGGCCGCCGAAGGCGGGAATTCGGTGTGCGCGATACCAGGCCATCGCCTGGTCCTTGCCGCCGGCCCACTCCGAGATCAGGCTGATGATCTCCAGCATCTCCTTCACGCGGCTTTGCGTCTTCGGCGCGCGGATGCGGCTGGGCTTGTATAGTGCTTGGCCCTTTAGTCCGACGGTCTCCGCAAGCTGGACCTTCGACATTCCAAAGCTTTTGGCCACACGCTCGACGGCAACCGTTCCGACCGGGTCGATAAAGGTAGCAACGAGCGGCGCGTTCTGTCGCGGTCCACGCGTGGCGGCGTAGGTTCTC